>JAAFHX010000045.1 GCA_013297695.1 Rhodobacterales bacterium | reverse complement strand
GCAAACCTGACCAATATCCTGCGACATACGTCCATGATCGGGATCATCAGTGTCGGCATGACCATGGTGATCATCGGCGGCGAAATTGATCTTTCCGTCGGCTCGACGGCCGCGCTGGCGGGGGTGACGGTCGCCTACCTTGCGGTCACACTGGGCATGTCACCTTACCTGGCAATGGCGCTGACAGTGATGATGGGGGCAAGCCTTGGCTTTCTCATCGGTGCGTTGAGGGTGGTTCTTCTGATTCCAACGTTCATCACTTCACTTGCCGTTCTGACCGCAGCGCGATCAGGAGGGTTTCTGATCAGTGGCGGCTTTCCGATTTCGCCCTTGCCCCCAGTGTTCGACTTTCTCGGGAACGGCGCCGTTCTTGGCGTGCCGATCACCGTGCTGGTTATGTTTGCGACATTTCTGACTGGCTGGTTTGTCCTGAACCGGACGACCCTTGGCAGGATGGTCTATGCAGTTGGCGGCAACGAAGAGGCAAGTCGGCTTTCCGGAATCAGTGTGGGGGCCGTCAAGATCGGGGTCCTGATGCTGTGCGGCGCACTCTCGGCAGCGGCCGGAATTCTCCTGGCAGGGCGTCTGAATTCCGGCACGCCAACGGTTGCACAAGGTTGGGAGCTTGATGTGATCGCTGCCGTGATCATCGGGGGGACCAGCCTCTTCGGCGGTGCGGGAAGCGTCATCGGAACGCTGATCGGGGCCTTGTTCATGGCGACGCTCAAGAACGGGATGGTTCTGATGGGTGTATCCCCATTCTCTCAAGGCGTGATCAGCGGTGTTGTCATCCTTCTTGCCGTGATTGCCGGTGCGATACAAAGCAAGAGACGCTAGGGATTTACGAAGATGAGCGTTTTTTCTACCGGAACCTGGTTGGGCCGCATCTGGGATCCTGTCGCAGCCGGCCCGTCTGTCGTGACTGTGCGCGATGGGCAAGTGCACGACATCACATCCGCGACCGCGCCCCTCGCACGCGATATCTGCGAGATGGACGACCCGGCGGGATATGTATGCGCAGCCCCGGGACCGATTGTCGGGAATCTGGACGAACTTTTGTCGGCACCGGCAGAGAATCCGGCAGTCCGGCACCTTCTGGCCCCATGCGACCTGCAGGCGGTAAAGGCATGCGGCGTGACTTTTGCAGGCTCGATGGTGGAGCGGGTCATCGAAGAGCGTGCCGGGGGCGACCCGGCGCGTGCCGATGCAATCCGGCTGCGGGTTGCGGCCGCGATCGGTGCTTCACTGCGCAACATCCGCCCGGGGTCAATCGAGGCGAATGCGGCCAAGGCAGCTCTCCAGGCCGAAGGGCTGTGGAGCCAGTACCTCGAGGTGGGTATAGGGCCCGATGCCGAGGTCTTTTCAAAGGCGCAGGTCCTGTCGTCGGTCGGTCACGGTGCGCGGATTGGCCTGCACCCTGCATCAAAGTGGAACAACCCCGAGCCAGAGATTGTCCTTGCTGTCTCATCGCGCGGTCGGATCGTAGGGGCGACAATTGGCAACGATGTAAACCTGCGCGATATCGAGGGCCGGTCGGCTCTTCTGCTTTCCAAGGCCAAGGACAACAATGCCTCCTGCGCGATCGGACCGTTCATCCGGCTTTTCGACGACACCTTCGGGCCAGACGATGTGCGCCGGATCGACCTGTCGCTGACAGTCGAGGGGAAGGACAATTTCCTCCTCAAGGGCACCTCGTCCATGTCCGAGATAAGCCGCGACCCAGGCGATCTTGTTGCCCAGACCATCGGGCGACATCACCAGTACCCCGATGGACTGATGTTGTTCCTTGGCACTCTCTTTGCGCCGACCCAACACCGTGACGGGTCAGGCGGCGGTTTCACGCACAAGCTGGGCGACGTGGTCACGATCTCTGCCAAAGAACTGGGAGCGTTGAAGAATACAGTGGACCTGTCGACCAGTTGCCCCGAGTGGACCTTTGGCACACGCTCGCTGATGACCAACCTTGCGACCCGTGGTCTGATCTGAACCTGACTTCAAATGCTGCAAGGCAACTCCCTGATCGCCGACGACTGGGTCGGCGACGGAGACCGTTTCGCAAACATGCCGATGCCGGGGTAGCCGTCCGGCCTGACCACACTGCCGCGCGCTGATGCTGCGGGTCCGTGTCCACCAAGGATAGCGGAACCTTGGCGCTGATCGTGAATCCGCACCAGAAGGGTGATGTGCATCCCCTCAATCCGCCCTGCGTCTGCGCCGGGCGCAGGGTGCTTTATCGCCGCCGGGCGGTGCCGGACTGGCTGGATGCGCAGGAAATGCCCCGGGCCAAACTGGCCGGGGGGCGGAAGCGACCCGGCTCCTGTCCCCGCCGCCTGTTCTTCCGAGCACCGCGACCTGCGACTGGATGCGCGACCGCCTGACCGAGGCGCGCGGCATTCTCGCCGATGTTCCGCAGCATCCGGACTCGCTGCTCATCCACGCGGCCCGGATGTAAATCCGAAGAGGTTTTTCGCGACATCCTCTGCGCGCAGGGCCTTGCTTGGGCGCCGGTCCGGTCGGTCGATGACGCGTCGGGTGCGCTCGCGACCCGCGGCTTCGCCAGCCGCATAAGCCCGGCGCGGAGGGCGGTGCCATGCGCCACCGGGCAACCATCTGGGCCATCCAGCAACGCGGGCTGAAGCTTGCCACCAAGATCGTGCTCTGGTTCCTCTGCGACCGGCACAACCCCGACTTCGGCTGTTTCCCAACACAGGCACGGCTGTCCGAAGACTTCGACAGTTTCGCCCATGAACGACACCCTGCGCGGATCGCAGACGGGCAGCTTACCGGCATTGCCCGCTCAGCGCTCGGCGTTCAGCGTCAGCGGTCGCTTGGATGGATTGCCTGCTGCGACCGAGAAATGCCGGTAAGCCACGGATAAATCATGTGGAACGATGAAGGCCACGGAGCCGGATGCTTGCGAAAAGCTGTGGTTCGGTGCTAAACGACCTTTTAAGTGTTGACTTGAGAGGCGGCTTCTTCCACCTTTATACAGTGCAGTGAAGCACGAGAAAATCCATGCAGCGCAGCAGAACAACAGTTCGGTTGCGCTTTTTGCTGTCCTGATGTTCTGTTTCGCGTGAACAACAGGGGCTCCGCAATGAAGAAACTTATCGTGGCTGCAAGTCTCGCGATCTTCGCGGGCGGCAGTGCATTCGCCGAAACGAAGATCGGCGCGATCTTCGACCTGACCGGCGGGTTGAACATCTACGGCATCCAGCAGAACAATGCGCTTGAACTGGCCGTGGAACAGATCAACGCGGCGGGTGGTGTGCTGGGCGAACCGGTCACGGTGGTCGGCTATGATGCCCAGTCCGAACTGACCAAATACACCCAGTTCACCACGACGGCGATCCTGCGGGACAAGGTCGATGTTCTGTTTGCGGGCCTGACCTCATCCTCGCGCGAGGCAATCCGGCCGATCGTGCAGGCCAACAACACGCTTTACTTCTACCCATCGCTTTACGAGGGCGGGGCCTGCGACAAGCAGACCTTCGTGACCGGATCATCGGCGTCGCAGCAGCTTGACGTGCTGATCGAATGGGCGATCAAGAAATACGGCCCGAAGATTTACATCATGGCACCGGACTACAACTTTGGCACCATTTCCGCGCACTGGGTCCATGAATACGCCAAGCAGTATGGCGGTGAAGTGGTCGGCGAGGACTTCCTTGCACTGACCGTCACGGACTATGCCCCGACCATCCAGAAGATTCAGCAGTCCGCGCCCGATTTCGTGGTGGCCCTGCCGGTGGGTGCCAACCAGACCGGGTTTCTGGAGCAGTTCGCGGCGGCAGGCCTGAAGGAAAAGATGGGTGTCGTCTCGACCAACTATGGGTCGGGCAACCAGCAGGTCGTGGTGTCACCCGCAGCAGGCGCGGGGCTGATCGCGAGCCAGGGCTATTTCCAGGTGGTCGACAACCCGGCCAACGCCGCCTTTGTCGCCGCGTGGACGGCCAAATACGGATCGTCGGAACCCATCGTCTCGGTGGCCGTCGATACCTGGAACGCCGTGCACCTGTGGGCGGCGGCGGTCACCAAGGCAGGCAGCACCGACATCGCGGCGGTCACTGCGGCACTGGAAAGCGGCCTGAGCTTTGATGCGCCCAACGGCACGGTCACCATCGAGCCGGGATCGCATCACCTGCGCCAGAACATCTATATCGTCGAGGGCGACGCGAACCACAGCTTCAAGGTCGTGGAGACGTTCGAGGGCGTGGCCCCCGCCTATGAGAACGCCAAGTGCGACCTCATCAAGGATCCCACCATCGCCACGCAGTTCACGCCGGAAGGCATGTGACGTTCCTTGCGCGCCCGGACTGGTCCGGGCGCGCCGGTCACCTCAGTCCAAGGGACAAGCCATGGCCCCCGATTTTCTGGCGACAGTCCTGCTGTCGTCGCTGTCCAGCGCCGCGATTCTTCTGATCGCCACGATCGGCCTTGCCGTCGTCTTCGGTCTGATGGGGGTCATCAACCTGGCGCATGGCGAGTTCCTGATGATCGGGGCCTATACGGCGCTGACCGTCACGCAGGCGGGTGTGCCCTATGTCCTGTCGATCCCGGTTGCCGTAGCCGTCACGATGGCCATCGGCGCGCTGGTCGAGGTGCTTGTCATCAGCCGCCTTTACGGGCGCATCTTCGACACGATGCTGGCGACATGGGGCATCAGCATCGCCTTCTACCAGCTTGCGGTGCTGACGTTCGGCACCGTGTCACCCGGCATCGGCATGCCGCAGATCAGCGTGCAGATCGGGGCCTATTCGCTCGCGGTCTATCCGCTGCTGATGAACGGGGTGGCGCTTGCGATGCTGGGCTTCGTCTATCTGCTGATGACGCGCAGCGTCTACGGCATGAAGGCCCGCGCCTCGATCCAGGTGCCGGAAATGGCGCGCGCCATCGGCATCTCCTCGGCCCGGGTCAACACCATGACTTTTGCGCTTGGCTGCGGGCTGGCCGGGTTTGCCGGCGCCGTGCTGCTGCCCATCGTGCCTGCAACACCCTCGATGGGGTTCGCATTCGTCATCAAGGCCTTCCTGACCGTCGTCGTGGCCGGTCCGGTGACCCTGACGGGCTCTGCGCTGGCAGCACTCGGGCTTGGCGGCGGGGCGTCGGTCACGGCCAGCTTCCTGACCTCGGTCGCGGGGGATGCTTTCTTCTTTGTCGCCACGGCGCTGCTTCTGTGGCGCTACCCGCTTGGTATCTCCGCCCGCTGGCGGCGCAAGCTGTGAGGCGGCAGGCATGACCCTATCGCAGCGGCTTTACCGCGCCTCCGCATGGCTTTTCCCGGCGATTGCGGTCGCCCTGGCCCTTTGCCTGTCGTTTGTCATGGATCCCTATCTGGCCTTTCTGGGCGCGTCCTGGGTGATCTTCGGTATTCTGGGCCTCAGCCTTGATATCGTCTGGGGGCGCGGCGGGTTTCTCAGCCTTGGCCAGACGGCTTTCTTCGGGCTGGGCGGCTATCTTGGCGCGATTGCCGCCGTCAACCTGGCACCGGTCATCGGCAATACGCTGCTGCCGACATTGCCGCTGGCCGCCCTGTTCGGCGGGCTTTGCGCCGGCGTGCTGGGCGCGCTGATCTTCCTTGCCCGCATGGGGCCGCTGCAGGCGACGATTCTGTCCTACACGTTCACCTTGCTTCTGTGGTCCCTGACCCAGTCGCTGAAATTCGCTGTCGGCAAGGCGGTTGTCGGTGGCGACAACGGCATGTCGGGCATCCCCGGAATTGTGATCGGATTTGGTCCGCACGCGCGGGCGCTGCCACCGAACGGGGTCTTTGCGGTCTGCGTCATCGTCGCGGCACTGGCCTATTTCGCGACCCTTGCGCTGATGCGCAGCACCTTTGGCCGGGTGGTCGACTGCATCCGCCTCGACATTCAGAAGACCGAGTTGCTGGGCTACGACGTGCGCCGCGTGCAGGTGGTGAACATGGCCTGGGCCGGGGCGGTCGCGGGGCTTGCCGGGGGGCTTTTCGCGCTTTGGTCGAACTATCTGAACCCGTCGATGTTTTCGGTGCAGGAGGCACTGCTGCCGCCCATCCATGTGCTGGTCGGCGGTCTGGGAACGCTGGCCGGGCCGTTCGTCGGTGCGCTGACAATCGGCGGGCTGTCCTTCTGGCTGGGTGGTGGGGTTGCGGGTGGGCAGACCACGCTGATCCTTGGCATCGTGCTGGTGCTTCTGGTGCTGTTCCTGCGCAACGGCATCCTCGGCGCTTTTGACCAGTTGTGGCGACGCTTTCTGCCGGACCCCAACGCTGCGGCCCGCGACGCGGGCGAGGTCCGGATCAACGTAGGCGATCTGGACCGGATCATGCGTGAGGCCGAGATCCAGGTCGGCCCCGCCAAGACCCTTTCAACAGACAGGGTGTTCAAGCAGTTCGGCGGGGTGATCCCGGTCAACAATGTCAGCCGCAGCTTTGCACCGGGGCGGCCGATGGCGCTGATCGGGCCGAACGGTGCCGGCAAAAGCTCGTATCTGAAGACCTGCGTCGGGGTCTATCAGCCCGAAGGCGGCCGAGTGATGATCGGCGACACAGATGTCACCCATGCGCCGATCTTTCGCCGGGTCCGCCTGGGCATGGGCGTGAAGAACCAGAAACCGCAGGTGTTCGGCGCGCTCAGCGTTTATGACAACCTCTGGACGGCGGCCTTTGCCCGCACCCGGAACAAGGCGAAGGCTGCCGATGTGGCGGGCCGGGTTCTTGCCATGCTGGGAATGACGGCTCAGGCCGCGGTCGAGGCGCAGGCGCTGTCGCACGGGCAGCAGCAGTGGCTGGATATCGGCATGGTGCTGTGCCTTGCCCCCCGCGTGGTCCTGCTGGACGAACCCGCTGCCGGAATGACCAATGAGGAAACGCGCGAACTGTCGCTTTTGGTCCGCACCCTGGCACGGCACACCACCGTGGTCGTGGTCGAGCATGACATGGACTTCGTTCGCACGCTGGAAGGCCACGTCACGGTTCTTCATCAGGGCGAAGTCTTCACCGAGGGCGACATCGACTCCCTGCGCGCCGATGAGCGGGTGCTGGACATCTATCTGGGAAGGCGTCAGCATGTTTAGGCTGGTCAACGCCACCGGCGGCTATGGCAAGACCACGATCATCCGGGATGTCAGCATCGCGGTGATGCGCGGCGAGGTGGTGGCGCTTCTGGGCCGCAACGGGGTCGGCAAATCCACCCTGATGCGGTTCGCCATCGGCAGTATTCCCGCCATGGCGGGACATGTGGAAATCGATGGCAAGCTTGCCCCCGCCGCGCCCGAAAGGCGCGCGCGGCTGGGCGTCGGCTATGTGCCGCAGGGCCGTTTCGTGTTTCCACGCATGACCGTTTCGGAAAACATCGCTGTCGCTGCGGCGGCAACCGGGCATGACCACAGGGCCGCCGTCACGGCGGCGCTGGCCGATTTCCCGATGCTAAGGCCCAAGCGGGACGATCTGGCCGGGGGTCTTTCGGGCGGGCAGCAGCAGGTTCTGGCGCTGGCCCGTGCCCTGGCGACGCAACCCCGCATCCTGCTTCTGGACGAACCGACCGAAGGCGTGCAGCCGTCGATCATCGATGAGATTGCAGGCATCCTGAAACGCATCAACGCCGAACGCGGCATCGCCATTCTTGTGGCCGAACAGGACCTCGACTTCTGCCTTTCCATCGCCGGGCGGGCCTATGTGATGGAAAAGGGCCGCATCCGGATGGAGGTTGACCGCGACACCCTGCGCGCCGACACGGCGTTGCAGCAAAACCTGCTCGGGGTATGACGATGCAGCCTGATCCCCTGACACCCGAACAGACGGCGATGATCAAGGCCACTCTGGCCCGCATCCGGGGCGCGCTGGCCACCGCGCCGACTCGACCGGCACCCGAACCTGCGCATCTCTTCCTGCCCGTTTCCCTGTTCCCGGTCGAGGTGCGCGATGCTCCGAAAGACTGATCGCATGGTCAACCAGATCGCGGCGCTCGGTCGCGGCGACACGACCGCACGTCATCTGGCCGAGGCGGCGTTGAGCCGGGCGGAGGCGTTCCACGGGCTGAATGCCTTCGTCGCCCTTGACCCCGAAAAAGTGCTGGCCGCCGCCGAGGCCTCTGATGGCAGACGTGCGGCCCGGACCACGCTCGGCCCGCTGGACGGCATCCCGATTGCGGTAAAGGACAACTATCTGACAGCGGACTATCCAACCACCGCCTGTTCGGATGCGCTGCCGCTGGAACCCGCCGGCGTGGATGCGACCCTGGTGGCGCGCCTGCGCCGGGGCGGCGCGGTGATCTTCGGCAAGACCAACATGCACGAATGGGCCTACGGGGCCACCAACACGACATCGAGTTTCGGCCCAACCCGCAACCCCCACAACCCCCGGCACATCACCGGCGGCAGCAGCGGCGGATCGGCGGCTGCCGTTTCAGCCGGGATCGTGACGGCGGCGCTTGGCAGCGATACTGGCGGGTCCATCCGCATTCCGGCATCGGCCTGCGGCATCTATGGTTTCAAGCCGACCTATGGCCGTGCCTCGCGCCACGGTGTCCTGCCGCTGAGCTGGTCGCTTGACGCGCCAGGTCCGCTGGCCGCGTCGCTTGATGATCTTGCGGTTCTGTTGTCCTGCCTGCTGGGCGAGGACGCAGGCGATGCGGCAACGCGGGGCAGCCGCCCGTTTCGGCCCGTGGCGGCCCACTCGCGCACAGTGCGGCTTTTGCACCTGACAGGCCCCGGCCTTGAACGCAGCGCCGAGGTGGATGCGTCCGTTGCAGCCGCCCTGCAAAGCGCGCGAGGCTGCATGGTTGACACCCGCGAGCTTCCCGGCATGCGGCGCTTTTTCGGTGCGTGGGAAACCATCCTGCACTGCGAGGCGACCGCCTATCACCAGCCGCTGCTTGCCGCGAACGCGGCCGGATTTTCCACGGTCACGCGCGCGCATCTGGAAGCCGGGCAATATCTGAGCGCACAGGAGCTTTTGCGCGCCCAGCAGGTTCGCGCGGAATTCTGCACTCTGCTCGCATCGGGCCTGGGGGATTGGGATGCGCTCGTTCTGCCGACGCTTCCCGTACCGGCCCCCGCAATGGATTCCGACTGGCAGGCGTTCGGCGGTCGGCGCGTGACGACCCAGGACAGCATGACCTGGTTCTGCTGGCCGGGGAATCTGGCCGGTCTGCCCGCTGTGACGCTGCCCTGCGGGCTGTCTTCCGCAGGGCTGCCGATCGGCATCATGCTGATGGGCAGGCCGGGGCAGGACGAACGGCTTTTGCAGATCGCAAAACGCTTTGATCCTGCGATCAATCTGACGGAGTGATGTGCTTGGCGAAAGAGCCCTTCCGCTTTGGCGTGCTGCTGTCGCAGTCGGGCGTGATGGACGTGTCCGAGACGGCCCACCTGCGCGGCATCCTTGTGGCCTGCGAAGAGATCAACGCCCGGGATGGCGTCGACGGGCACCCCCTTTCCCCGGTCATCGTCGATCCCAAGGGCTGCGACCGCATGTTCGCCGAACTGGCGACCGAACTTCTGCTGCGGGAAAAGGTGAATGTGATCTTCGGATGTTGTCTGTCGTCCAGCCGCAAGGTCGTTCTGCCGGTGGTAGAGCGTTTCAACGGCCTGCTCTTCTATCCGTCGGTCTATGAAGGGTTCGAATATTCGCCAAACGTCATCTATGGGGGTGCCGTGCCCAACCAGCTTGTCGTTCCGCTGCTGGAGTATCTTTACACCCGACACGGGCGCCAGATTGCGCTGGTCGGATCAGACACGCTTTACGCGCGCGAGATCAACCGGATCGTGAAAGAGTTCCTGTTCGAGAGCAGCGGCACCTGCGTCAGCGAGCAGTATCTGTCCCTGTCTTCGACGCCCGAGAATTTCGGCATGACGGCCCGCCGTGTTGCCGACCAGAAACCCGATGCGATCCTGTCCACCGTTGTCGGGCACCACAGCATCGACCTTTACGAAGCCTATGCAGCGGCCTGCCCCCAACCCAGGCGCGCGCCCATAGCATCCCTGACCACGACCGAGGCGGAACTGGCGCTGATGTCGCCTGCCGCCCGCGTCGGACATCTGGCCGTTTCCGCCTATTTCAGCAGCATCGACTGGCCGGGAAATGCCGCGTTTACCGCGCTTTATCGCAGCTTTCACAAGAACGGATCACCCGGCGTCTATGCGCAGGCGGCCTATGCGCTGGTCCACTTTTACGCCAACGCGCTGCGGACGGCAGGGCGCGGAGAGACCGACGCCCTTCTGACCGCGCTGTCGGGTGCCGTGTTCAACGCGCCCGGCGGTGATCTGTGCATCGACGCCGAAACCAACCATGTCTCGGTCCGCCCGCTGATCGGGAAGGCGGATGCCGACGGGCAATATGCGGTCGTCTGGCGGTCGCCCATGGTGATCCGCGCCGACCCCTACCTGATCGCCTATGACCGTTCGGTCGGCGCGATGCCCGGATGACCGGCAGGGATGCCTCTGACACGACGACCTTCATTCGGCGGTTGCGCCGGGCGCGGATATTGATCCTTCATCCCGAAGATCAGGATCGCAAGGTCCTGCACGATCAACTGCGCCGCATCGGTTGCCAGACAGAATGCCTCTGGCCACCACCCGACAGACTGAAAGACGAGTACGACGTTGTCTTCTTTCAACTCAGCGGATTGGGCGACAGCACGTCGGTCGCCTGGATGGCCGAGGGCAGCGAGGCCGCCCATATCGCGATCATTGCCTACGAAACGCCGGACATCCTGGAAGAGATCGGCCGGCGGCATGTGCATGGCGTGTTGTCCAAGCCGCTGCGCATCTTCGGGGTGCTGGCAGCCATCACGACCGCCCTTGGCATGGCCAGGCGCGAAGGTCGGTTGAAGCAAAGAATCCGCACGCTGGATGACACGCTGCGCGCGCGCAGGCAGGTCGAGCAGGCGGTCCGCATCCTGTCGCGCGACCGCGGCATCTCGGAAGAAGAGGCTTATGTCCGCATCCGGGAAAAGTCGATGAAGTCGCAGACGCCGATAGCGGACATTGCCGAGGCGATCATCGCGGCAAGCGGGTTGTGATCTCTCCGCAGAGTTCGTGACCAAAGCAGACAGTTTCGAATGCCTGCGACTGCTGTCGCGTGAAGCAGCCATCAGGCCGCCGTCGCATCCCTTTGGCAGGTTTCTGAAGAAGTCCGCGGGCCGGAACGTTTTGCTTTGCGCAGACTGTCGCGCGCGAAGTCGGCGCTGTCGTGGCGCCGGTCCGCGCCCGGCGTCAGTTGCCGGGTCGATCCGGGGGAATGGCGATGGATCATGTCGCGGGCGGCGCGCCGGTCTGCATGGCCGTCGGCCTGTGTCAGGTCGGCCTGCGCGATCTGGCCGCGTCGGGGCATGGCCGATGAAGCACCGCATCGCGCCAATGCCCGGGGGGTTTCTGCAGCGCTGTGCGTCCGGGTCGGGGGGCGAGGCACAGGGGGCGCTTTATCGCTTCTCGCCCCGGAAGTCGGCTTCTGCCGTGCGGTTCTGACGGGGCATGGCGCAGGTCTTGGCTTCGGTCGGCCGGGCCGGTTTCCCCGACAGGGCCGTCGGGTCCGGACGGGATCGAGGGGCGACCGACGTCGGTGCAGCGCGCCGCGAACCAAGGACCAAGGCCCGCCCGCGCGCCGCCCACCCCCTGCCGGATCGTGCGCCGCAGATGCCGCGCAGGGATGGGCACCTGAACATCGGTATCGCTGAACAGCGATCCGCTCGCACCGTCCGCCCCGTTCCCCCCACCCCGCCGTACCCCGAACCACGCTCCGCAAACCGCGCCGGGGGCCGACTGTTTCAACAGCCTGCCAGATGGCGCCCGGAACCTGTTCAGACAAACCGGACCATCTGTGCCCGGTCCGGCAAGGCGGCGGGTTGGCTCGGGCCGAAACCGGCACGAGCCGCCGCAGGCACAGCCCTACAGGATTTCCGCAACCTTGACCGCCCGCCCTTCGGACACGGATTTCAGGGCGGCATCGGCCAGCGCCAGGGCCAGCATTCCGTCCTGCCCGGTGGTCGGCGGCACGGTGCCCTGCGTGACCGAGGCGACAAAGGCCGCGATCTCGTTGGCATAGGCGGCGGTATAGCGCGACATGAAGAAGTTCAGCAGCGGCGCGGCGTGGTAGCCGCCCGCATCGGCCATCGTCACGCGGTTTTCGGCCTGGTTCTCGGCCTGCAGCATCCCCTTGGCGCCCAGCACCTCGATCCGCTGGTCATAGCCATAGGTCGCGCGGCGGCTGTTCGAGATGATCGCCTGCCGCCCGGAGGCCGTCCGCAGGATGACGTTGACGCTGTCGAAATCGCCAAGTGCCGCAATGGCCGGATCGGTCAGCACCGACGCGGCGGCCTGCACCGTCTCTACCTCTTCGCCCAGCAGCCAGCGCGCCATGTCGAAGTCGTGGATCGTCATGTCGCGGAAGATGCCGCCCGACCGGGTGATGTAATCGGCCGGGGGCGCGCCGGGGTCGCGGCTGATGATCGTCACCATCTCGACCGGGCCGATGGACCCCGCGTCGATGGCCGCCTTCAGCGCCTTGAAATCGGGGTCAAAGCGGCGGTTGAAGCCGACCATCAGCGTGCCCTTCTCGGCCTCGACCACCTTCAGGCAGGCGGCAACGCGCGCCAGCGACAGATCGACCGGCTTTTCGCAGAACACTTTCTTGCCCGCGCGCACGAAGCGTTCGATCAGGTCGGCATGGGTGTCGGTGGGGGTGCAGATCACCACGGCATCCACATCGAGGCTGGCCTCGATGGCGTCGATGGTCCGGATGTCGCAGCCATAGGCGGCCTGCACCGAGGCGGCGGCGGCGGCGACCGGATCGGCGATGGCGACAAGGCGCGCGCCGGGCGTGGTGGCTATGGCGCGGGCATGGACCTGGCCGATGCGTCCGGCCCCGAGAATGGCGAAATTCACTGTCATGCTGGTATCCTTTGCCGGGCCCGTGGCCCGGGGTTTTCTGGTCTGGTCACGGGCTGCCGGTCAAGCCGCCCCCTGGAAATCGGCGCCGGTCTTGGCCCCGGTGATATAGGCCACGACGTCCTGGCCGTCTGTATCCTGCTTGCGCAGGTCGGCCACGATCCGGCCCCGGCGGAACACCACGATTCGGTCCACCAGGTCGAACACCTGCCGCATGTTGTGGCTGACCAGGATCAGGGGCTCGCCCGCCTGTTTCAGGGTGCGGATGATGTTTTCCACCTGCGCGGTTTCCTGCACGCCAAGCGCCGCCGTGGGTTCGTCCATGATGACAAGCTTGGACCTGAAGGCGGCGGTGCGTGCGATGGCCACGCATTGCCGCTGCCCGCCGCTCATGTTGCGGATGGTGTTCATCAGGTTGGGAATCTTCACCCCGGTCTTCTGCAGCGCGGCCAGCGTGGCCTCGCGCATCGCCCGCTTGTCAAGGATGGAAAAGGGGCCGAGGTTGAACCGGATCTTCTCGCGCCCCAGAAACAGGTTCGACGGCACGTCAAGGTCGTCGGCCAGCGCCAGCGTCTGGAACACCGTCTCGATCCCCGCCTCGCGCGCCTCGATGGGCGAGGTGAAGCTGTGTTCCACCCCGTCGAACAGGATCTGCCCGCGCGTCGGCATCTCGACCCCGGTGATCTGGCGCACGAAGGTCGATTTGCCCGCCCCGTTGTCACCCATGATCGCCACATGTTCCCCCCGGCGCAGGGTAAAGTTCGCCTCGGTCAGCGCATGCACACCGCCGTAATGCTTGGTCAGCCCGCGCGTTTCCAGAATGACATCGGTCATCGCCCTATCCCCGCCCCGGCATGTTCTGCCGCCACTGGTCCAGCACCACGGCACCCACGATGATGACGCCTTTCACCATCTCCTGATAATAGGCGTCAAGCTTGAGGAAGGTGAAGCCCGAGATGATGACGCCGAAGATCAGCGCGCCCAGACAGGTGCCGATGATCGACCCGCGCCCGCCCTGCAGGCTGATCCCGCCGATCACGGCCATGGCGATGGCGTCAAGCTCGTACATCACCCCCATGCCGGCCTGCGCCGTCAGGTTCTTGGACGACAGCACGATGGCCGCCAGCGCCGCCAGCGCGCCCGCGATGGTATAGACCAGCACCTTGTGCCCGGTGACGTTGATCCCCGACATCCGCGCCGCCGCCTCGTTCGACCCGATGGCATAGCAGTGCCGTCCGTATTTCGTCTGCGTCATGATCAGATGGAACAGCACGGCCAGGCAGACGAAGATCACCACCGGCATCATCCCCTTGCCGATGGCGGCATAGGCGTCGGTCGGAAACGAGATCGGGTTGCCCTTGGACCACCATTTCGCCGCCCCGCGCGCGGCGACCATCATGCCAAGCGTCGCAATGAACGGCGGAATGCGCGTATAGGCGATAAGCAGGCCGTTGATCAGCCCCGCCGCCAACCCGAGCGACAGGCCCACCGCCACCGGCACGATCACCGGCAGGTCCATCCACCCGGGGCCGAAGATCGCCTTGGGGTTGGGGTTCCCGTTCACCATCGCCACTTGCGCAAAGCTCATCGTGACCATGGCGGTCAGACCGACGATGGACCCGGACGACAGGTCGATCCCGCCGCTGATGATGACCTGCGTCACACCAAGCGCGATGATCCCGACAATCGCCACCTGCAGGATGATGATCTGCAGCCGCTGTTCGTTGAACAGCGTGTTCACGTTGTCACGGGTGTTGAACAGGAAACTGTCGCCCAGAAACAGCCGTCCCAGCACCTCGAAGGCCAGGATGATGAGGACAAGCGCCGCCAGCACGTTCAGCTCCGGCGGCCGGGTGCGCTTTTTCGCATCATAGGCCAGGCCGCCCACGCCATGAGATGTCTTCGCCATGTCTTGCCCCTTCACTGCGGAACGGCCCCTTGCGGTGCGCGTGGGAAAGGGGGCGGCACCGATCCGGCACCGCCCCCTTTCACGGATAAGGCCGGATCAGTTCTTGGCCATGTAGTCGGCCATGTTGGTCGGGGTCACCAGTTCGAAGGGGATATAGACCTTCTGTTCAACCGCCTCGCCCTTGGCCAGCTTGACCGCTGCATCCAGCGCCCCGCCGCCCTGGGCCGCCGCGTTCTGGAACACGGTGATGTCCAGCTCGCCCGCCTGCATCGAGGCCAGCGCATCCTGCGTTGCGTCCACGCCCGAAACGATGACCGACCCCATGTCGATGCCCGCCGCCTTCATCGCCTGAATCGCGCCAAGCGCCATCTCGTCGTTGTTGGCCAGAACGCCATCAAAGGCCGCGCCCGTGGACAGCCAGTTGGTCATCAGGTTCTGGGCCTCGTCCCGGCTCCAGTTGGCGGTCTGCATGTCGATCACATTGACCTTCACGGCGCATTTCCCGGCATCGATCACGTCGGTGTAGTTCTTAGTGCGCTGCACTGCCGCCTGGTTCGACAGTTGGCCCTGCATCACATAGACGTTGACCTCGGCCTTGCCTGCCGCCTTCCACTGGTTGCACTGCTCGATGAAGCCCTGGCTGGAGGACTCGGCTTCGTTCGAGGCGACGAAGGCCTGGTTGTCGGGCAGGGTATCCACGTTGATCGGCTGCCGGTTCACATAGACCAGCGGCACGCCCGCTGCGGCGGCTGCGTCGGTCATCGCCTGCGTGGCCGAGGTGTCCACCGGATTGACGATGATCGCATCGACGCCCGAGGCGATGAAGTTGTTGATCTGGTCAAGCTGCTTGGCCACGTCGTCCTGCGCGTCTTCGATCTGGACCGACAGGCCATCTGCATCGGCCTTGGCCTGAATCCCGTTGCGCAGGACGGTCAGGAAGTTGTCATCGAACTTGGCCATCGACACGCCGATGCCGTCGGCCATCGCGGTGGTGGACATCAGCGCGGCAAGGCCGGTGACGATCAGGAACTTCTTCATGGTCTCTCTCCCTTGGGTGGATGTCCGGCGCATCCGTGATTGTGCCGGAGGGGCCCCCTCTCCCAAGGGCCCCGGTTTCCGTGCGCGTCAGGCGGCCTTGCGGGCAAGCCCGTCACGGATGAAGGCGATGGAGGCGGACAGATCCGCCCCCGGGTCTGCGCTGGCGTGAACCAGCGGCGAGAATGCCTCGAAGCTGACGGGGCCAGTCCAGCCAAGCGCCGCAAGGGCCGAAAGCTGGTCGATGTTGCCCAGACGGTCGGCACGGTCCACCAGCACGCGGTGCGCATCGGTCATCTGGCCGACGGTCACCGTCTGGTCGATCACGCCCGAAACATGCACGATGCCGGTATGGCCGGGGAACAGCGGGCCACCATCGGCTAGCGTGTGGTGGAAAGTGTCATGCACCAGCTTGAACCGGCCCGTGCCGCCGATGGATTCGATAGCCTCCACCGCCTCGGCCTTGGAACGCAGGGCGCAGATTTCAAAGCCAAGCGGTTCGACCATGCCGACAAGTCCGTGATCCTCCAGCATCGGCTTCAGCGCCTTCAGCGCGACCCGCAGCGCCGCCTGACGCTCGCCGTTGCCGGTGCCAAGGTTGTCGTTGCGCGGGATCAGGCTGACCGCCTCGGCCCCCGCCGCCTGTGCGATCCGCATCAGGTCCAGCGCCTCGGTGGCCTTGGTATCGGACCAGTCGTTGAACCGCTTGACCTCGGCCACCGCCAAAAGCCGCAGGTTCTTGCGCCGGGCCAGTTCGCCGGCGGCGACGGGGTCCATCCCGTCGAACAGCGGTTGGGTCAGATCGTTGCGCACCTCGACACCCACGCAGCCCAGGGACGCCGCAAGGTCCAGCAGGTCGCGGTAGCCCAGTTTCGCAACCGTCATGTGATTGAGAGCGAATGCTGTCATCGCTTTGGACCCTTCCCCGTCGTGGTGTGGGCAACCAATGCAGGGCCGGGGTCAAGGCGTCAATCAAGGGTGGGTTTTCTGCATCAATCCTGCCGAATTTCTGCGCCTGCGATGATGTAAATCCATCAATAGCGGGGATCAGACGGATTCTGGCAGGTACAGGTCGGGTTGCAGGAAATGCTGGCCCTGAACCGGGGTGATGCCCTCGCGCACCGCCGCCGCCGCCAAGGTCACAAGGTCGTCGCACAGCCGGGTCAGCGGCGTGGCGATCACCATGCTGACATAGCGCGCGATCAGCGCCGACCGGCTTTCCGGCGTCAGTTCGTTGACCACCAGCGTCACCTCGCCCGGGCGGCGCACCTCGCGCAGCGCAGCAATCGCGCCTTCCATGCCGCCGCCTGCGCAGTAGATGCCGCGCAGGTCGGGGTGGCGGCCCAGCAGGTCCAGCGTCGCCTCATAGGTCAGTTGCCGGGTTTCTAGGTTCACCAGCGTATCCAGAAGGGTGAACTGCGGCGCATGTTCGCGGAAATAGCTGCGAAACCCGGTCTCGCGCAACTCATGCCCGTGCCAGCGATAGCCGCCCACAAAGACCGCAATCTTTCCCGACTGATGCGTGGTGGTGGCGATCAGATGCGCGGCGATGCGGCCGATCTTCATGTTGTTCAGGCCCAGGTAATTCTGCCGCACCCCTTGGGCGAAATCGTTCAGCAGCGCAAAGCAGGGAATGCCGCGCGCATTCGTCCGCAGTACCGCCTCGGTCACTTCGGGGTGGGTGACGGCAGTGGCGGCAACGGCATCGACGCGCCCGGCCATCCCGTCGATCAGCGTGGCGAAATCGGCGGGCGACTGCGAGGCGGCGAACTGCACCAGCGCCGAGGCGCGCAGCCCGATGACATCGGCCACCGCGCGTTCGATTTCGGCCTTGAAGCCCTGATAGAAGGCCTGCCGTTCCTTGTGCAGCACGACGCCCAGCCGCAGGCGCGGCAGGTCCATCTGCACCCGCTGCCCGATCAGCGGGGCGGCGTGATAGCCGACCAGCCGCGCCGCCTCGTACACCCGGCGCGCGGTATCCTCGCGCACCCGTTCGCGCCCGTTCAGCACGCGGTCCACCGTGGCGGTGGACAGACCCGCCTCGCGCGCGACATCCTGGATGGTCGGTCGGTTGGCCATGGCATCCCTGACGAAAATTCATCATTCCGGCAAAAGCCATGATGGGTCTTGAGGGAAGTTTCAAGGCCCGGTCTTGGTGGCCGGGGCCTTTAGCGGCTATCGACGGGGATCGGCAGGGTCTGCCCGGGCGGCAAGGCCCCGATGATCGGACCAAAGGGGGATACCATGGGAAAACGCGACTACAGCCTGCTTGGCCCCGATGCGCGGCACGCGGTTGATACCGGCCTTGCGGCAGCGGAATGGTATCATACCGACGTGCCGCGCAAGGTCATGAAGGCGCTGATGCAGCGGACGGATGGCCCGGCACTCCGGGATAGCGTGATCCTGTTTGGCTGCATGATCACCTTTGCCGGGATCGGCATCGCCCTCTGGCCAAGCTGGTGGTCCGCTCCGTTCTGGCTGGCCTACGGCGTGCTGTACGGCAGCGCATCCGACTCGCGCTGGCATGAATGCGGCCACGGCACCGCCTTTCGCACGCCCTGGATGAACGACGCGGTCTATCAGATCGCGTCCTTCATGATCATGCGCAATTCGGCCACCTGGCGGTGGAGCCATGCGCGCCACCATACCGATACCTACATCGTCGGTCGCGACCCCGAGATCGCGGTGATGCGGCCGCCGGAACTGGCGAAGGTGGTGCTGAACTTCTTCGGCATCCTCGACGTGCTGCGCTTTTTCCCGAACCTCATCCACAATGCCCTGTCCGGCCCTACGGCCGCCGAGCGGACCTTTGTGCCGCAAAGCGAATGGACCAGGGTGCAAAGGGTGGCGCAGGTGCATCTGGCGATCTATGCGGCCACACTCGCGCTGGCGCTGTGGATGGGGTCGATCCTGCCGCTGATGGTCATCGGGCTGCCGCGCCTCTACGGGGCATGGCACCATGTCATGACGGGCCTTCTGCAGCATGGCGGGCTGGCCGACAACGTGACCGACCACCGGCTGAACAGCCGCACCGTGCTGATGAACCCGGTCAGCCGGTTCGTCTACTGGAACATGAACTACCATGTCGAACATCACATGTTCCCGATGGTGCCCTACCACGCCCTGCCCCGCCTGCATGCCGCGATCCGCCACGACCTGCCCGCGCCCAACCGCTCGATCCTGCAGGGCTACGCCGAGATGTGGCCCGCCTTTCGCCGCCAGTTGCGCAACGAGGACTACTTCCTGAAACGCGCCCTGCCGCCCACCGCGAAACCCTACCGCTGCGACCTGCACCGCCTGTCGCCCGGCACGCCGGTCGCCGATACCGCCCCGCCCCATGCCCTTCCCGCCGAATGAGGACCCGAATGCCCTGGATCACCGCCTGCGCCACCGATGATATCGACCCCGAGGACCTGATCCGCTTTGACCACGGCGGCCAGACCTATGCGATCTACCGCTCGCCCAAGGGCGACTTTTTCGCCACCGACGGAAAGTGCACGCATGAGGCGGTGCATCTGGCCGATGGTCTGGTCATGGGCCACCGGATCGAATGCCCCAAGCATAACGGCCAGTTCGACTATCGCACCGGCGAGGCGATGCGCCCGCCGGTCTGCGTCAATTTGCGGACGCACCGGGTGCGGGTCGAAGGCGGCAGCGTGCAGATCGAGGTGGCGTGATGGGGTTTGAACCATCGACCCGCCACACTGTCGCCTCGCTGCGGGCGGCGCGGGGAAAGCACGCCTTTGCCATGCTGCGGGTCGAAACGCTGGACGAGGCGGCGGCGGCCGAGGCGGCGGGGGTTGAATTGTTGTCGGTGCCGCCCGCGATGATCCTTGATCCCCGCTTTCGTGCCGTGGCCCCCCGCGCCTTCGCCTTTCCCGGTGACAATTTCTACGATATCGGCGGGCCGGACGACTTTCTGCGATGGGCGCTGCCGCTGATGAAGCATGGCGCGGACGCGGTCTATTGTTCGGGAGCGCTGGCCTCGGTGCGCCTCCTGGCAGACCATGCGGTTCCGGTCTGCGGCCATGTCGGTCTGATCCCGTCGAAGCGCACCTGGACGGGCGGCTTCCGGGCCGTGGGCAAGACGCTGGATCAGGCGAAATGGGTCTGGGACGCCTGCGTGGCACTGGAAGAGGCCGGGGCCTTCGCCGCCGAGATCGAGGTGGTGCCTGCCGCCGTAACCGCGGCAATCGCCGATCACACGTCGCTGTTCCTGATCTCGATGGGGGCGGGTGCGGCAGGGCATGCGCAGTACCTGTTCGGTGACGATGTGCTGGGCCAGAACCGGGGCCATGTGCCACGCCACGCCAAGGCCTATGCCGACCTTGCCGCCGAACAGGACCGGATGCAGGCGCTGCGGGTGCAGGCGATGTCCGCATTCGCCGACGAGGTGCATGGCGGGCACTATCCCTCGGCCCCCTATCTGGTGCAGGCCGAAGCAGAGGTCGCCGCCGCCTTCACGGACTGGCTGGCCGGACAGACGGAATAGGACCGGCCCGCCTCGGACAGGCCGGTGGCCCGGGGATCGACAGATACCCTGTCGCCGTTGTCGGCGCGCCCTGTCCTGTCGGCCTGCGGTCCGGCCCCGGCATCAACAGGGGTCGGTCACGTCGCCAATGGCACGCAACCCCCGGTCAGGTTCGCGCCTTTTCGAACGCGTCCCACGCGGCCTCGAATTTCGCATAGGTGAAACCGGGCTGCCGCGCGGGGTCCAGAACCAGCCGCTCGGTCTGCTGCATCCGGGCTATGGCCGCCGCAAGTTCGGGCACCACCTCGGGGGGGATCGCCACCGCGCCGTGGCGATCTGCGTGGATCAGATCGCCCTGCGCGACGCGAAGGCCCATGATCGTGACAGGGGTGCCAAGGTCCCGCACATGCACGAAGCCATGGCTCGGCCCGATGCTGCCTGCCACCACCGGAAAGCCGGAGGCAAGATCGCCCAGGTCGCGCACGACGCCGTTGGTCAGCGCGCCCGACAGGCCAAAGCCCTTGTGGATCGTGGTATTCACCTCGCCCCAGAAAGCCCCGATGCAATCCGGGAAATCGACATCCTCGATCACCGCGACCGCAGGTTTCGGCGCATCATGCATGGCCCAGTAATAGGCCATGCGGCGGGCGCGGATCACGGCAGGGCTTTCGGTCGGCGGGGCAATCGCTGCGATCCGCGCCGTCACGGCAAGGCCCAGGATCGCCTGCCCCGGTTCGGTGCAGATCATCGTGCCGCGCGTGAAGGCCGCGAAGCCGCGCCTGCCCTGCACCACCTCGATGGCATTGCAGACGGTCGGGGTATCGACACTGCGCAGCAGGGTCAGCAGGGCCTGGTCCATCACTCCTCCAGCCAGCGGCGCAGCGCCGCCGTTGTTTCACTCGGGTTCTCCAGCGTCGGCAGATGGCCTGCACCCCGGATGACCACCAGCCGCGACTGCGGCATCAGCGCATGCATCAGTTCGTGCCGAGGCTTCGGGCAGGGAATGTCATGTTCGCCCATCAGCACCAGCGCGGGCCCCCGGAACGCGGCAAGGGTCGCGGTCTGGTCGGGGCGGCGGGCCAGGGCACGGGACTGGGCCGCGAAGGTGGCGGGGCCAAGGGAAAGCGCCATGTCCATGCACAGATCAAGGATCGCAGCCCGGTGCGGCGTGTCGGCAAGATACAGCGGCTTCATCTCGTCACGCATGACCGGCGCAAGCCCGCCCGCCAGAACCCGCGCGATCTGGGGGGCGCGGCGGGCCTGCATCTCCGGGGCCTCGGCCAGCGGGTTGGTATCCAGAAGCGCCAGCCGCGCCACCCGGTCCGGGGCCTGCCGCAGCACCTCCATCGCCACGATCCCGCCCATCGACAGGCCCGCCAGCGCAAACCGGTGCGGGGCGTCGCGCAGCAGCGCGGCGGCCAGCGCCTGAACCGTATCCGCGCCAACCGGCAGGGCATGGCCCACCCTGCACGGGTGCAGCGCGACCGGCAGACTGCCCCACATGCGGGCATCGCACATCATGCCGGGGATCAA
>JAAFHX010000044.1 GCA_013297695.1 Rhodobacterales bacterium | reverse complement strand
CCGTCACCTGCACCCCGCCCGTGCCCCAGCCATAAGGCATCGGCATCTCGCGGCTGGCAAAGGGCACCTGATAGCCCGGCACCGCGATGCCCTTCAGGATCGCGCGGCGGATCATCCGCTTGGTCTGTTCGTCCAGATAGGCGAATGTATAGGCGCTGTCGGTCATTCCGCCGCCTCCGGGCTGGCCATCGCCTCGGCGCGCAGACGGCGGATCAGCTCCAGCTCGGCCTGGAAATCGACGTAGTGCGGCAGCTTGATATGCTCCAGAAAGCCGGTGGCCTGGATGTTGTCGGCATGGCTCAGCACGAATTCCTCGTCCTGCGCGGGCGCGCCCGCGAAATCCTCTCCCAGTTCGCGCCAGCGCAGCGCGCGGTCCACCAGCGCCATCGCGATGGCCTTGCGCTCGGTCTGGCCGAACACCAGCCCGTAGCCGCGCGTGAACTGCGGCGGTTCGGTCCTTGATCCCTTGAACTGGTTCACCGTCTCGCATTCGGTGACCTCGATCTCGCCGATCCCGACCGCGAAGCCCAGTTCGGGAATGTCCATCTCCACCGCCACCGTGCCGATGCGCAACTCGCCCACGAAGGCATGGGTCCGCCCGTAGCCGCGCTGCGTGGAATAGGCGAGGCCCAGCAGGAACCCCTCGTCGCCCCGCGCCAGCGCCTGCAGCCGCAGCGCCCGGTCGGCCGGCAGTTCCAGCGGCTCGCGCGTCAGGTCGCGCGGCGCGTCATCGCAGGGCGGCACCGGCTCGATCAGCCCGTCGCGGCCCAGAAAATCGGTCACATGCGGCACCGGCCCCTCGCGCGGCGGGGCCTGCGGCGCGGGAGGCACCTCGCCGTCGGCCAGCAGCGCGAAATCCAGCAGCCGGTGCGTATAGTCGAAGGTCGGCCCCAGAACCTGCCCCCCCGGCGCATCCTTGAAGGTGGCAGATATCCGCCGCACGCAGGCCATGGCCCCGGTATCGACGGGCCGCGAGGCCCCGTGGCGCGGCAGCGTGGTGCGGTAGGCGCGGATCAGAAAGATCGCCTCGATCAGGTCGCCCCGCGCCTGCTTGATCGCCAGCGCCGCCAGATCGGGGTCGAACAGCGAGCCTTCGGCCATCACCCGGTTGACCGCCAGCGCCAGTTGCTGGCGGATCTGCGCCACCGACAGCTCGGCCACGCCCGGGTCGCCGCGCCGGTCTTCGGCGAGAAAGGCATGGGCCGCATCAATGGCCCGTTCGCCGCCCTTGACCGCAACATACATCAGAGCGCCTCCAGCCGGGTTGATCTGGGCAGCCCGGCGACGCGGTCGCCGCAGGTCAGGTAACTGTCGAAGCCAAGCGGAAAACGTGCCCGGTTCGCCGCCAGCACCGCCGCATCGGGAACCATCAACAGGGCTTCGCCGCGAATTCCCGGCCCCGCCAGCCGCGCGTTCGCCGGTTCCAGCGCCGCAACCTCGACAACCAGCGTGGCCGACCGGTCAGGGTAATCCGGCGTCCCGATGGCAAAGCGGTCCACCGGCAGCAACGCCGCCCAGGTGCCGACCGCAAAGACCGCCTGCCCGGCTTCGACCAGAGGACAGCCGCAATGGAACACAAGCCACTCGCGCAGGGCAGCGGTGTCATGCGACGGGGCAAGATGTACCGGCGTTGTGCCATCGGCCAGCGTCAGCAGCAGCGTGCCCGCCGCCACGGACATCGGCGCGGGCGGCGTGCCGGCGGTCAGCCGCTGCACCCGGCCGGGCCGCGCCAGCGCCTCAAGCGCGGCGCGGAAGGCGCGGGCGGCATCGACCGGGGCATCGGTGAACCCGCCGGTCAGGGCATCGGTCTGCATCGGGGGCGTCATGCATCCTCTCCGCGCACAAGGGTCAGGAACTCGACCCGCGTCGCCGCCGCCCGGGCGGCGCGGGCATGACGGCGCGCGGCCTCGTCCCGTGCCAGCGGGTCCAGCACGCTGCGTTTCACGGCCTCTGCCCCGGGACCCTGCATCAGCGCGTCGATCACGGCCGCACGCCGGGCATGGTCCCGGTCGCGGCCCTGCACATGGGCATGCCCGACCGTGCCCTCCTCCAGCCGCACCGAACAGCGCGTGACCGTCATTTCGCCCAGGTTGAACGGCGCACCGGTGCCGCCGATCCGGCCGCGCACCATCACCGCCCCGATCTCGGGCGCGCGCAGCAGCGCATGTGTCGGCAGCGGCCCGGGCATCAGCTCGGCCAGTCTGTCCGGCGCGGCACGGGCCAGAAGCCCCATCCAGCCCTGCCGGTCAGAGATCGTCGGATCGCTTTCGGGCCGCCCTTGCGTCAAGGTGACAATTCCTATACAACTAGACAAGTGTGTAGACCGCGCGTTTGTGTCTGACAAGACAGAGCAGAGTGAAACTTGCATGACAGTGATGCCCCCTCCGCGCCGTGCCCTGTGGAAATCCATCGCCGCGACCCTGTCGGACGAAATTGCGCAGGGCCACTACACCCAGGGCGCGCGGCTGCCGACCGAGGCCGAACTCGCCAGCCGCTTTGGCGTAAACCGCCACACCGTGCGCCATGCGCTGACCGATCTGGCGGACCGCGGGCTGACCCATTCGCGGCGCGGCGCGGGGGTCTATGTGACCGCGCGCCCGACCGAATACGCGATTGGCCGGCGCGTGCGCTTTCACCAGAACCTTGCGGCCTCGGGCCAGACCGCCTCGCGCCAGGTCCTGCGGCTGGAGACCCGTCCCTGTGACCCGCGCGAGGCCGAAGCGCTGGCCCTTTCCGCCGGGGCCCCGGTGCATGTCTATGAAGGGCTGTCGCTGGCCGATGGCGCGCCGCTGGCGATGTTCCGGTCGATCTTTCCGGCTGATCGCCTGCCTGGCCTGAGGGCCCACCTGTCCGAAACCCAGTCGATCACCCAGGCGCTGGCCCGCGAGGGGGTGTCCGACTACACCCGCGCCAGCACGCGGCTGACGGCCAAGGCCGCCAACCCGATCCTCGCCTTGCACCTGCGCATTCCCGATGGCGCGCCCGTGCTGCGGACAGTGTCGATCAACCTCGATCTTCAGGGCCGTCCGGTCGAATACGGCCACGCCTGGTTTGCCGGAGACCGCATCACCCTGACCGTGACGCCGGAGTGAGCGTGGAAAACCCGAAAATCCCCGGTATTTCGCGCGAGGCACGTCACAGCCCCGATACAGACTCGGGTTATCCACAAGACAATCAACCCGATGAGCAGCCTTCCCCGAGAGCCGCAATGCTTCCTCACCTGCCTCCGCTGCGCCTGACCGGCGCGGAAATCCTGCGCGACGGCGAGATGCAGCGCCGGTCGGTGTCGCTGGCCGAAGGGCGGCTGACGCGCGGACCGCTGCCCGAGGTGGACCTGACCGGCTATTGCATCCTTCCCGGCATCATCGACCTGCACGGCGACGCGTTCGAGCGGCACACGGCCCCGCGCCCCTCCGCCCCGTTTCCGCTGCGCACGGGCCTTGCCTCGACCGACCGCGAGGCGGCGGCGCATGGCGTGACCACCGCCTATCTGGCCCAGGGCTGGAGCTGGGAAGGCGGCCCGCGCAGCCCCGACAGCGCCGAACGCGTGTTCGAGGCGCTGGAAGCCTATCGGCCGCAGATGCTGACCGACCTGCGATTCCAGATACGGGCCGAAGTCCACCTGGTCGAGGCGGGGGCACGGCTGATCGACGCGGTGCGGCGGTTCCGGATCGGCTATGTGGTGTTCAACGACCATCTCGAGCAGGGGCTCGAGATGCGTCGCCGCGCGCCCGGCGACTTTGCCGTCTGGGCCTGCAAGGTCGGCCAGTCGCCCGAAGACCTGCTGTCACGGCTGGAACGCGCCGCCGCCCGGGCGCGCGACGTGCCGCGCCACCTCTGCGCGCTGGCCGAGGCGTTCGACGATCTGGGCGTGCTCTACGGCAGCCATGATGACCCCGACGGCGAAACGCGCGAACGCTATTCGATGATCGGGGCACGGATTGCCGAGTTTCCGACCAACCGCAGGTCTGCCGCAGCCGCGAAGGCCATGATGAACCCCGTCATCATGGGCGCGCCGAACGTGGTTCGGGGGGGCAGCCAGGCCGGCAACATCGCCGCCGCCGATCTGATCGCCGAAGGGCTGTGCGATGCGCTGGTCTCGGACTATCACTATCCCACGCTGGCCATGGCCGCATGGGAGCTGGTTGACCAGGGCGTGCTGTCCCTGCCGCGCGCCTGGGCGATGATTTCGTCCAACCCGGCGGAAATCCTTCGGATGCCGGATCGCGGGCGGCTTGATCCCGGGTTGCGCGCCGATCTGGTGATCGTCAACCGCCAGACGCGCGCCGTCGAGGCCACCATCTGCGGCGGACGGCTGACCTATCTGGCCGGTGAGGCCGGGCGGCGCTTTCTGGCGCAGCCGCAGGCGGTCAGGATGGCCGCCGAATAGCCGTGCCTCAGCCGCCGTAACGCTCCAGGAACGCCTCGGCCATCATCGCGCGGAAATCGTCCAGCGCCCGCCGCAACCTGTCATGCGGCCAGTCCCACCAGGCCAACGCCAGCAGGCGGTCGGCGACTGCGGGCGCAAAGCGGGCGCGCAGCGGCACCGCAGGAACACCCGCCACGATCATGTAGGGGGCCACGTCGCGCGTTACGACCGCGCCCGCCGCCACCACCGCCCCCGCCCCCACCGTCACCTCGGGCCGCACGATCGCCCCGTGCCCGATCCAGCAGTCCGGCCCCAGCAGGGTGCGCCGCGCCGCGCGCGCGGCAAAGAAGGCCGGGTCGTCCTGCGCATCCTCCCAGTAGTAGCTGGAGCGGTACAGGAAATGGTGCAGGCTGGCATGGTCCATCGGATGGTCGGTCGGGCCGATCCGGGTCAGCGCGGCGATATTCGCGAACTTGCCCACGGTCGTGTTGGCGATGTCGGCCAGCCGGTCGCAATAGGCATAGTCGCGGAATTCGGTGCCCCGGATCCGCGACCCCTGCCCGATCTCGACAAAGGCCCCGAAGCTCGAATCGGCGATCTCGCAATCCGGGTGGATGAAGGGCGCATCGGCAGACAGTTTTGGCATGATGGCCCCACTGCGCAGGTGTGCGCATTGCTGAAATCGGTTGACCTTGATCCCGGTGTGGCGCGGCAGGATGGGCACGTCAACCGGCAAGGCCAGGGCGGCCCGGTGCCACCGTCCCCGGCAGCGCCGGTCGAGGGGGCTCGATGCCCCCGAGGGCGGCACGCCCCCGTCGGTCAGCGGCCCGCCGCGTCGCCCTTGATGAGCCTGCGGCGCAACCAGCCCGAAAGCGTATCCATCGCGATCACCATCAGCACGATCAGCACCATGTAATAGGCGACCTCTTCCCAGTCCTTCTGGGTGATGATCGCCTGCGTCAGCAACAGGCCGATCCCGCCGCCGACGATGGCCCCGATCACCGTGGCGCTGCGGGTGTTCGATTCAAAGGCATAGAGGATCTGGCTCAACAGCACCGGCGTCACCTGCGGGATCACCCCGAACCGCGCACGCTGCAACGCGTTGGCCCCGGTGGACCGGATGCCCTCGACCTGCTTTTCGTCAATGTTCTCCAGCGCCTCCGAGAATGTCTTGCCGAAGGCACCGGTGTCGGTGATCAGGATCGCCAGCGCCCCGGTCAGCGGCCCCGGACCGAAGGCACGGGCCAGCACAATCGTCCAGATCAGTGCATCGACTCCGCGCACGAAGTCGAAGATGCGGCGCATGGCAAAGCGCGGGGCCCGCGCCGGTGTCATGTTGGACGCCGCAAGAAAGGCCAGCGGCAGCGCGATCAGCGCACCGCCCACAGTTCCCAGGAACGCCATCAGGATCGTCTCGCCGATGGCCCAGGCCACATCCTTGTGGTGCCACATGCCGTTGTTCCAGAACTCGCTTGCCATCAGCGCGACATTGGCCACGCCGGGCTTCACCTGCGGCCCCGACACCGCCATCGCCGCAAGCTCCAGCGGACCCTTGCCGTAGAACGGGCTGTCGAGCGTGAAGAAGAACAGCTCCCACCCCGGTTCATAGTAGAAGGTCTCGGTCTTCGACCGGGTCATGCTCAGCCGTCCGCGGTCGGTCTTGATGTCAACCCGCGTGTCCGAGGCCGAAATCCACGGCGGCAACGGCCCGGGCGGGGTTGTGATCTGGATGCCCCTGTCGCCCTGTTCCAGCGTGATCGTGCCATAGGCCGGATCGGTGTAGATCGCCTTTCCGCCTTCATACACCACGCTGTGCCCCTGCCCGAGGTCGATCCGCGTCACCGCGCCGTCCTGCGTCACCCAGGAAGGCAGCATGCCGTCGGGATAGGTGCCCTTGCTTTCACCCTCGATGGCAACGGTCACCTTGCCGCTGCGGTTGTCGCGGGTGACATGGGTCTTGTGGCTCCAGAAATCCGACAGAAGGATCGCCGCATTGTCCATCCGCGCCCGGTTCGCGAGGCCGGGAAGATCAAAGGCGAAGAAGATATAGACCAGATACAGCAGGATCAGCGCGGGCACGGCCAGCGCCACCCGGCGCTTGCGGGCAAACAGGCCCGTGACGGTCGCCTGCAGGTCGGCCTGTGCGGTTTCGGTCACGGCCATGGTCAGACCCCCTTCACAAGGCGGTTGCGATAGCGGTCGGAAATCTGGTCCACCACCACGATGGTCAGGAACAGGATCAGGAAGATCGCCACCACCTGGTCATACTTGCCCGCCCCCCATTGCATCGCGATCTTCAGGTCGTAACCGATCCCGCCCGACCCCACGAAGCCCAGGATCGCCGAAGCGCGGATGTTGATCTCAAACCGCATCAGGGCATAGCTGAGCCAGTTCGGCGCAACCTGCGGTATGATGCCCAGCCACATCCGCTGGATCCAGCTTGCCCCGACCGAGGTCAGCCCCTCGACCGGCTTCAGGTCGGCGTTCTCGGCCGCTTCCGAAAACAGCTTGCCCAGAGCCCCCGCCGTATGCATCGCGATGGCGATCATGGCGGGAACCGGCCCGCCGCCGAGGATAAAGATCAGAACCAGGGCGATCACGATTTCCGGGATGGCGCGGGTGATGTCCATCAGGCGGCGGAACAGCGGCGTCAGGCGCGGCCAGCGCGCCAGCCCGCGCGTCGACAGCAGTGCCAGCACCATCGCCAGAAGCGCGCCGATCAGCGTGGACACGGCCGCGATGTTCACCGTCTCGATCAGCGAGGGAATGAACTTCACGATCAGTCCGGGCACATTCGCGCGGTTCGCCCAGGCTTCGGACAGCACTTCGGTCGGAAATGACAGGATGTTGGGCAGACCCTGCAGGAACCCGCCCGCATTGCGCGCGTTCGCCGTCTGGAAACCGGTTGCCACCAGCAGTACGAACAGCAAAAGCAGGATGCCAGAATACAGCCGCTTCTGCCGCACCTGCGTCAGATACAGGGCCTCAAGGGCCTTCATGTCCCGCGATTGCGGGGTGGACGTCGCTGCGGCATCGGACATGGGGTGCCCCCGGGCCAGAGTAGGGGACGGACCCCGCGCAGGGCGGGGTCCGCTCGGGTCAGGCCAGGATCACTGGTTCTGCAGCTTGCGGGCTTCGATGATGCCCAGATAGGCATCATGCGTCACCGGAACAAAGTCCTTCGCATCGCCAGCAGCCACGCCATAGGCGCATTTCGGATCGGTTTCCCACAGATCGGCGGTCAGCGTGGTGACCTTGTCCTTCACGTCTTGCGGCAGGGCGGCGCGCAGCACCATCGGGCCTTCGGGGATCAGCGTCGAGCGCCAGATTTCCACGATGTCGTTCATGTTGATCAGGCCCGCATCGGCGGCCTTGCGGAACGCACCGCTGGAATAGCCGTCTTCCCAGGCGCCCACGCCGTCCGCCCATGACACGCCCGCGACCACGTCACCGTTGTTCACCGCAACGATGGTCTGCTCGTGACCACCCGAGAACTTCACTTCCGAAAAGAACTTGTCAAGCGGGCCGAACTTGGCCTGCAGTTCCGCCGCCGGAACCAGATAGCCCGAGGTCGAGTTCGGTTCGGCAAAGGCAAAGCTCTTGCCCTTGGCCTCTTCGATCGAGGTGATGCCGCTGTCCTTGCGGGCAAAGCCGATCGAGTAGTAGCCGGTCGACCCGTTCAGGTTTTCCTTGGTCAGCTTGACTTCCACCGCGTTCGGGTCGGTCAGGTAGATCTTCGCATAGGCCGAAGCCCCAAGCCACGCCATGTCGAGCGTGCCACCCAGCAGACCCTGGATCACGCCGTCATAGTCCGACGGGGTGAATACCTTGACCGGAACGCCAAGCGCGGTCTCGATGGCGGCACGGTAGCATTCGTTCGAGGTCATGCGGTCCTGGGCGTTCTCGCCGCCAAGGATGCCGATGTTGAACTGCTTGATATCCTGGGCGACGGCAGTCCCTGCCAGGGCGGTGGATGCAACAAGGGCGGCAACAAGAAGTTTCATGGGTCGTCTCCGGTTGGGTTGAAGATCAGCTCAGCAACGCTTCGGCATATCTGGTGTCGAGCGCGTCGATGGAGGTCGAGGTCGCGGCTTCGGAAAAGCTCGCGTCGGCGCCGTAGATGTCGCGGGCGACGCCGGTGGTCAGTTGATCGGGCAGGCCGTCGAACACGATGCGCCCGTCGCGCATGCCGATCACCCGGTCGCAGTAGCGCCGTGCGGTATCCAGCGTGTGCAGGTTCGCGATGACCATGCGGCCATCCTCCTGGTTGATGCGGCGCAGGGCATCCATCACGATCTGGGCGTTCATCGGGTCAAGGCTGGCGATGGGTTCGTCGGCCAGGATGATCTTGGGGTCCTGCATCAGCGCGCGGGCAATGGCCACACGCTGCTGCTGACCACCCGACAGCGCCTCGGCCCGCTTCGGGGCCTGTTCGGCAATGCCCAGCCTGTCAAGGATCGCCAGCGCCTTCACGATATCCGCCTCGGGCCAGAGGTTGAAGATCGTGGCGACCGTGGACCGGCGGTTCAGGATGCCGTGCAGCACGTTCGATGCCACATCCATGCGCGGCACCAGGTTGAACTGCTGGAAGATCATCGCGCACTGGCTTTGCCAGGCCCGCATCTCGGCCCCCTTCAGGGCAAGGATGTCGCGCCCCTCGACCATGATCCGGCCCGAGGTGGCATCGGTCAGCCGGTTCATCATCCTCAGGAACGTCGATTTTCCTGCGCCTGACCGCCCGATGATCCCGACAAAGGCCGGACCCTGGACCGAAAACGATATGTCGTCGACGGCGGCCTTCTGGCCGAACCGGCGGGTCACATTCTCTACCTGCAGCATCTGCGCCCCCGTTTCGATCCGATTGCGGCGGTGCTATCGGCTGGGTGCGACTGCTTTGTTACAAGAGCCTGAAAGTTTTGTGACAGCCCCGCCGCCGCAGGGTCTTGCGTTGTCAGGGCGGGCGAAGGCGATATCTGACGGTAGACGGCGCGGCCGGAATGGGGATAGGTGCGCGCAAGGCAGTCTGATGGGGTAAGGCGATGGAACGGATCGGTCTGGGCGCGGGCGTCGAGGTCAGCCGCCTTGTCTATGGCATGTGGCGTCTGGGCGACGATGCCGATACCTCGCCCGGCCATGTTCAGGCCAAGATCGAGGCCTGTCTGGAGCAGGGGATCACCACCTTCGACCAGGCCGACATCTATGGCGGCTATACGGCCGAGGCGATTCTGGGCGGCGCGCTGAAGGCCGCGCCCGGCTTGCGCGACCGGATGGAGATCGTCACGAAATGCGGCATCGTCGCCCCGGTCGGGCGGCACGCGGGCGCGCGGGTCAAGCACTATGACACCAGCGGCGCGCATATCCGCGCCTCGGTCGCGGCGTCGCTGCGCGAGATGGGAACCGACCGGATCGACCTGTTGCTGATCCACCGGCCCGACCCGATGATGGATCACCGCGAAACCGGCGCGGCGCTGGATGCGCTGGTCGCCTCGGGCGCGGTGCGGGCGGTCGGCGTGTCGAACTTCCGGCCATGGGACCTGACCTTGCTGCAATCGGCGATGGCCGCGCCGCTGGTGACGAACCAGATCGAGCTGAGCCTGCTGGCGCATGAGGGGTTCGTGAACGGGGATGTGGCCTTCCTGCAGGAACGCGGGCTGCCGCCGATGGCCTGGTCGCCGCTGGCGGGCGGGCGGCTGTTCGCGGCGGAAAACGCCGCTCTGCTGGCTCGGCTGGAAGACCTTGCACAGGACGCGGGCACCGATGCGGGTGCCGTGGCGGTGGCCTGGCTTCTGGCGCACCCGGCCCGCATCCTGCCGGTGCTGGGCACCAACAGCCTGCCCCGCATCCGCCGCATCGCCGAGGCAGCGCACGTGCCGATGGACCGTCAGACCTGGTTCGAACTTTACAGCCTGGCCCTTGGCCGCGAGGTCGCGTGATGACCGCCCCCCCTGCGATGCCGGACACATCTTTGGAAACGACCTTTGTCCCCGACGCCGAAAACGCCCGGCCCTTTCGCGATGCGCTGGGCCGGTTTGCCACCGGCGTCACGGTGGTGACGGTCGATACGCTGGAAGGGCCGATGGGCTTTACCGCGAACAGCTTTTCCAGCGTGTCGCTGGACCCGCCGCTGGTGCTGTGGTCGCCTGCCCGTGCCTCCAGCCGCTACCCCTATTACGCCGCCGCCGCCTTTTTCACGATTCATGTGCTGGGGGCAGAGCAGGACGACCTGAGCCGCCGGTTTTCGCGGGGTGGGGCGGGGTTCGACGGGCTGACCCGTGAAACCACGCCAGAGGGTGTGCCGGTCATTCCCGGCACATTGGCGCGGTTCGACTGTGCGCACCACGCGGCCCATGACGGCGGCGATCATCTGATTGTCCTGGGTCGGGTGCTGCGCGCCGCCTTCCGCAGCGGCCCGCCGCTGCTGTTCAGCCAGGGCGGCTTTGGCCGCTTCCTGCCGGGACTGTAGCGTCCTTTCCAAACCGTTGTCCGGAGTTTCTGCCCGATTTTGAGGCAACGATCCGCATTTCCGCGGAACCGGGCGGTCGAAAGCAGCATTCCGGTTCGGAGCGGGTGTTGAATTCGTTAAAGTTCGCCTATCTCAGGCACTGTCTGAATATATGAAAAGGAATGCCCTTCCGTGGAAGACATGTCTCCCATCCAGTTGGACAAGGCCGATGTATCCGGGCGTGGTGCCAAGGCGTCGGACGCTGCCGCCGGCGTCAAGGCCGCAGCCGAGACCCTCTGGCTTGCCTCGGGCGCAGACAGGGCCGCCGGCTTTCTCAAGGCCCTGTCGCACGAAGGGCGGCTGATGATCCTGTGCCATCTGGCAGATGGCGAAAAATCCGTGGGCGAACTGGAACAACTTCTTTCGCAGCGCCAGGCAGCCGTAAGCCAGCAACTCTCGCGGCTTCGGCTTGAGGGGCTTGTGACGACACGCCGCGACGGCAAGGCGATCTATTATTCGATCCTTGACCCCAAGGTGACCCGTGTGGTCACCCTGCTGCACACGCTGTTCTGCGAAGACGAGAACTGAGGGCCCGGCAACCGGGCACCCGGGGTGGCGCACGGGAAAAAAATGCGCTGCCTCAACCGCGTCCGAACAAGGGCATCGCGCTGGCCATGATGGTCACGAACGGAATGTTGACCTCCAGCGGAAGCTGCGCCATGTGCAGCACCGCATCCGCCACAAGGCCGACATCCATCAGCGGCTCTGCCCGGATCGACCCGTCGGCCTGCGGCACGCCCACCGCCATCTTTGCGGCCATGTCGGTTGCGGCATTGCCGATATCGATCTGCCCGCAGGCGATGTTCCACGGGCGCCCGTCCAGGGCAAGGGTCTTGGTCAGCCCGGTCACGGCATGTTTCGACATGGTGTAGGGCGCCGACCCGGGGCGCGGCGCATGGGCCGAAATCGACCCGTTGTTGATGATCCGCCCGCCGGCCGGCGTCTGCCGCCGCATCTGGCCGAAGGCGGCGCGCGCGGTCAGGAACATGCCGGTGATGTTGACGTTGCACAACGCCAGCCAATCCTCGACGGCAATCTCGTCGATCGGCTTGCCGGGCAGCGACATGCCCGCGTTGTTGAACAGCACGTCCAGCCGCCCCCATTCCGCCGCGATCCGGGCAAATGCCGCCTCGACCGAGGCGGGATCGGTCACGTCGCAGGGCAGGATCAGCGCCGCGTCACCCGCCGCCGTAGCTGCCAGCGCCTCGACGCGCCGTCCGATCAGCCCGACGTGCCAGCCCGCCTGCAGAAACCGCCGCGCCGTTGCGCGCCCGATGCCGCTGCCCGCGCCGGTGATGACGATATGCCTGCGTTCCATGCCCCTGCCCCCTGCTGGTGTCGCGCGCGACGTTGCGACGACGGGCCTGCGCGCGCAAGTGTGAAGTGACGGGCCGCGAGGGGGCTTGCCTTCCCCCTGCAGGAAGGCGGCGAGATGATGGCGAAACCGTCAAAGGAGTCTGCCATGCGCCTGTTTCCCCTGTTCGCCGCCGCCTGCCTGGCCGCGCTGCCAGCCAGCGCACAGGACAGCACCACGATGGATCATTCGACCATGGATCATTCGGGCCATGCGATGACCGGCATGGAAAGCCCGGCCACGATGGCGATGATGCAGGCGAATGCCGCCATGCATGCCGCGATGCAGATACCCTATACCGGCAACCCCGACGTCGATTTCGTGGCGGGCATGATCCCGCACCACGAAGGCGCGGTGGCCATGGCCAAGATCGAACTGGAATACGGGACCGACCCCGAAATCCGCAAGCTGGCCGCAGGCATCATCGCGGCGCAGGAAAGCGAGATCGCCATGATGAAGGCCTGGCTGGCGAAGCAGGGGCAGTAGTCAGCCCGCGACCACGGCCGCCGCCGCATCCAGTGCGCCCGGGCCGAAGGGAATGCCAAGCGCCCCCATGCCTGCCTGCATGACTGCCAGTGCGCCAAGCGTCATGTGGGCGTTCACATGGCCCATGTGCGCCACCCGCAGAAAGCCGTCACCTTGCGGGTCTTCCGGCGTCGACATGCCAAGGCCGATGCCCAGGGTCACGCCGCCCATCGTCTCGGTCCAGCCGCGCAGCCGCGTGGCATGCGGCGCGCCAAGACGGGCGGCCGTGACCGACCGGCCCCGGAATTCGGGGTCGGCGACGTTCAGCGCGATGGCGGGGTTGCCTTTGCCCCAGGCATCGAAGGCGGACCAGACCGCGCGCGCCAGCCGGTCATGCCGCGCCCAGGCCGCAGGCAGCCCTTCCTCGTGCACCAGCATGGTCAGCGCCTCGCGCAGGCCAAACAGGTGATGGGTGGGGGCCGTGCCGCAGAACATCTGCCAGAATTCGGCGGCGTTTCCCCGGGGTGTCCAGTTCCAGTAGGGGGTGCGCAGGTCGGCACTCGCCGACGCCCGGGCCGCCCGGTCGGAATACCATACGAAGGCAAGACCCGGCGGGGTCATCAGCCCTTTCTGGCTGGCGGCCACGGTGACATCCACGCCCCAGTCATCCATCCGGTATTCGTCGCAGCCAAGCGAGGCGATGCAATCGACCGCCAGCAGCGCGGGATGGCCCGTGTCATCCAGCAGGCGGCGCAGCGCCGGGATATCGGTCCTGACCGAGGACGACGTATCGACATGGGTCGTCAGCAGCGCCCTGATCGCGTGGCCGCGATCCGCGCGCAGCGCAGCCTCGACCCGGTCCATCCCGACCGGCCCCGTGCCGAAATCCAGAACGTCGACTGCGATGCCAAGGGCGCGGGCGCTTTCGGCCCAGCCATGGCCGAACCGGCCCGTGGCCAGCACCAGCGCGCGGTCGCCGCGCGAAAACAGGTTCGTGTTCGCGGCTTCCCAGGCCGCATGGCCGTTGCCGATGTAGATCGCCACCTGCCCCGCCGTGCAGGCCGCTGCCCGCAGGTCCGGCCACAGCGTCTCGACCATCTCGTGCAGCGGCCCGCCATAGATGTTGGGCGAGGCCCGGTGCATGGCCTGCAACACCCTGTCGGGCATGACCGAGGGGCCGGGGATGGCAAGATAGGGGCGACCCTGGGCAAGCGACATGAACTTCTCCTGTGCAAGGCACTTGCCTAGGACGCGGTGCGGCGAAGGTCAATCACCCGGCGGCCCGGTTGTGAAGGCGGAAAGACGCGCGTATCGTCCCGCAGCGACGGAGGCGGTGATGCAGGGCGAACAGGCAAAGGACAGGGCGGTGATCGGGGTCGCGGGCAAGGACGCGCTGCCCTTCCTGCAAGGCCTTGTCAGCAACGATCTGCGCTGGCTGGAACAGGGGCCGGGCATTGTCTGGGCGGCCCTTCTGACCCCGCAAGGCAAGTATCTGGTCGATTTCTTCGTGGTCGCCGCCGGCGAGCGGCTGCTGATCGACGTGAAGGACAGCTTTGCGCCCGGCCTTGTGAAACGTCTGACGATGTACCGGCTGCGCGCCGATGTGACCCTTGGGCCGCTGGCGCTGCCCGTGTCGCGCGGGCTGGGCGCGCAACCGGAAGATGCGCTTGCCGACCCGCGCCATCCCGCGCTTGGCTGGCGGCTCTACGGGGGCGCACCCGGAGGCGATCCGGCGGTGGACTGGGATGCGATCCGGGTGGCGCATGTCATCCCCGAAACCGGGATCGAGCTGATCCCCGATGAGAGCTATATCCTTGAGAATGGTTTCGAACGCCTGCACGGCGTGGATTTCCGCAAGGGCTGCTATGTCGGGCAGGAAGTGACCGCGCGGATGAAGCACAAGACCGAGCTGCGCAAGGGGCTGGTGCAGGTGACGGTTGAGGGTGCGGCGGAACCGGGGGCCGAGATCACCGCCGAGGGAAAGCCGGTCGGCACGCTGTTCACCCGGTCGGGCGACCGGGCGCTGGCCTACCTGCGGTTCGACCGGGCCGGAAATGACATGGAGGCAAACGGTATCCGGGTGAACGCCATCTCGTAAAGACGCCCAAAGCAGCGCGAAGGATCGGCCACGTTTCCGGCCGACCTACAGGATCCTGTCGACACCCAGTATGCCGAAACTGGCGTTCTGGCGTTGCGCAAAGATCTTCCACTTTCCCTTTTGCGCGATCCCGATCACATGCGCCTGGTTCTTCGCGTGGTCATACTGGTCCCCGCTTGTATAGGCGATCAGACCGGGCCTCGTGGCCACCAGCTTTCGCAACTGTTCGGAGTTCGGGCCCTTGCCGTGCAGTTCGTGGGCACAGCGCAAGACGCCATTGTCGCCAGCCTCGACCACAAAGCTGCATCCCGTCAGAAGGCCGGTCAGGATGAACTGCGGCTCGTTCGCTGCGGGGGCAGGAACAGTCAGCCATGTCATGTCATCGCCGCCCCACTGGTGCACCTTGACAGACCAGGCCAGGATCGTCTCCTCTCCCATGGCCGTATTGAAGCGCAGGCCTTCGGTAGCAGGAACGACACGGCCGTGACCCGCCGTGATGCGCGTCGCGTCGGGCCGTTCGGAGTTGGAGACAAGATAGGTCTCCCGACCATGAGCGCCACTTCCAATGAAGATCGGATGCTTGCGCAGAAAATCCTTCGGGTCCGAAAGAAGTCTTTTCAGGGCCGTCTTTATGTCCATCGCGAAATCCCGTGCCTTGGACTGTGGTGATCCCGGAAAGGATGAACCAGATCGCAAGGTCCGGGAAGCAGGAAGACGCGAAACCGACAGGTTGCCATACGCGTCACGCCCGCTCGGAATACTCCATCAGTTCGGTATGCACGATGATGTCTTCGTCCACGCCGACGAAGGGAGGGATCATGATGCGCACGCCGTTGTCGAGGATGGCGGGCTTGAAGCTGTTGGCGGCGGTCTGGCCCTTCTGCACCGGTTCGGTTTCCACCACCCGGCATTTCACCTTTTGCGGAATGCGCAGCGACAGCGGTTCCTCGCCGTAATATTCCACCGTTGCCGTCATGCCATCCTGCAGGAAGGGGCGGCGGTCGCCCAGAAGCTCGGCGTCGATCTCGATCTGCTCGAAGGTCTCGGCGTCCATGAACACCAGCTTGCCATCGGTCTCGTACAGGAACTGCTGGTCCTTGTTGTCAAGCTGCACCTGCTCGACCTTGTCTTCCGACCGGAAGCGTTCGTTCAGCTTGCGCCCGTCGCGCAGGTTCTTCAGTTCCACCTGGGCAAAGGCACCGCCCTTGCCGGGCTTGACATGGTTCACCTTGACCGCCGCCCAGAGGCCGCCGTCATGGTCCACCACAAAGCCTGGGCGAATCTCGTTGCCGTTGATCTTGGGCATTGTCACAAAACCTTGCCAAATGGTTGAAGGGGGTTCTGCGCTTCCTATATCGACCGCAGGGGATGGTGGCAAGGCGACGGGAAACTGTAGGTTTTTGCCGGAAGCCATGCTAGCACTGCATGACGGTCATTCCAAACAAGAGACACCGAATCAGCCCGGAAGCGGCCATATTGGGCGGCACGCGGAAAGCAAGAGCAAGAAGAAGGACGACGAGATGGTCGATTTCGTTGATGGTACGGCATTCAACTACGAGCAGGGACAGCGGGCGCGCAAGCTGTTCGCCGCTGTCGTGCTGGCTGCTCTGGATGATGCGATTGCCGATGACAAGAAGTACGGCAACGGGGCCGAACAGATCGCGCGTTGGGCGCGGTCGCGCGACGGGCGCGAAGTTCTGTCCTGTGCGGGGATCGACCCGAACGAGCGTGTCGTCAAGGGTCTCATGGAATTCGTGAGCAAGGGTGTGCGGACCTCGGTCGCCTTGTCGCGCGAAGAAAGCGAGCGGCGTCATGCGCTGGAGCTGGATCACGCCGAAGCGGCCTGATCCCGTCGCAACGACGCGCATTCCCGGACGCGCCCGATGGTCGGGCGCGTTTTTTGTTGCAGGCTGCCCGTCCTAGTCGCCGTCGCGGGCGGCCAGGATCGCGGCAACCTCGGCCCGGACCAGTTTGCGCACGGCGCGCGTCATGCCTTCGCCAAGGGGGCCGCGCAATTCCTCTTTCATCAGGCCGTGCACCAGGGCACGCAAGGCGTCGGTCTCGGGACCGGGCGGGCCAGCTTCGGGCGTCGCGGTCCCAATCCTTTCGCCGACCCGCTGATCCGGTGTCAGGACAAGCCTGTCTGACGCGGGCGCTGCCGCCCGGGCGTCCGGCGGGACCTCGCCCGCCCTGCCTGCCTGTTCAGTTCCCGTCGATCCTGAATCGGACATCTGGCTGTCCCTTGCCTTGGGTGTCGGTCCCGGATGCTGGCCGGGGCAATCTGTTGCATCGCGGCGGTGCAGCAGGGCATGACTGCCCCGCTGCCGCAGCCTGCCATCCGGCCTATTTGCCAAGCGTTTTCATGATCCGGTCAAGCTTCTTGCCCTGTGCGCTGTGCGCAGGCGCGCTGCGGACCGCGTTGTAATAGGCGGCAGGGTCGTAAACCGGAATGCCCAGCCGCAGATGCTCGACCGTCAGCAGACCCATCGAGGCCATCAGTTGATAGACACCGACATAGCGTGACGCCTCGGCCCGCAGGCGTTCGGCACGGGCATCCAGCAGGTCCTGTTCGGCGTTCAGAACATCCAGCGTGGTGCGCGCGCCAAGGGTCGCTTCCTCGCGCACGCCTTCGAACGCCACCTGCGCCGCGTCGATCTGCTGCTGTGTCGCGTCGATCCGCACGCTGGCCACTTCAAGCTGCGCCCAGGCATTGCCGACCGCCTCGCCGATGGTCACCCCCTGCTGAAGCAGCGCGGCACGGCTCTGGTCGCGCTGCGCCATCGCCTGCCGCAACTGGGCGGCAAGCCGTCCCCCGGCATAAAGCCGCTGCGACAGTTCCAGCCCGAGCGTGTAGGTGTTCAGCCCGGCATCGTCCTGTTCGGCGCTGCCGCTCAGCCCGATGGTCGGCGACATGTCGGCCCGTGACCGGGCCACGTTCAGTTCCGCCGCATTCACCTGACGCTGCGCCTGACGGATCGACGGATGCGTGCGCAGGGCAACCTCACGCGCCGCGTCCAGCGATTTTGCGGTCACCGGCGGGGCAGGCGGGGCAGTCAGCCTGCCAGGATAATGCCCGGTCGCCGCCCGGTATGCCTCGCGGGCGACGGCCAGATCGCCCTGCGCCGCAACCAGGTTCGACCGGGACTGCGCCAGCCGCGCCTCGGCCTGCGCCACGTCGGTCCTTGTGATCTCGCCCACCTCGAACCGGTCCTGCGCGGCCTTCAGTTCCTCGCCGATCACGCGCAGGTTGTTCTCGCTCAGCCGGACGAGTTCCTCGGCCAGCCGCACATCGACAAAGGCCGACACCGCCGCCAGCAGAACGTTCTGTTCCACCCCGGTCAGGGCCTCACGCGTTGCCAGCACGGCCTCTTTCGTCGCCTCGATCGCCAGTTGGGTGCGGCCGAAATCATAGACGACCATCTGCAGCGCAAGCTGCAGGTTGCCCGACAGGGCTTCGTTGACCAGCACCGTGTCGCCCGGCTGCACCTCGTTATAGCCGTAGCCGCCCTGCATGATGAAATCCACGACCGGGCGCAGCGACGACACGGCAATCGCCACATCCTCGTCTGCCGCCCGCAGCACGGCGCGGTTCTGCTCCAGCAGGTTGCTGTTGCGGTAGGCGTCGATCAGGGCGTCCGTCAGGGTCTCGGCCCGGGCGGCGACTGGCGCGCCAAGCGTCAGGGCAGCGACGGCAAGCGTCGCGACCATCCGTCTTGCTGTCTGTTTCATTGCTCTGCCTCTGTTTCTTGTTCTTGTGCCGGTCTGTCAGAGAACGAAGCCTTTCCGTGCCTCGAACCCCGGCAGGACCGGCGCGCCCGCATTGAACGCAAAGCGCCAGGTCACCGTGCCGTCGATCTTGTAGCCGATCCGGGCGACACCAAGGGCACCCTCCATGAAGATGCAGCCGATCCGGCCGCCCTCCTTGACCTGATCCAGCAGCGCGGGGGGAAGAACCTCGACCGCGCCTTGCAGGATCATCACGTCATAGGGGCCATGCCGGGCATCACCCTGGGCCAGCGGCGCCGCGATCACGGCGGCATTGTCCACCGATTGCGCCGAAAGCGTGCGCTGCGCCTCACCGGCCAGACCCGCATCTTCCTCGACCGCGATCACCGCCTCGGCCAGCCGCGCGACGACGGCGGTCGAATAGCCAAGGCCGCAGCCCAGATCCAGCACCAGCTCGTCCGGCTGGATGTCCAGCGCGTCCAGCAGTTTGGCCAGCGTGCGCGGCTCCAGCACAACGCGGTGCGGCGCGATGGCGACATTCTCGCCCACATAGGCGGCCTCGCGCTTGTCGGCGGGCACATAGATTTCCCGGGGGACAGTCAGCATCGCGTCGATGATGGGAAACTTGGTGACATCCGACGGGCGCACCTGCGTATCGACCATCATCACGCGCCGTTCCGAATAATCCGTCATCACCTGAATGTCCGTATCGTTTGCGTTGCATCAGATGTGCCACAGATCACCCGGTACGGCAACACGGGCAGGGGAAAAGCCGTCCGGGTCGCGACAAAATTCCCCCACAGGCGGACCGGTCCGCAAAGACTCAGCTCCCCGGCGGGGGGCTGCGGAACAGCTTGCGGGCCAGCAGGACGCGGGCGAGTGCCGTCAGCAGGCAGCCCGCCCCGAACAGCCAGGCCAGCGGCCCGAAATGCTGCGGCAGCAGGCACAGCAGGGCAAAGAACAGGATCGTCTCGGTCCCCTCAAGCAGGCCTGCCGAAAAGTAGAGGGATTTTTCCCCCTGCGCCCGGGTGGTCAGGCCACGCTTTTCCGCGAGCACGGCAAACCCCAGAAAGCTGGCCCCGTTGACATAGAAGGTCGCCAGAAGGAACGCCCCCGCCGCTCCGTTCAGGGCCGGGTCGCGCAGCACGAAGGCCAGGGGCACCGCGCCGTAAAAGGCGAAATCCGCCGTGATGTCCAGATAGCCGCCGAAGTCGGTCTTTCGCGTGGCCCGCGCCACAGCTCCGTCCAGCCCGTCGGCCAGCCGCGACAGGCCAAGCGGCAGCAGCGCCAGCGCCCCTGCCCCGAGCGCCAGCATCAGCGCCATCGCCAGCCCGAAGGCCAACCCGGCCAGCGTGACGGCGTCTGCCGTCACCCCGCGCGCGGCCAGCCAGCGCCCGGCGCGGTTCAGCGCCGGGTCGATCAGTGGGCGCAGCGTGCTGTCCAGCATTCCGGTTCACTCCCCCTCCCGACAAGGACCTGCATCTTCGCGCCACCGTTGCCCGCGCGGGCGCGGCAACGCAACTGCGCAACTGCGCAACTGCGCGACGGTGCCACCGCGTCACATAAACGTGCGGTGGTGCGGTTCTGGTTGCGTTTGACGGACCGGCTTCGATAACCCTGCCGTCCAGCCCCTGTCCGGAAAGGGAATCCGATGATCCGTGCCCTGTCTGCCGCCCTTCTGGCCGCCTGCCTTGCCGTTCCCGCCCTGGCCCAGCCCGATCCCGCGAACTGGGCAGCGGTTCTGGACGAGGCGCGGGGGCAGACGGTCTACTGGCATGCCTGGGGCGGCGACCCGAAGATCAACGCCTTTGTCGCCTGGGTCGGCGACCTGGCGCAGGCGCGCCACGGTGTGACCCTTGAACAGGTCAAGCTTGCCTCGACCTCTGACGCCGTGTCCCGGGTTCTGGCCGAACAGCAGGCCGGACAGGATGCCGGGGGCGCGGTTGACCTGATCTGGATCAACGGCGAGAATTTTGCCGCGATGCAGGACAAGGGCCTGCTGTTCGGTCCATTTGCCGGACAGTTGCCGAACTGGCGGCTGGTCGATGTGGCGGGCAAACCTGCCGTGGTCACGGATTTCACCAGGCCGACCGACGGTTACGAAAGCCCCTGGGCCCTGGCGCAACTGGTGTTCGAGCATGACAGCGCCAAGGTCGCCGACCCGCCCGCCTCGGCGCAGGCCCTGCTGGACTGGGCCGCAGCAAATCCAGGCCGCTTTACCTATCCCCGGCCACCCGACTATCTGGGCGCGACCTTTCTCAAGCAGGTGCTCTACGCCGTCACACCCGACCCTGCGGTGCTGCAGCAGCCGGTCGATGACGCGACCTATGCGGCGGCGGTGGCCCCGCTGTGGGACTATCTTGACCGGCTGACCCCCTATCTGTGGCGCCAGGGAAAGGCCTATCCGGCCAGCGAACCAGCGCTTGGGCAGTTGCTGGCCGATGGCGAGATCACGCTGTCGCTGGCCTTCAACCCCGGCCGCGCCTCGGCAGCGATCGCGGCGGGCGAGGTGCAGGATACGGTGCGCACCCATGTCTGGCAGGGCGGCACCATCGGCAATGCCAGTTTCGTGGCCATTCCCTACAATGCCGCGCATGCGGCGGGGGCGCTGGTGATCGCCAACCTGCTGCTGGACCCCGAGGTGCAGGCCCGCGCGCAGGACCCTGCCGTGCTGGGCTTCCAGACCGTGCTGGATGTGGCCGCCCTGCCCCCGCAGGACCGCGCCCGGTTCGACGCGCTGGCGCTTGGCCCGGCCACACTGCCGCCTGCCGAATTGGGTCCGGTGCTGCTGGAACCCGATGCAAGCTGGATGGTGCGGATCGCGCAGGACTGGATGCGGCGCTTTGGGGTTGCCCGGTGACGGGTCGCTGCAGGGTCGGCGCGTGACCGGGGCGGGGCTGCTGCGACAGGCACCCCGGGTCACGCTTGCGCTGATGGCACTGCCGGTGGCGGCCGGGCTGGCAGGCACGGTGATGCCGTTGTTCGGACCCGAACGCGCGGTTCATCGCCTGCTGGACTGGCCGGGCCTGTCGGGGGCGCTGTGGCTGTCGGTCTGGACCGGGGTCGGATCGACGCTGATTTCGGTGGTGCTGACGCTGCTGATCGTGGCGGCCCTGCAGGGCGGGCAGGTCTTTGCGCTGGTCACCCGCGCGCTGTCGCCGCTTCTGTCGCTGCCCCATGCGGCGGCGGCCCTTGGGCTTGCCTTCCTGATCGCGCCTTCGGGCTGGATCGCGCGGGCGCTGTCGCCTTGGGCCACGGGCTGGACCGAACCGCCGGACCTGCAGATCCTGAACGACGCCTTGG
>JAAFHX010000043.1:13176-21909 GCA_013297695.1 Rhodobacterales bacterium | reverse complement strand
CGCCATTATCCGGACATCGCCGACTGGACCCGGTACAACAAGGCGCTGAACCCGCTGCCCCGGGGCGCCGGTGCCGCGACGGATGGTCAGACCACCTCGTAGCCTGCCAGGTGGCAGGCATCGACCAGCGTCTTGACATATCCGGGCGTCAGCGACTTCCAGTCATCGGTCCGCGGAATCTCGACCCCGAACCGTTCCGCCCGCCTGCAGACGGCTGCCGCCTCGTCATCCGGCGTGGCCGCCAGATAGACTGCGCCATCGACGCGCCCGCAGCCCAGACTTTGCGCCCGGTCGGAAAACAGGCCGTAGGGCGCAATCAGGATCGTGCCGGGCCGGGCCAGGGTGGCGATGCGCTGCTCCAGCGCGATCAGCCCTTCGGGCGATTGCATCGGCTGGTAGAAATAGATCACGTCATAGTCGCCGTAGCCGTCAAAGGTCAGCGCGTCGCCCTGGACCACCTGCGACGGCAGACGCCCCGCCCGGTCCAGCACCTGCCGCGCCGTGGCGGCATAGCCCGGATCATATTCCAGCCCGTCCGCGCAGGCAAAGAACTCGGCCGCAAGCAGCACCTTCATGCCGCCGCCGCACCCCACATCCAGAAAGCGAACGGGGGCAGGGCGACCTTGCGCCAGCGCCACGCGATAGGCCGCGTGCACATGATGCAGGAAGCGCGAGTTCCGCAGCGGAATGTCGGGCCAGCAGCCCAGGGTTTCCGCCGCCTCGTTCTGGCTTTCGGGATTCACCACGCGGTTCAGCGCCATGTAGACACGGTCCGACGCAAGCGCCTGTTCCGACCACAGGTCGCGCAGGTCGTCTTCGGGATAAAGCGGGCGCGGCCCGGCCATGATGATCCGGCGAATGCTGGCGATCAGCGACGCAAACCTGCGCGCGCGGGCGTCCACCTCGGCAAGGCTGCGGTGAAGGTCGCCGGGCGGTGCCCCGCCGCGCGAAAAGCGCAGGCGGTTGGCAGCCGAGGTCAACTGCTGCAGGCCATCCGACAGAAGGGTGACGGCGCGGGACAGGTTCGGATCGTCGGGCACCGCAGGAGGCAGGGGAAACTGTGCCGCAAAGTCCTGCGCCATCCGGTCAAGCCAGGCCTCTTTTTCGGCAAGCGCCCGACGCAAGGCCGCATGCGGATCGTGTTCCATGCCGGTCTCTCCTGTTCCCGACGCGAACCTAGCACCGAATTCCCGGCCCGCAGGAAAAAAAGCCCGCCATGAGACCATGGCGGGCAAGGGCGCACCCCGTGGCTTTGTCCGGGGTGCGGGCGGTAAACCGGGAACCTGAAAGGGGTCACTGGGTCGCGGGATCACCCATCTCGGCGCGGATCTGCTGGCGCAGGATGTCGATCGGAATCATCTGGCCGTCGCGGCGGAAATGCCAGTAGGTCCAGCCGTTGCAGGACGGCGCGCCCTCCAGCGCCGCCCCGACCTGGTGGATCGAGCCCTTGGTGTCGTCGGAGATCAGCGTGCCGTCGGCCCGCACCCGCGCCGTGCGGCCGCGCGGGCTGGTCAGCACCTCGCCCGGACGCAGCATGCCGCGTTCCACGACCGCCCCGAAGGGTACGCGCGGCTCGGCCCGTTTCGATCCGGTGGTTTCCAGCGCCGACCTGTCATAGGGCCGGACCCGGTCAAGCCGGTCGGCGGCAAGGGTGCGATAGGCCTCTTCGCGTTCGATCCCGATGTAGCTGCGGCCCAGCATCTTGGCCACGGCCCCGGTCGTGCCGGTGCCGAAGAACGGGTCAAGCACCACATCGCCGGGGTTGGTCGTGGCGATCAGGATGCGGTGCAGCAGCGCCTCGGGTTTTTGCGTGGGGTGGGCCTTGGCCCCGGATGCGTCCTTCAGCCGCTCGCCCCCGGTGCACAGCGGAATGACCCAGTCCGACCGCATCTGCACGCCGTCGTTCAATTCCTTCAGCGCCTCGTAGTTGAAGGTATAGCGGCTGTTCTCGTCCCGGCTGGCCCAGATCAGGGTTTCATGCGCGTTGGTCAGCCGTTTGCCGCGAAAGTTCGGCATCGGGTTGGCCTTGCGCCAGACCACGTCGTTCAGCACCCAGAACCCCTGGTCCTGCAGGGCCGCGCCGACGCGAAAGATGTTGTGATAGCTGCCGATCACCCACAGCGCGCCATTCGGTTTCAGGATCCGGCGCGCCGCTGCCAGCCAGTCCTGCGTGAACCGGTCATAGGCGGCAAAGCTGGCGAACTGGTCCCAGGCATCATCCACCGCATCGACAAGGCTGTTGTCGGGGCGATGCAGATCGCCCTTGAGCTGCAGGTTATAGGGCGGATCGGCAAAGACCAGATCGACCGACCCTTCGGGCAGGCCGTTCATCACCTGGATGCAGTCGCCCGCAACAATCTGGTTCAGCGGAAGCACAGCCTCCGCCTTCGGTGTCCTGGTCATCTGTGCCTCTGCCCCCGGCTCTGTGGCCGATTTTCGATACGCACAGGATGTCGGGCTGGCGATTCGGCGTCAAATACTATTTGAATCAAGGGGTTATTGAAACTTCTTGATACAATATGTTGTGGACGGGCCGGAACGAACGCCTATGTGCAGGGGTCACCCCCAGGCGCAGCAGGGCGGCCCGGTGGCCGGGCGTCGGATAGCCCGCGTTCCGGTCCCAGCCATAGCCGGGATACTGTTGCGCCAAATCCACCATGATGCGGTCACGCGTCACCTTGGCGATGATCGAGGCGGCAGCGATCGACAGGCACAGGGCATCGCCCCGGACGATGGCAGTGGCCGCGCAGGGCGGTTCGCGCGGCAGAAGGTTCCCGTCGATCAGCAGGTGATCGGGCGGGTCCGGCAGGGCCGCCACCGCGCGCAGCATGGCCAGATGGCTGGCGCGCAGGATGTTCAGCCTGTCGATCTCCTCCACGCTCGCCTGTCCGATGCCGACCCCGGCACCTGCCGTCAGCGCGCCAAACAGCGCCTCGCGCCGCGCGGCGCTCAAGGCCTTGGAGTCGTTCAATCCCGATGGGATGCACCTCACGTCCAGCACCACTGCCGCCGCCACGACCGGCCCCGCCAGCGGCCCCCGCCCGGCCTCGTCCACCCCGGCAACTCGGGTAAAGCCCCGGGCCAGGGCGGCGGTCTCGTGCAGGAAATCGGGTCCGGGCATGGGGGCGGCCTTGTTCGGTTGGGTCGGCGGATCAGGTGCCGTTTCGCACATCAGGTCAGCCGGGGGCGAGGGTATAGCCGAACTCGGATGCAAGCAGGTCCCGCACGTCGGAGGACCGATAGGGCATCTGACCGGTCCAGACGGAATGTCCCGCGTGACCCTGCCATCCGTGGTGATAGAATGCCCCGCGATCCCGACCCGCCAGCGGATCGGCAAAGCCGTATCCGGCGGCCAACACCTTGTCGAACCAGTACGCCCCGACATCGCCGCGATCCTGGTAGTTGCCGAAATAAATGCCGCGCGCGGAAAAATCGGCCGCAACCCCGACGTTCAACAAGCAGCACCATTCGTTGATCCTGCACGACCGGCCATAGCTGCGCGGAAACGGCTTGCCGGCAAGGGGCGTCAGCGGCCAGTGCGTATGCGGCCTCTCGCCCGCCATGATCCTTTCCGGAGAGCAGACCGCAGTGAACCCGCAGCTCCAGCACTGCCCCAGGTCGCCGACAATCGCCAGCCGCGCGGTTTCCGACTGCGTTCGCAGGTAAAGGTCAAGGATGTCGCCTGAAAAACGGATATCGTCATGCATGACAAACAGGCAGGCCTTGTCCGTGGTGTTGATCGCCCATTGGTACCGGACATCGTCTTCAGGCGTCGGCGGCGCCCCCAGAAAACGCTTGAGCCTTTCAGTGATCTGCCGCGCGCGAATGCGCCGGAGCGGCCGGTCCCTCAGGGTTGCGGGCGACCTTTGGGTATAGACCTGTCGCGCATAGCCGGTGCGCAGCGTGTTCACGCGGACACTGATCTTCCACGGGGCAAGCCGTTCCTGCAGCCGCGGATCGCGGTAATGCCGGACACAGTCCTCGCCCGACCCGTCGTCATTGATGAAGACCCTGTCAACCCAGGCCCCTGAATTCCGATGAAGCGAGAACAGCGTATAGATCAACGATTCGGGCTTGCGATAGGACTGCACGGCGACATCAACGATCCGCGTCGGCTGCGCGGGGGTCCCTTCCATCACTCTGCACCCTTTCCGTCCGTTTACCTGGGGGGACTATGCACCGATCCGGCGGGCAGCGGAACCTGTCCGATCACGGCACCCCGGTCATCCCTGCGGCGGCGCGGGCGCGCCGAAAACGGGATGGTGCCAGGACGGGCGCGGCCGTGACCGTCCTGACGACCGGGACCCCGGTGCGGGATATCCGGACGTGAACAGAAGTCTGGAATTCGCGCGGCATCATGGTAACGTAGCGTAAGGTGACAGAAATTACCCGGCGACGCGGCTGAGTCGCGAAAGGGACAGAAATGAATATGGATGCGTATCTTGGCCCACGCGCGGGCGATGGCCCCAGCGGCGAGGACCTCGAGTACGATCCGGATTTTCTGGAGATGACCATTGCTGCCCAACCGGGGCAGGAACGTCAGGTCGGGTCTGAAATCGTCGCAGGTGAAGAGCCGGACTACAAGACGGTCGCAAAGAAGGCCCTGGCGGTTCTGGAACGCAGCCACGACCTGCGGGCTGCCGTGATCCTGGCGCAGGCGCAGACCCGGCTGGAAGGGTATGAAGGGCTGGCAGGCGTCACGGCCTTCATCCGGGCCTGTCTGGAAACATGGTGGGACACGGTCCATCCGCAGCTTGATGCGGACGATGACAACGACCCGACCATGCGGATCAACGCGGTGGTGGGTCTGGCCGATACCGGCGGTCTGCTGCGGCTGGTGCGCCTTGCGCCGCTGACCGAAAGCCGGACCTTCGGCCGGATGACCCTGCGCGACGTGGCAATTTCCGAAGGCGAGGCTTCGGGCGACGGGGGCGGGCCCGATGCGGCGGCGGTGGCGGCGGCCTTCCGCGAGACGCGCCCCGAGGTGCTGAAGCTGCGGCTTGAAGCGGCACGAGGGGCGCTGGAGGATGCGCGCGCGATCAGCGCGGTCTTCGATGACCGCACGCCGGGCGACGGACCGAATTTGGACCCTCTGATCCGGATGCTGCGCAAGGCCGTCACAAAGCTGGCCGCTGCGGTCGGAGAACCGGAAGAAGCCGTCGCCGCTGCCGCTGGCGGCACAGATGAAACACCAACCGAGGTATCGGGCGGGGTGGACCCGCAGCGCGGCCCTTCGGTTCCGGGAACGATCTCGACCCAGGCCGACGTGGTCGCGGCGCTGGACCGGATCATGGCCTATTTCGCGCGACATGAACCGTCCAGCCCGGTGCCGCTGCTGCTGGCCCGTGCAAAGCGGCTTGTCGGGGCGGATTTTCTGACGATCATCAACGACATGGTTCCCGAGGGAACAGACACGGTGCGCGGCCTTGGGGGTATCAGGGCGGAAGAGGACTAACCAATCGCGGGCGGCCAAAGCCGGGCCGTCCGTGCAATGACGACAACGGGAGAAGCGGATGGCCAGTTCACAGAAGTTCATCGCGCGCAATCGCGCGCCACGGGTGCAGATCGAGTATGATGTGGAACTTTACGGCGCGCAGAAGAAGGTGCAACTGCCCTTCGTGATGGGCGTCATGGCCGATCTGGCAGGCAAGTCGGAAGTGCCTCAGCCGGGCGTGGGCGACCGCAAGTTCCTGGAGATCGACGTTGACAACTTCGACGCCCGGATGAAGGCGATGAAGCCGCGCGTTGCCTTTCAGGTGCCCAACACGCTGACCGGCGAAGGCAACCTGTCGGTCGATGTCAGCTTTGAAAGCATGGATGACTTTTCGCCGGGCGCGATTGCCAAGCAGGTGGCCCCGCTGCGGGCACTGCTGGATGCGCGCAACGAGCTGTCGAACCTGATTACCTACATGGACGGCAAGCCGGGCGCGGAAGAGCTGATTGCCAAGGTCATGGCCGATCCGGCGCTGCTGAAGACACTGGCCGCGGCACCCGCGCCCAAGGCCGAAGGGGAGGCATGAGCGATGGCCGAACAGGAAGCCCAGGGCGCCGCCCTTTCGACGGCCTTTGCCGATGGTGATTTCGCCAGCCTTCTGACCAAGGAGTTCCGCCCGCGCACCGACGAGGCGAAATCGGCGGTCGAGACCGCCGTCAAGACGCTGGCGCAGCAGGCGCTGGCGAACACGTCCCTGATCTCGTCCGATGTGGTGAACTCGCTGGCCGCGATGGTGGCCGAGCTTGACCGCAAGCTGTCCGAACAGATCAACCTGGTACTGCACCACCCCGAATACCAGCAGCTTGAAAGCGCCTGGCGCGGGCTGCACTATCTGGTGAACAACACCGAAACTGACGAGCAACTGAAGATCCGGGTCCTGAACATCTCGAAGAAGGACCTGCACAAGACCCTGAAGAAGTTCAAGGGCACGGCCTGGGACCAGTCGCCGATCTTCAAGAAGCTCTACGGCGAGGAATATGACCAGTTCGGCGGCGAACCCTATGGCTGCCTTGTGGGCGATTACCAGTTCGACCATTCGGCCCCGGATGTGGAGCTTCTGGGCGAGATGGCGAAGATCGCGGCCTCGGCCCATGCGCCCTTCCTGGCCGCCGCCGACCCGGCGCTGATGCAGTTCGAAAGCTGGAGCGAGTTGTCGAACCCGCGCGATCTGACCAAGATCATGCTGACGCCGGAATATGCCGCGTGGAAAAGCCTGCGCGAAAGCGAGGATGCCAAGTATCTGGGCCTTGCGATGCCGCGCTTCCTGGGGCGGCGGCCCTATGGCGCCAAGACCAACCCGGTCGAGGAATTCGCCTTCGAGGAAGACACGGCGAACGCCGACAGCAACAAGTTCAGTTGGGTGAACGCGGCCTATGCGATGGCCGTGAACATCAACCGCAGCTTCAAGGAATACGGCTGGTGCACGCGGATTCGCGGCATCGAGTCGGGCGGCCTGGTCGAGGGGTTGCCGACCCACACCTTCCCCACCGACGACGGCGGCGTGGACATGAAATGCCCGACCGAGGTCGCCATCGGCGACCGGCGCGAGGCGGAACTGGCGAAGAACGGGCTGATGGCGCTGGTCCACCGCAAGAATACCGACATGGCGGCGTTCCTCGCCGCGCAGTCGTTGCAGAAACCGGCGGAATACGATGACCCGGATGCCACGTCCAACGCCAAGCTGGCGGCGGGCCTGCCCTACCTGTTCTCGACCTGCCGGTTCGCGCACTACCTGAAATGCATGGTGCGCGACAAGGTGGGGTCGTTCAAGGATCGCGACGCGATGCAGGCGTTCCTGAGCGACTGGATCCTGAATTACGTTGATGCCACGCCGGGAACCTCCAGCGAGGCGCACAAGGCACGGCATCCGCTGGCAGCGGCGGAAGTCGTGGTCGAGGAGGTCGAGGGCAGCCCCGGCTATTATTCCTCGAAGTTCTTTCTGAAACCGCATTACCAGCTTGAGGGACTGACCGTCTCGCTGCGGCTGGTGTCGAAGCTGCCGTCGGCAAAGCAATGACATGATCTTGCCGCGCGCCCCGGGAGGGGGCGCGCGGCCCCAGTATTTTCACGCGGCTGAGACCGCCTTACACGAAGGAGAGACGACATGGCTGTTGACATGTTCCTGAAGATCATCGGGCCGGACATCAAGGGCGAGACCCTTGACGACAAGAAGAAGGAAGAGATCGACGTACTCGCCTGGTCCTGGGGCGCGTCGAATTCCGGCACCGCCCATGTGGGCGGCGGCGCGGGCGCCGGAAAGGCCAACTTCCAGGACGTCAGCGTGACCCTGTGGTTCGAGAAATCGACCCCGGAACTTCTGAAGTTCACCACCCTTGGCAACCACATCGACAAATGCGTGCTGACCTGCCGCAAAGCCGGTGGCGAGCAGATGGAATTCATCGTGCTGACGATGGAACGTTGCCTCATCACCGCTGTGTCGTTTGGCGGATCGGGCGGCGAAGACCGTCTGACCATCAACGTGTCGATCAACTTCGGCAAGTTCGAACTGCTGTACAACGAGCAGGACGCGAAGGGGAAGAAGAAGAGCAGCCCGAAGTTCGGCTACGACATCGCCTCGCAAAAGGCCTGAACCAGACCGCCGTGCCGCCGGGACCATTTCCGGCGGCACCTTTTTCCGACCAGATGAACCGGGAGACCGCGCGTGACCCATGCCGCGACCGAGCTGATGAAGGCGGGCGACCCCGAGGGCGCGCTGGCCAGCCTGCAGGCCGCCGTGCGCGCGGCCCCCGCCGACGCCAAGCTGCGCATCTTCCTGTTCCAGCTTCTGTGCCTGCAGGGCGACTGGAAGCGCGCCGTCACGCAGTTGAAACTGTGTGCCGAACTGGACAAGGACGCCGAGATGATGGCGCGGACCTACCGCGAGGCGATCATCTGCGAGGTGTACCGCGAGAAGGTGTTCGCGGGCGAAAAGGCTCCGCTGCTGTTCGGCGAGCCGCAGGAATGGATGGCCCTGCTGGTCGAGGCGCTGGCGGCGCTGGCCCGGGGTCAGGCGACCGAAGCCGCCGACCTGCGCGCCCGCGCCTTTGACGCCGCCCCGACCACGCAGGGCGAGATCAACGGCGACCGGTTCGACTGGATCGCCGATGCCGACATGCGGCTGGGGCCGATCCTTGAGGTGATCGTCAACGGCAAGTATTTCTGGATGCCGTTCGGCGCCGTGGCCAGCCTGCGCTGCGACCCGCCGGTGGACCTGCGCGATGCGGTCTGGATGCCCGCCA
>JAAFHX010000043.1:11740-13166 GCA_013297695.1 Rhodobacterales bacterium | reverse complement strand
AGCGGCTGTCGCGCGCGACGAACTGGTCCGATGCGGGGGCCGAGACCTGGATCGGCAGCGGCCAGCGCCTGCTGACCACCGACGCAGGCGATGTCGCGCTGATGGACCTGCGCACCCTGCGGATCGATCCCGCGCCGGGGGATGCCTTGTCCGATGGCTGACAAGACCATCATCGAGCGGTTGCAGCCGTCGCTGCTGGACCGGCTGACGGACATGGCACCGGAAAGCCTGACCGAATCGCGCGACGACCGGGTGATCGACCTGCGCCGCCTGCGGGACATCATCCGGCGCGACCTGTCCTATCTGCTCAACACCCCCAACGGCAGCCAGATCATCGATGCCGAAGCCTATCCGCAGGCGGCACGGTCGGTGCTGAACTTCGGCGTGCGCGAGGTCTATGGCGACTACTCGACCCGGGATCGGGCGCTGCAGATCCGCAGCTCGATCCGCGCAGCGATCGAGATGTTCGAACCGCGGATCAAGGCGGGCACGCTGGAGGTGATCCAGCGCAACGACGAAAAGGCCCCCCAGACGGTGATCGTGTTCGACATCCGCGCCGACATGTGGGCGCAGCCCGTTCCGATGGAACTGTACCTGCGGTCGGAAGTGGATGTGACGACGGGCCATGTCGCACTTGACCGGTCGGCGTGACCGCGATGGATACCCGCCTGCTGCGCCACTACGAAGCCGAACTGACCTATCTGCGCGAGATGGGGGCCGAATTTGCGCAGGCCTATCCCAAGGTTGCGGCACGGCTGGGGATCGAGGGGGTCGAGGTGCTGGACCCCTATGTGGAGCGGCTGCTGGAAGGCTCTGCCTTCCTGTCGGCGCGCGTGCAGCTTGAACTGGAACTGCAGTATCCGAATTTTACCAGCCATCTGCTGGAGATCATCTATCCGCATTACCTTGCCCCCACGCCGTCGATGATGGTGGCGGCGATGGTGCCCGACATGGCGAACCCCGCGCTGAAGGACGGGTTCGTGCTGCCGCGCCATACCATGCTGCGCTCGGCCCTGCCCGACGGACAGCAGACCGCCTGCCAGTTCCGCACGGCCGCCGATGTGACGCTGTGGCCGCTGGAGATCGACGAGGCGGAATACATCGACGGGCGCGGCGCACTGGTGGCGGCGGGCGTCGCCCAGGGGGTCGAGGGGCGGGCCGCGATCCGGCTGCGGCTGCGGCGCGCGGGCGGGGCCCCGATCGGTGAATTGTCGCTGGACCGCCTGACGCTGTTCCTGGGCGGGCAGGCGGCGCGCGGCGGGCAGTTGCACGAACTGCTCTGCACCGAGACGACGGCCCTTGTCGCGCGGTCCACCGACCGGCGGGCCGACTGGGTGCAGGTGCTGCCGGGACGGGTGGAACCGCGCGGCCATGCCCCCGATGAGGCGCTGCTGCCGCTGCCCGACCGGTCCTTTGACGGGTACCG
>JAAFHX010000043.1:0-11730 GCA_013297695.1 Rhodobacterales bacterium | reverse complement strand
ACCGGCTGCTGCAGGAATACTTCGCCATGCCCGAGCGGTTCCACTTCGTGGACCTGACCGGGCTGTCGCAGGCCCTGATGCGGGCGCAGGGCGATGCGGTGGACATCCATCTTGTGCTGCGCGACGGGCGGCCCGACATCGCCGCGGGCATCACGCCCGACGCCTTCACCCTGTACGCCGTGCCTGCGGTGAACCTGTTCGAAAAGCGGTGCGACCGCCTTCACCTCAGCCACGGCGATGTGGAAAGCAATGTCATTCCCGACCGCACGGCACCGCTTGATTTCGAGGTGCACACCGTGACCGAGGTGGTGGGCATCAGCGGCGAGGGGCAGGACGATACCGCCTTCCGCCCGTTCTTTTCCGCCGATGACTTCACCGCCGCCGGGCGGCGTGCGCCCGCCTATTTCACCCTGCGCCGCGTCATGCGCCAGCGCAGCGAGAAGGAACGGCTGAAGGGCGCGCGCACGTCCTATCTGGGCTGCGATACCTATGTGTCGCTGGTGGACCCGAACCTTGCCCCCTATGACAGCGACATCCGCCAGCTTGCCGTGCGCGCGCTGGTCACCAACCGCGACCTGCCGATGCTGCTGGCAACCGGGGCGCGCGACCTGTTCCATCTGGCCGAAGGCGGGCCGGTGACCGCCGTGCGCACCCCCGTATCGCCGACGCGCCCGCGCCCGACCCTGGCGCAGGGCGAGGCCGCCTGGCGGATCATCGGGCATCTGAGCCTGAACTATCTGTCGATCACGGATACCAAAGGCGGCACCGGCGCCGAGGCGCTGCGCGAGTTGGTGGGGCTTTATGCGCCCCTGGCCGACCGCGTGGTGGAAAAGCAGATCGAAGGCATCGCCCGGGTGTCCAGCCGCCCGATCGTGCGCCGGATGAGCGACGAGGTGCTGTCCACCGCCGTGCGAGGCCTGGAGATCACGCTGCAGATGGACGAGGGGCTGTTCGAAGGCACCGGGTGCTATGTGCTCGCCTCGGTGCTGGAGCGGTTCTTTCGCAAATACGTCACGATCAACAGCTTTACCGAAACCGTGCTGACCAGTCAGCAAAGAGGGGAAATAGCCCGATGGCGACCCGAGACGGGCCTGGGACGGATTATCTGACGCATTACGACCGGCTGGTTCAGAATCCCCAGGCCTTTCACATCTTCCACGCGCTGCGCGTGCTGGAAGCGCGGTTTCGCGAAGCGCCTCCGCTTGGGGCGTCAAAGCGGCCGCGCGAAGACCGGGTGCGCCTGGGGCAAGAGGCGGAACTGGCCTTTCCGCCGACCACCGTGCGCAGCTATGCGCCGCCCGGGGACGGGCCTGCCGTGCTGGTCAACCGGTTCTTCGGCTTTTTCGGGCCGCACGGTCCGCTGCCGACGCACATGACCGAATATGCGCGCGAACGGCTGGTGAATGCGCGCGACCCGACGCTGGTCGCCTTTGCCGACATGCTGACCCACAGGATGATGAGCCTGCTTTACCGCGCCTGGGTCACCGGGCAGCCCGCCGTGAGTTTCGACCGGGGCGAGGACGGAATGGTCGAGCGCAAGGTGGCCGCGCTGGCGGGGTTCCCCGGCCAGAAGCTGCGCCGCCGCGATGCCATGCCCGATCTGGCCAAGCGCTATTTCGCCGGGCACGTCGGCGCGGGCAGCAAGACGGCCGAAGGGCTGGTGGCGATGCTGCAGGCGTTCTTTCGCGTGCCGGTCCGGATGCAGCAGTTCGTCGGCTGCTGGCTGGACCTGGAACCGGACGACCGCTGGCGTCTGGGCGCACGGGCCGGCCTTGGCCGCGCCACCAGCATCGGCGAGAGGGTGTGGAGCCGTGCGTCGAAGTTCCGGCTGCAGGTCGGGCCGCTGAGCCTGGCCGATTACACCCGGCTGCTGCCGGGCGGGGCGGCGATGGACCGGCTGCGCGCCGTGGTGCGCGGCCATGTCGGCGACGCGATGGATTGGGATGTGAACCTTGTGCTGAAGGCGAACGAGGTGCCGCGCGCGATTCTGGGCCAGAATCTGCGGCTGGGGCATATCGGCTGGATCGGAACGCGCGAGGGCACCGAAAAAGGCAAGGGCGATGCAGGGGACCTGTTCCTTGCGGCACCGCCGATGACAGACACCGGACACATGATGAACAAGGCCGCCTGAGCACAAGTGCGGACCGCGAGGGAGAGACTGCAATGACCGAGATCAGCCGCGTTGCCCTGTTCGGCAAGCTGGACCGCCTGGCCTATCAGGCCATCGAAGGCGCCGCCGTGTTCTGCAAGATGCGGGGCAACCCCTATGTCGAGGTGGTGCACTGGATCGCGCAGATATTGAATGCGCAGGACAGTGACCTGCTGCGGATCGTGCAGCATTACAAGCTGGACACCGGAAAGATTGCTGCCGACCTGCAGAAGGCGCTGGATGCCCTGCCGCGCGGGGCCAGCAGCATCAGCGACATTTCCGAACATGTCAGCGATACGGTCGAACGCGCATGGGTCTATGGCAGCCTGATGTTTTCCGCAGGCAAGGTGCGCACCGGGCACCTGGTGCTGGGCATGCTCAAGACACCCCGGTTGCAGCGGATTCTGGTCGGCATCTCGCCGGAATTCGGCAAGATCAACGCGGATGATCTGGCCGACAACTTCCAGAAGATCACCGATGGATCGATCGAGGATGCGCAGGCGTCCGAAGGCGGTGTGGGCGGCGGGGCCGATCCGGGCGAGGCATCGGGCGCACTGGCCCCTGCGGCGATGGGCAAGCAGGAGGCGCTGAAGAAATACACGACCGACCTGACGCAGCAGGCCCGCGACGGCAAGATCGACCCCATCGTGGGGCGCGACGAGGAAATCCGCCAGGTGGTGGACGTGCTGATGCGGCGGCGGCAGAACAACCCGATCCTGACCGGCGAGGCCGGGGTGGGCAAGACGGCCGTGGTCGAAGGGTTCGCGCTGCGCATCGCGCGCGGCGATGTGCCGCCCGCGCTGCGCGAGGCGAAGATTCTGGCGCTGGACGTGGGCCTGTTGCAGGCGGGCGCGAGCATGAAGGGCGAGTTCGAGAACCGCCTGAAGGCCGTGATCGAAGAGGTGCAGGCCAGCACCACGCCCATCATCATGTTCATCGACGAGACGCATACTCTGGTCGGCGCAGGCGGGGCGGCAGGCACCGGCGATGCGGCGAACCTGCTGAAACCGGCGCTGGCGCGCGGCACGCTGCGCACCATCGGGGCCACGACCTGGGCCGAATACAAGAAGCACATCGAAAAGGACCCGGCCCTGACCCGGCGCTTTCAGACCGTGGTGGTGGACGAACCCTCCATCGCCAAGGCCACGATGATGATGCGCGGCATCGCCAGCATGCTGGAAAAGCACCACCGGGTTCAGGTGCTGGACGAGGGGATCGAGGCGGCGGTATCGCTGTCGGCCCGTTACATCCCGGCGCGGCAACTGCCCGACAAGTCGGTGTCGGTGCTGGATACCGCCTGCGCCCGCGTGTCGATCAGCCAGCACGCGGTTCCGGCCGAGGTGGACGACGCGCGCCGCCGGATCGAGGCTTTCGTGACCGAACTCGAGATCATCGCGCGGGACGAAACCGCCGGCTATGACGTGGCCGAGCGCCGCGCCGCCATCACCCATGCCAAGGCCGAGGAGGAAACGCGGCTGGCCGTGCTGACCGAACGGTGGGAAGCTGAACGTGCCGTGGTGGAGCAGATTCTTGCGCTGCGGGCGAAGCTGCGCGAAGGGGGGGCCCCGGTTGAGGCGACCGAGGCTGCCGAAAGCCCGCTGCCCGAGGAAACGCGCGAAGAGCTTCTGGCACAGCTCAAGGCGAAGAATGCCGAACTGACCGCCATGCAGGGCGACAGCCCGCTGATCCTGCCCATCGTCGATGCCCAGGCGGTGGCCAGCGTGATCGGCGACTGGACGGGCATTCCGGTGGGCCGGATGGTGCGCAACGAGCTGCAGACTGTGCTTGACCTTGAAAGCCATCTGGCCAAGCGCGTGATCGGGCAGGACCACGCCATGAAGATGATCGCCAAGCGCATCCAGACCAGCCGCGCGGGGCTGGACAACCCGAACAAACCCATCGGCGTGTTCATGCTGGCGGGCACGAGCGGCGTGGGCAAGACCGAAACCGCGCTGGCGCTGGCAGAGGTGATGTATGGCGGCGAACAAAACGTCATCACCATCAACATGAGCGAGTATCAGGAGGCGCACACCGTTTCGTCCCTGAAGGGCGCGCCCCCCGGCTATGTCGGCTATGGCGAGGGCGGCGTGCTGACCGAGGCGGTGCGGCGCAAGCCCTATTCGGTGGTTCTGCTGGACGAGGTGGAAAAGGCCCACCCCGATGTGCACGAGGTGTTCTTTCAGGTCTTCGACAAGGGCGTGATGGAGGATGGCGAAGGCCGGGTGATCGACTTCAAGAACACGCTGATCCTGCTGACCTCGAACGCGGGGTCGGACATGATCATGGACATGTGTTCCGACCCCGAGCTGCTGCCCGACCCCGAGGGGCTGGCGAAGTCGCTGCGCGAGCCGTTGCTGAAGATCTTCCCGCCCGCCCTTCTGGGCCGACTGGTCGTGATCCCCTATTACCCGCTGAGCCCCGACATGATCGGCAAGATCACCCGGCTGCAGCTTGACCGGATCAAGAAGCGCGTGCAGTCGGCCCATGGTGTGCCGTTCCGCTATTCCGATGCGGTGGTGGAGACCATCGTGTCGCGCTGTCAGGAACTGGAATCCGGCGGGCGGATGATCGACGCCATCGTGACCAACACGATGCTGCCCGACATTTCGGCGGAATTCCTGCGGCGGATGCTGGAAGGCCACGAGGTCAAGGGTGTAGCGATCGACATTGCCGATGGCGAGTTCGCCTACAGCTTTGACGGCTGAGACGGCCGGGGCGGGGGCCATCAAGCCCTTGACCGCGGCGGCGGCGGGCCGGAAGGTTGGACGCCCGCCGCGGAAACGCAGCAGCAGCGCCGCCCCGGCCGGACCGGGACGGCCGGAAACAGCAGGGAGCCGCGATCATGCCACCATCCGATGGGCCCATAAACGGCCGCAGCATGTCCCTGTCGGGCGACGGTGTGATGACGGACCTTCTGGTCCGGGCAGCAAGGATCGACGAGGGTCTGAGCCAGGTGTCGATGACGACCATCGATTTTCTGGCCAAGGACCTGAAGCTGGACCTTGCAACCGTCGTGGGCAAGCAGATGAACCTGTCGCTGCGCGCGGCGGATGACACCCTGCGCAAGTTCATGGGTGTCTGCATTTCGGCCGAGTATCTGGGGGCCTACGAAGCCTACGGGATGTATCAGGCCGAGGTCCGGCCCTTTGCCTGGTTCCTGACGCGCAACCGTGACAACCGCGTGTTTCAGGGCAAGACCACGCCCGAGATCATCACGGCCGTGCTGGGCGACCGGGGCTTTTCGTCCAAGCTGAAGAACCGGTTGAGCGGCACCTACCGCCCGCGCGAATACTGCATCCAGTACCGCGAAAGCGATTTCGACTTTCTGTCGCGGCTGATGGAGGAAGAAGGCATCTACTACTATTTCACGTCCGACGGATCGTCCGAGCAGATGGTGCTGGCCGACTCGATCAGCGGGCATGATCCCTGCACGCCCGCGACGGTCGAGTTCCGCTATGACGAGCCGGGCAAGCGCGGGGTGCTGGAGCATTTCTATCAGTGGAGTGCGGCGACAACGGCCACCACCGGCAAGGTCACGCTGCGCGACTACGATTTCGAGGTGCCCTCGCCCGCACCCGAAGCCACCAAGGAAATGAAGCGCGGAACCCAGAAGGCCGCCGATCTGGAGCACTACGACTATCAGGGGCGCTTTCGCAAGGCGGGGCCGGGCGAAGACGTGTCGCGCGTGCGCATCGAGTCCGAGGCGATCCGCAACCGGACCTGGACCGGCAGTTGCAACGTGCGGATGATGGCCACCGGCCAGACCTTCAAGATGAAGGACCATGTGCGCGCCGACCGTGACGGAACCGAATATCTGGTGATCGGCAGCACGGCGCTGTTGCAGGAGGCTGAAGAGGGCATTCCGGTGCGGATCACCCAGTTTCCGCCGACGGCCCTGAACCATGCCAACGCCGAGGGCGACATCTGCCGGATGCAGGTGCGCGCGGTGCTGAAATCCGAACAGTTCCGGGCGCCGCAGGTCACGCCGTGGCCGCAGGTCGCGGGCATTCAGACGGCGCTGGTGGTCGGGCCGTCGGGCGAGGAAATCCACACTGACGCCTATGGCCGGGTCAAGGTGCAGTTCCACTGGGACCGTGAGGGCAAGAAGGACGAAAAGGCGGGCATCTTCCTGCGCACCATGCAGACCTGGACCGGCAAGGGATGGGGCATGATCGCGATTCCGCGCGTGGGCCAGGAGGTCGTGGTGCAGTTCGAGGATGGCAACCCCGACCGGCCGCTGGTGGTGGGCATGCTGTACAACAAGGAAACGATGCCACCCTACACCCTGCCCGCCAACATGACGCAGACCGGCATCAAGACCCACAGCACCAAGGATGGGGCAACCGACAACTCCGAATTCAACGAACTGGTGTTCGAGGACAAGAAGGGGTCGGAATTCGTCCGGCTCCAGTCTGAAAAGGACTACTTCGAAAAGATCAAGAACAACGCCACGATCACCGTCGGACTGGAAAAGAAGGACAAGGGCGACATGACGCTGACCGTCCATCGCCACCTGTCGGAAACGCTCAAGACCGGCGACCACACCTTCCGGGTCGAGGATGGCAACCAGACGCTGTTCGTCAAGAAAGACAAGAAAGAGACCATCGAGGGCAAGTCCGACCTGACGGTGAAGGGCAACGTGACCGAGACGGTGGAAGAAGGCAACGTGAGCCGCACGGTGAAGGCGGGCAACGTGACCGAGACGGTCGAGAAGGGCAACGTCTCGCACGAGGTCAAGATGGGGAACGTGACCGAAAAGGTGACGATGGGGAACCTGAAGGTCGATGTCACGGCGGGCAGCATCGCGATCAGTGCGATGCAGGCGATCGAACTGAAGGTCGGCCCCAGCTCGATCAAGATCGACATGTCGGGCGTCACGATCAAGGGGCCGATGATCCAGATCGAAGGTACCGGCATGTTGAAGGCCAAGGCCCCGCTGGTGATGGTCAACGCAGATGCGACGCTGATCCTCAAGGGCGGCGTGACGATGATAAATTGAGCGAGGGTTCGGCAATGACACAGCGCTTTGCGGACCTGAAGAAGGTGCCGAGGGAACCTGCGGCGCGGCTGCTGGCCGGGGCGAACGCGCGGCTGAAGACGCCGCTCAGGTCTCCGGTTGCGGCGCCCGTATCGGTGGTGCTGGCGGAACTGGACGAGGCGGAGGCCTGGATCGACATGCTGCGGCTGCTGTCGGTTGCGCTGCCGCCGCGCGAACGGGTCTGGTGGGCCTGCCTTGCAGGGCGCGACGTGGCGGCGGCGGCGGCCGGACCCGGGGCGGCACCCCCCCGCCTGCCGCCGCCGCTGGCCGCCGCCGAGGCCTGGGTGTTCAAACCTTCGGACGCGGCACGCGATGCCGCCCGCGCCGCCGCCGAGGCAGCGGAACCGTTTGACGACACGTCGCTTTGCGCGACGGCGGTGGTCTTCTTCGATGGCACCCTGGGGACCGGGGCGCTGGCGCAGCAACCCGCCCCGCCCGGCGTGGCGCAGGCTGCGGTCTTCGGAATGAACCTGATCTCGCTTGGCCTTGAAGGACAGGATTTCACGGCTGCCGCGAACCGGCTGATCGACCGGGCGCTGGACATCGCGCGCGGCGGCAACGGGCGGGGTGGGGCGGCGGCCACATGATGTTCAGACAGCAAGACGTGGGCGGGCAGGCAGGCAGAGGCAAGGCACGGTGGCGGTGACACTCCATTTCCAGTCGACCGGGATCATTCCCGGTCAGGCCCGGCCGGTCAGCCTGATCGGGCGGTCGCTGACCATCGGGCGCGGCGAAGACAACGATCTGGTGCTGCCCGATCCCGACAAGCTGATTTCCAAGCGGCACTGCGCCATCGAGGATCACGGCGGCAACATCATTGTCGTCGATTTCTCGACCAACGGCACTTTCCTGAACTATAGCAAGGTGGCGCTTGGCAAGGTGCAGACCCCGCTGAACAACGGCGACATCCTGTCGGTGGGTGGGTATGAGCTGCTGGTCGAGATCACGGCGGCCCGGGGGCCGGTGGTGACGGGGGACGCGCTGCCGCCGATGGAGGAATTCCTGTCCCCCGCCCCCGGGATTGCGCCCCCCGCCCCGGGTCCCGGCCCGATGCCGGGCAGCCGCCTGCCAGACCTGCCGATAGCCGGAGATGTCGATTTTCTGGATGACCTGCTGGGTCTGTCCACGCCGCCCGCAGGACCGGGCAAGGTGCAGCGGCTGATCCCCGATGACGATGGCCTGCTGCCGCCTCTGGACGCCTCGGACCTTTTGGCCCCCGCGCCGGACCCGTTCCGGGGGCAGGGTGCAAGCCTGCCCGCGCACAGTGCCGCCGTGGAGGATCACATCCGTCTGGGCGCGCCGACGGCCGAGCCGGGCCATGGCGCGGCGATCCCGGACGATTGGGACGATCTGCTGAGCCCGCTGCCCGAAATGGCCGAGCCGGCAGACCCTTTCGCCCGGCCGGCGACGCTTCCTCCGGTCTTTGCCCCCGCCCCGCCGCCGTCGTCCCCGCCACCTTCGTCCCCGCCGCAGTCCGCCCCGCCGCGGACCATGCCGGCACAGCCGATGACCGGTGGCGACTATGGCGCACAGGGGCAGGGTGACGTGGCTGCCCGCGCCTTTCTGGAGGCGGTCGGTGCCGGGCATCTGGCGGTTTCCGACGCCGAACTGCCCGCCACGATGGCCCGCCTTGGCCGCGTCATGGCCGTGATGGTCGAAGGCCTGCGCGAGGTTCTGATGACCCGCACGCAGATCAAGTCGGAATTCCGCATCGCCCAGACCGTGATCGGCGCGGGCGACAACAACCCGCTGAAATTCTCGATTTCACCGGAACAGGCCATCGAGGCGATGGTGAAGCCCACCACGCGCGGCTACCTCGGGGCTGTCGAATCCGCCGAACAGGCGCTGCGCGACGTGAAGGCGCACGAGGTCGCGATGCTGACCGGGATGGAAGCCGCGCTGAAAGGCATCCTGAAACGGCTGGACCCCGCAGTGCTGGAAGCGAAGATCGAGACAAGCAGCGGCTTCGGTTCTATCCTGCGGGGCAAGAAGCAGCGCACCTGGGAAGTCTACGAAAAGATGTATGCCGAAATCGCGGATCAGGCCGAGAACGATTTCAACGAGCTGTTCGCGCGCGAATTTGCCCGGGCCTATCAGGATCAGCTGGAAAGACTGAAATGACGACCATATCCGGAAAGCGCCGCTGATGTCCTGGGAAAGCAAGGTCTTGTGGACCGAGGGGCTGTTCCTGCAGCCGCATCACTTTCAGCAGGCAGACCGGCATACCGAGGCGCTGGTGGCCGGGCTGGCGCGGCGGATCGCGCCCTATGCCTGGGGCCTGTCGGGGTTCGAGATCGACACCGATGTGCTGAAGGTCGGGCAGTTCGCGCTGAAGTCGGCCGAGGGTCTGACGCAGGACGGCACCGTGTTCCGCATTCCGGCGGCCGAGGATCATCCGCCCGCGCTGGAGGTGCCGTCGGGGATCAAGGATTGTGTGGTCTATCTGTCGGTGCCGCAGCGCCGCCAGGGGGCGGTCGAGGTGGACCTTTCCGGGGCCGAGATGTCGGCAACGCGCCTGCGCCCGGCCGAGCTTGAGGTGACCGACACGATGGGCCGGGGGGCAAAGCCCGTGACCGTCGCCGTCGGCAAGATGCGCCTTCAATTCGCGCTGGCCGTGGACGATCTGGCCGACCGGCTGGTGATTCCGCTGGCGCGGATCATCGAGGTCAGGGCCGACCGCGAGGTGGTGCTGGACAAGGCCTTCATCCCCTCGGCGCTGGACCTGCGCGCGGCCCCGCCGCTGGAGGGGTTCCTGCGCGAGCTGGTGGGGCTGTTGCAGCACCGCATGACGGCGCTGGCCGGGCGGCTGACGCAGGGTGCTGCGGCGCGCGGGGCGGCGGAGATTCAGGATTTCCTGCTGCTGATGGCGATCAACCGCTGGCTGCCCCAGATGCGCCACATGGGGCAGATCGAGAATGCGCATCCGGTCCAGTTGTATCGCGACTGTGTCGGGCTGGCGGGCGAGTTGTCCACCTTCATGGCGGCGGAAAAGCATCCGCCCGAGTTTCCGCCCTATCAGCACCACGACCTGACGGCGACGTTCCAGCCGGTGATCCGGGTGCTGCGGCGGTTCCTGTCGGCGGTGCTGGAACAGACGGCGGTGTCGATCCCGCTGGACCCGCGCAAGTTCGGGATTTCGGTGGGCGTGATCGCCGACCGCAAGCTGATCGGCACGGCAGGTTTCGTGCTGGCGGTGACGGCGGATATCCCGGCGGAAAACCTGCGGCGGCATTTCGCGGGGCAGGCCAAGATCGGACCGGTCGAGGAAATCCGGCAACTGGTGAATTCGGCGCTGCCCGGCATCGCGCTGCGCCCCTTGCCGGTGGCCCCGCGCCAGATTCCGTTCCATGCGGGCGTGGTCTATTTCGAACTGGCCTCGGACAGTCCGTGGTGGGGCAAGATGACGACCTCGGGCGGGGTCGCGGTGCATGTGTCGGGCGAGTATCCCGGCCTGAAGATGGAACTCTGGGCAATCCGGCAAAACTGACGCCGGAGCGGACCTGACTGAAAGGCGCGGACCATGTCTGACGACGATCCCTTCGCCGAACCGACGGACGCCGAACGCACGGTGATCCGGCCCAATCCGGGCGGACGCCGCCCGGCGCCGGTCGCTGCTGCTGCTGCTCCGCCGCCGCCGCGGGCCGAAGCCCCGGCCTCTGCGCCGGGGCCTGCCATGGGTGCCGCCGAGGCCGACCTGTCTTCCGCCGCCCCGCGCCGCAGTGCCGATGCCGCCGTGGAAGCCGGGATGACCGGCATGAACCCGCTGAACGCTGCCGCCGCCACGCTGTTCAGCCTGGTGTCGCGCATCCGCAACCGGGCGCAGCACATGGACCCCGACGCGCTGCGCCGGTCGGTCATGGCCGAGGTGCGGGCCTTTGAATCGCGCGCGGTCGAGGCGCGCATCGATCCCGCCGATCTGAAGGTGGCGCGCTATGCGATCTGCGCCACGCTGGACGATGTGGTGCTGAACACGCCCTGGGGCGGCGCAAGCAGTTGGGCGCAGCAAAGCATGGTCGGCACCTTCCACCGCGAAACGGTGGGCGGCGACCGGTTCTATGACCTTCTGGCCCGGCTGGAACAGGACCCGGCCAGGAACATCATGCTGCTGGAATTCCTGTACATGTGCCTGTCGCTTGGGTTCGAGGGGCGGCTTCGGGTGGAACAGGGCGGGGCCGACCGCCACCAGACGATCCGCGCCGGTCTGGCCAAGATCATCAAGGCACAGCGGGGTGCGCCCGAAACCGCGCTGTCGCCGCATTGGCAGGGGCTGGACAAGCCGCATCGCGCGCTGTCGGCATGGAAGCCGTTCTGGATCTCTGCCGCGTCGGTCGTGGCCCTGCTGGGATCGGGCTACCTTGGGCTCAGTTGGGCCCTGCGCAACGAGACGGGTCCGATTCTGGGCCAGATCGCGGTGCTGGACGAGGGGGCAGGCCCCGCCACCCTGCTGCGCCGCGCGCCACCCGTCCCGCCGCCCCCGCCCCCGCCGCCCGAGGTGGCCCAGGCAAGCCCGGTGGTGCAGGTCGCCGATTTCCTCAAGCCCGAG
>JAAFHX010000042.1 GCA_013297695.1 Rhodobacterales bacterium | reverse complement strand
TGCGGGGCGTCGGTGGCCGGTGGTGCGTGCGAGCACGCACCCTACGGGGCGATCGGTGTGGCGGCGGGGCGTGCGGGAATACGGCCTGCCGGGAACGGGGCCGAGACGGGAAGGCTGACAGCGGCTGTCGGTTGCAGCCGTGACGCCGCGTTCGGCGTGACAGCGGGTTCTGCCCGCGCCAAAGTGCCCGAAACCGGGGAGGGTTTCCGCAATGACCGCCTATCCGCATCTTCTGGCGCCGCTTGATCTGGGCTTCACGGTGCTGCCGAACCGTGTGCTGATGGGGTCGATGCATACGGGGCTTGAGGAAACCGGCGACTGGAACCGGGTGGCAGAGTTCTATTCCGCCCGCGCGCGGGGGGGCGTGGGGCTGATGGTGACGGGGGGCATGGCCCCGAACCGCGAAGGCGGGGTGTTTCCGGGGGCGGCGGGGCTTTACACTTCTGCAGACATTGCCAGTCATCGCATCGTGACCGACAGGGTCCATGACGCGGGCGGGCGGATCGCGATGCAGATCCTGCATGCCGGGCGCTATGCCTATGGCAAGGAGTGCGTCTCGGCCAGCGCGGTCAAGTCGCCTATCTCGCCCTTTGTCCCGCGCGAACTGGACGAGGCGGGGATCGAAAAGCAGATCGCCGATATCGTGACGGCCGCCGTCCGCGCCCGCGAGGCGGGCTATGACGGGGTCGAGGTGATGGGGTCGGAAGGGTATTTCCTGAACCAGTTTCTGGTGACCCATGTGAACCGCCGCATTGACCGGTGGGGCGGGTCCTATGAAAACCGGATGCGCCTGCCGGTGGAGGTGGTGGCGCGGGTGCGCGCGGCGGTGGGGCCGGATTTCATCCTGATCTACCGGCTGTCGCTGATCGATCTGGTGCCCGACGGGTCGTCGTGGGACGAGGTGGTGCTGCTTGCCAGGTCGGTCGAGGGCGCGGGGGCCACGCTGATCAACTCAGGAATAGGCTGGCACGAGGCGCGGGTGCCGACCATCGCCACCTCGGTGCCGCGCGCGGCCTTTGCCTGGCTGACGGCGCGGCTGCGCCCCGAGGTCGGCATCCCTGTGATCGCGTCGAACCGGATCAACACCCCCGAGGTGGCCGAGGGGCTGCTGGCGCAGGGCGCGGCCGACATGGTGTCGATGGCGCGGCCATTTCTTGCCGACCCGGATTTCGTCGCCAAGGCGGCGTCGGGGCGCGCGGCCGAGATTGCGCCCTGTATCGCCTGCAACCAGGCCTGTCTGGACCATACGTTTTCGGGGCGGCTGACCTCGTGCCTTGTCAACCCGCGCGCCTGCCATGAGACCGAACTGGTCTATGCGCCCGCCGCAACGCCCCGGCGCATCGCGGTTGTGGGGGCGGGGCCTGCGGGGCTGATGTGTGCGCTGGTTGCGGCGGAACGGGGCCATGCAGTGGTGCTGTTCGACAAGGCGGAAACCCTGGGCGGGCAATTGAACCTGGCGCGGCGGGTGCCGGGGAAAGAGGAATTCGACGGGCTGGTGGACTGGTTCGCGGGGTCCGTGGCGCGGGCGGGGGTCGAGGTGCGGCTGGGGCACGTCGCCGGGCCAAAGGACCTGCGCGGCTTTGACGAGGTGGTGGTGGCCACGGGTGTGGTGCCGCGCGACCCGGGGCTGCCAGGGCAGGACCTGGCCCATGTGCGCGGTTATGCCGAGGTTCTGGCGGGTGCGCCGGTCGGGCAGCGGGTGGTCGTGGTAGGTGCGGGCGGCATCGGGTTCGATGTGGCCGAGTTCCTGGTGCATCGGGGCGAAAGCCCGGCTGTCGCCCCCGATCTGTGGCGGCAGGAATGGGGTGTTGGCGATCCGGCAACAATCCGCGGCGGGCTGGCGGCCGGCGGCCCGCGCCCCGAGGCACCGGCGCGGCAGGTGACGCTGTTGCAGCGCAAACCGGGCAAGCCCGGCAAGGGGCTGGGCAAGACCACGGGATGGATTCACCGTGCCAGCCTTGCGATGAAGTCGGTCGAGATGCGCGGCGGGGTCACCTATGACCGGATCCTGCCCGAGGGGCTGGTGATTCTGCAGGATGGCGTGCCGGAACTGCTGCCTGCCGATACCATCGTGCTGTGCACCGGGCAGGAGCCTGAAGGCACGCTCAGCGCCGCTTTGGCGTCTGCGGGCATTGCGCATCACGTCATCGGCGGGGCCGAACGGGCGGCCGAACTGGACGCAAAGCGTGCCATCGATCAGGGCGCGCGGCTGGCGGCCGGGTTCTAACCGCCGACGGATCGTTTCGATTTATCGGACGATCTGCCGCAATACCCAAGACTTGTCGCGCCTTGAACGCAATCTTGCCCGAATTCGCTGCCAATGACGGTCCCAGACCTGCATCGTGCGGCACGGGGACGACAATGGATCGACTGACAGAGATGGAAGCCTTTGCCACCGTGGTGGATCAGGGCGGCTTTACCGATGCCGCCAAGAAGATGGGCATTTCCAAGTCTGCCGTTTCCAAGCATGTCTCGGCGCTGGAGCAGCGGCTGGGTGCGCGCCTGCTGAACCGCACCACGCGGCGCGTCAGCCCGACCGAGATCGGGCTGGCCTATTACGACCGCGCGCGGCGCGTGCTGAACGACGCGGGCGAGGCGGATGCGCTGGTGACCTCGATGCAATCCGCGCCCTCGGGGCTGCTGCGGATCAGCGTGGCCACGGATTTCGGGGTGAACCTGCTGTCGCCGATCCTGGGCGATTTTCTGCTGGAGTACCCCGACATCACCGTGAACATGGTGCTGAACAACCGCTATGTGGAGCTGATTTCCGAAGGGTTCGACATGGCGATTCGCCTCGGCGAGCAGGAAGACAGCACGATGCGCGCCCGCAAGCTGACCGAGACGACGCGGCGGATGGTGGGGGCGCCCGGCTATTTCGCGAAGTTCGGGCGGCCGCAGAAGATCGACGACCTGAACGACCACAAGCTCTTGCATTACTCCAGCCAGGCCAATGGCAATGTCTGGAAGGTGATCGCGCCTTCGGGCGAGCGGCGGCAGGTGCGCTCGGCCGGGTGGCTGACGGTGAATGACGGGCAGTCCTTGCTGAATGCCGCGATTTCGGGGCTGGGCATCGCCTGTCTGCCAAGTTTCCTGTTTGCCGATGCACTGCGCGCGGGGCTGGTGGAAGAGGCCATTCCCGGCCTGCCGGTGGAAACACTCGGCATCTATGCCGTCTATCCGCCGGGCCGGTTCACCCAGCCCAAGGTGCGGGCTTTCATCGACTTTCTGGCACGCCGTTATGGTGACAAGGGGCCGGACAACTGGTGATGCGGGGCCGGGCCGCAGTGTCCTACCGGATCGCGATCAACACCACCTCGACCCGGCGGTTCTGCGTGCGCCCCTCTGCGGTCAGGTTGCTGGCGCGCGGGGCCAGATAGCCCACGCCATCGGCGGCCACGCGGTCTTCGGGCGCGCCGTAGTCGCGGATCAGCCGGTCACGGACGGACCCCGCGCGCGCGCGCGACAGGGCGACATTCCCCGCCATATCGCCCGAGGCATCGGTATGCCCGACCAGCGCCACCTTCCGGTCGGGATGGTCGGCCAGATACCCGGCCACGGCCCGCAAGCTGGCAAAGTCGCCCGGCCCCAGCTCGGCCGATCCGGTGGCAAAGATCAGATCATCCAGCGCCATGGAGCCGGTTTCGTCCAGCGCCCGGGCGATGTCGGTCAAAGCCGCCGCCACAGGGGCCGTCGGCGTGCCGGTGGCGGTCGGAACTGTTCCGTCGGCAAAGGGCGAACCGACATGGGTCACCTGCACGAAGCCCACGCGCGCCGACCGGCTGACCAGCAGGCTGACTGTCTGGGGGGCACCCGTCCCCGCCCGTTCGGCGGCAAGAAAACGGAAATCGCCAAGGTCCACATGCATGTCGGGTTCCGGCAGCACGTCAAGCGCGTAGCGGAAATCGAACCCGCCACAGTTCACCGTATCGCATTCCCAAAGCACCTCGTATCCTGCGTCCAGCAACTGGGCGCGCAGCGGGGCAAGCAGTTGCAGCGTTGTCAGGCCGGGGGCATCGACCTGCCAGACGGTCTGGTCCAGCGCACCCTCGACCCGCCGGGTCGGCAGGGCCCCTGCGGACCAGGGTCCAAGCGGCAGAAGCGTGCTGGTCATAGGCTCGCTGCGGCCGCCTGCCACGGTGGCCGATCCGGGAAAGTCGAAGGTCAGGCCAAGGGCCGGACCTGCCGCCAGAAGCAGGCTGGCGCACAGGATCAGCGGGGCCGGAGGGAATGACATGCGGGGCGCCTCGTCAGGCAGGCTTGGTGCGATAGTGATACTGTCCCACAACCTGCATCCCCCGGGAAGCATAGAGGCTCCGCGCCGGGGTATTGGCCACGGTCACCGCCAGTGCCAGCCAATCGGCCCCGGCCCCGCCGGCCCATGCGGCGGCGGCCGACAAAAGCCCGGTTCCCGCGCCCTGACGGCGGCAGGCGGGGGCCACTTCCAGGGCGTGCAGGTAGGCGACGCTGCCTGCAGCGGCCACGAAGGCCACACCGGAAGGCCGGTCGCGGCTGCGCCCGAGGATTGCGGTTCTGGCAAGGGGAACCCGATCCATGACGGCGAGGCGCGCCGGGCCGATCCCGCCCTCGGCCCAGATCAGGCGGGCGATTTCCAGAGGCGGCCAGTGCGGGAAGGCGGTCATCGGATCGGGCGGCGGGCCAAGCGCCGCGACGGGGGCGGCATAAAGCACGACCGGGTCCATCACCGCATAACCGCGCGCGGCCAGAAGGTCATCCAGCGCCGCATCCTGCGGGCGCAGCATGAACAGCGGGCGCTGGTGCAGCGCCGCCATTCCGGCCTCGGCCCTGGCAACGTCGTTGGCATCGGCGGGACCGTCCGGCGTGGCGGCAGACACGCGGCTGCCCCCGCCAAGGCCGCGCCGCAGCGTGAACGGCCCGCAGCGCAGGGTTTCGGCGGGGGGCCAGGTGACCTCCATCAGCCCTGCGAAATCGGGCGGCGCTGTCACCTCAATCTGCCGGGAAAAGGGCGGCAAGGCGGGTCATGGCGGCGTCGATCCGGGCCGGGTCCGTGCCCCGGATCACCAGATTGGTGCCATGCGCGCCGTTTTGCAGAAACGGGTAGGACCCCATCGACAGGTCGGGATATTCGGCGGCCAGCGCGCCGAACGGGGCTGCCACCTCGCCCTCGCCCCGGTTCACCCGCCAGGACTGGCTGAGCAGCGGCGCACCCCCGGTCAGCGTCGGCAGGACCGAGGCGACCATCGCCTGAAAGATGTTCGGCACGCCCGCCATGACATGCACGTTGCCGATGGTGAAACCCGGCGCGGTTGATACCGGATTGTCGATCAGCCCTGCGCCGTCGGGGATGCGGGCCATGCGCTGGCGGGCCTCGTTGAACTCCAGCCCCGCGCGGGCGTAATGCGCGGCCAGACGCGCGCGGGCATCCTCGCGGATGCCGATGGGTACGCCGAAGGCGGCGGCAATGGCATCGGCGGTGATGTCATCATGCGTGGGGCCGATACCGCCGCTGGTGAACACATGGTCCCAGGTGGCGCGCAGCGCATTGACGGCGGCGATGATCGCGGGGGCCTCGTCGGGGACCACCCGCGCCTCGGCCAGCCGGATGCCGTGGCGCGTCAGTTCGCCCGCAAGATGATGGGTGTTGCCGTCACGGGTACGGCCCGACAGGATCTCGTCGCCGATCACCAGCATGGCGGCGGTGGGGTTGGGCATGGTCATCTCCGTCAAGGTCCCAGCCTTGGTATAGACCCGGCAGCGGCGGTTTCAAACCCCGCCCGGCCGCTGTCCGGTCCCTGCCCCTGTTCAACCCCGGCGGCTTCCCCTATCTAGGGCCTCAGGCAAGGGAAACGGCACTTTGGACGAGACGCGCGGCCGCATCACCCGGGATGGCATCCGGATTTACGAGGATGGCGATTTCGCCGGAATGGCGGCGGCGGGCCGGGTCGCGGCAGAGATTCTGGATGCGGTGGCTGCGCAGGTCCGGCCCGGCTGCACCACCGAGGCGCTGGATGATTTCATCACCGCCGAGGTGGAACGGCGCGGCGTGATTTCGGCCACCATCGGCTACAAGGGCTATCGCCATGCCAGTTGCATCAGCGTGAACCATGTGGTCTGCCACGGCATTCCCGGCGCAAAGATTCCGGGGAGAAGCTCCAGCAGCGTGCTGGAGGGCGATATCCTGAACATCGACGTGACGGTGATCGTCGATGGCTGGTTCGGCGACAGCAGCCGGATGTACATAGCCGGAACCCCGAAACCCTTTGCGCTGCGGCTGATCCAGGTCACCCATGACGCGCTGATGAAGGGGATCGAGGCGGTGCGCCCGGGTGCCACCTTCGGCGATATCGGCCACGCGATCCAGGCCCATGTGGAGGCACACCGGATGAGCGTGGTGCGCGACTTCTGCGGCCATGGCCTGGGCCGGGTGTTCCATGCGCCCCCGAACGTGCTGCATTACGGTCGGCCCGGCAGCGGTGCGGTGCTCGAGGAAGGCATGTTCTTCACCATCGAGCCGATGGTGAACCTCGGGAGGCCCGAGACCAAGGTTCTGGCCGATGACTGGACCGCGATCACCCGCGACAAGTCGCTTTCCGCGCAGTTCGAGCATTCGGTGGGCGTCACCGCCACCGGTGCGCAGATCTTCACCCTGTCGCCTGCCGGGCTGTTCCACCCGACCTGGGGGCAAGCCGCGTGAGCCTTGCCCGGTGGGCGGTCCTGATCCTTGCGCTTGTCGGGGCGGCGCTGTCGTTGTGGCGGCTGGAAGGGTTCCGGGCGGGGGTTCAGATCACGCCCCTGATGGTGGGCAGCACGCCCGCGACCGTGTGGCGGCTGCCGGAGGCAGGCCCGGCCCCGGTGGTGGTCATCGCCCACGGATTTGCCGGGTCGCGGCCCCTGATGGACGGCTTTGCGCTGGCGCTGGCGCGGGCGGGCTATATCGCGGTCAGCTATGACCTGCAGGGGCACGGGCGCAACCCGGTGCCGATGTCGGGCGACGTGGGCGCGATCAGCGGCACGACGCAACTCCTGATGGACGAGCTGGCGCGGGTGTCGGAGGCGGCGCTGGCATTGCCGGGGGCCGACGGGCGGCTGGCGCTGCTGGGCCATTCCATGGCGTCCGATATCGTGGTGCGGCAGGGGGGGCGCGACCCGCGCGTGGGCGCGGTGGTGGCGGTGTCGATGTTCTCGCAGGCCGTGACCCCGGACGCGCCGCGCGACCTTCTGGTGATCGCGGGGGCCTGGGAGGGGATGCTGGCCGCCGAGGCGCTGCGCGCGCTGCGGCTTGCCGATCCGGGTGCGGACTATGGCCAGACGGTGGGCGACCCGGCAGCGGGGACCGGACGGCGCGCGGTGCTCGCCCCGTCGGTGGAACATGTGGGGGTGCTGTATTCGGCGACGACCCTGCGCGAGACGGTGGGCTGGCTGGATGCGGCCTTCGGACGCGAAAGCGGGGCCGGGGTGCCGATGCGCGGTGGCTGGGTCGCGCTGATGATGGTGTCGCTTGTGGCGCTGGCCTGGCCGCTGTCGGCCGGACTGCGGCGGTTCCGGGCAGCAGCGCCGCCGCCCCGGCTGGCGGCTGTGCCGTTTCTGGCGGCAGTGATGCTGCCCGCGCTGGCGGTGCCGCTGGTGCTGACGCGGGTGGACACGCGGTTCCTGCCGGTGCTGGTGGCCGACTACCTCGCCGTGCATTTCGCGGCCTATGGGCTGGCCGGGCTGACGCTGGCGGCGGCTTTCGGCGGGCTGCGGCGGGGCGGGGCGGGGGTGGCGCTGGCTTTGGCAATGCCGGTGGCCGCCTATGGCATCGGCGTCTTCGGCATGGCGCTGGACCGGCATGTGGTGTCCTTTGTGCCGGTGGCGGGGCGCATTCCGGTGGTACTGGCGATGATGGCGGGGGCGGTGCCCTTCATGCTGGCCGATGCCGTGCTGACCGAGGGCGGGCGCGCGCCGCTGTGGCGCGTGCTGCTGGTGCGGGGCGTGGCGCTGGCTTCGCTTGGCCTTGCGGTGGCACTGGATTTCGAGCGGCTGTTCTTTCTGATCATCATCCTGCCGGTGATCCTTTTGTTCTACCTTCTGTTCGGCACGGCGGGCGGATGGGTGGGCCGCGCGACATGGCGGCCCGCCGCAGGCGGCATCGGCCTCGGGCTGTTCCTTGCCTGGGCGCTTGGCGTCACCTTTCCCATGTTCGCCGCCTGACCGGATCAGGCGGCGCGGACCCGCCGTGCCCGGCCAAAGCCGATCAGCCCGGCCAGCCCCAGGCCCAGAAGCGGGGCGGTGGCAGGCAGGGGCACCGGGCTGGGGTCGGCCGCGTAGTAGGTGTCGATCAGCCCGGGAATGAAAGCTTTCTGATCGAAAGTATCCTCGTTCAGCCCGTTCGTCACGGCCGAGATCGTGACGTTGCGGGCACTGTCATGCATGACGAAGGCGCTGTAGCCGTTGAAGGCCCCGATGAAGCCGTCAAGGCAGCGGTTGGAAAAGCTGTAGCCGCAGACCTTCGCCGCCGCCGTGTTGGCGGCATTCAGCAGCGTGCCGCCGTACAGCGCATCGGCAAAGCGGGCGACGCCTTCGGCACTGGCGACGATGCCGCCGTCAGTCCAGAGCGGGCCCCAGACGCTGGTATTGACGCCGAGGTCGGTCGCGCCCGCGTTCACGTTCCAGGTGACGCCGCTGCCGGTGCGGTAACCGTCGGCCACCCGCCCGGCCACGCCAGGGTCGCGGTCGAACGCCATGGCATCGCCCAGGCCCGCCGGATCGGCGATCAGGTCGCGGAAGGCCGCCGCCGTGCCGCCGGGATAGACATCGTCGATGACCGCCCCCAGCAGCAGGTAGTTGGTGTTGCTGTAGTCCCATTGCGTGCCCGGCGCGAACTGCGGGGCCTCGATCCGCGCGAAAAGCTCGGCGCGCGTCCAGGGGTGGTTCGGGTCGCGGAAGGCGGCCTCGAATTCGGGCAGCCCCTCGACATCGGCATAGCCCGCCGTCATCTCCATCAACTGGCGGATGGTGACGCCGTCGGCCCCGGGGACGGGGTTCGGCAGGTGCGGGGCGATGGGCGCATCCAGCGCGATCAGCCCCTTTTCGTCCAGCCGCGTCACGATGGTCGAGACGACGAGCTTCGTCACGCTTGCAATCGACGACAGCGTGTCGCGCGAGAAGGCGAGGCCGGCGTCGGGCCGGGCAAGGCCGCTCGCCCCCGACCAGAGCGTCCTGCCGTTGCGGGTGACGGCGGCCGAGGCTCCGGGCGAGCCGGTCTGCTGCACGAGCCTGGCGAGGGCTGCGTCCATCGCTGTGGCAAGAGTGGCGGCCAGCGTCGTCTGCGGCGCGCAGAGCGCCAGCGAGAGCGACCAGGCGAGCGAGGAAAGGCGGGTCATCGGAGGTCTCCTTTTGGAACGGGGCAGGGCCGCACGGCCGGGGGGGCCGCCTTGGGCCTGCCGGGGAAAGAGGTTCGGGGCGGGTGCGGCGGGCAAGGGACTTGCCGGCCTCAGTTTTCATGATAAACAATAAAAAACACATGTTGATCGAGAAGACAAGCAGGGTTTAATGCTAAACATGAAAAAAGTATCGAAAAGCAAGAAATATATGGCGGTATCAATGTCGGGGGCCAGGCCTGACGGGCTGTTTGCCTGGCTGAATCGTGCCTTCTGGGGCGTCTGGCTGGCCTTTCCGGTCTATCTGTGGATCGTGGTGCGCGACATTCTGGGGCAGGCGCGCGCACTGACGGTGCTGGCCCCGGACCAGGCGGCCTGCCTTGCGGGTCTGCCGCTGGTCACGAGCTTCAGCCTGCCCGGCAAGCTGGTGTTCTGGGCCGGGTTCGGGCTGAACTTCCTTCTGTTCGCGCTGGTGCTGGGGCTGGCGCATTCGGTGATCCGCAGTTGTGCGCAGGGGCGGCTGTTCGTGGCCCCGCTGGTCCGCGTGCTGGGCTGGATCGCCCTCATCATCACGCTGTTTCCGGTCTGGGACCTTGGCCTGTCGAACCTGATGGCGGTGGCCCTGGTTGCGACAGGCGACCTGCCGGCCTTCCTGCCCGATCTGGCCTTTGACGTGACGGTGTTCGGGGTGGGACTGCTGCTTCTGGCCATCGCAGCGGCGATGCGGCAGGCGATGGGCCTGCAGCGCGACGCCGAACTGACGATATGAAGCGGAAGGGCCAGGCGATGATCCGGGTGAATCTCGACGTGATGCTGGCGCGGCGGAAGATGCGTCTGGGCGAACTGGCCGATACCGTGGGGGTGACGATCCAGAACCTTTCGGTACTCAAGACCGGCAAGGCGCGGGCGATCCGGTTTTCCACGCTGAATGCGCTTTGCGCGGCGCTGGACTGCCAGCCGGGCGATATCCTGGAGTTCGACCCGAGCCAGCCCGCGCCCGAGGACGAGGAATAGGCCGTCAGCGCAGGCCGAGCAGGCCCGGAAGGTCGGTCATCCGGTGGAACACCTGCGCGCCTTCGGCCGCCAGCGCCGTGCCGTCGCCATGGGGTGCGAAGCCGTAACAGCGGATGCCGGCCGCCGCCGCCGCCCGGGCGCCGGTCGGGCTGTCTTCGATCACCGCGCAGGCCCCGGGCGGCTGCCCAAGGCTGCGGGCCGCATGCAGGTACAGGTCCGGTGCAGGTTTCGGCGCACCGATGGTCTGCCCCGAAAACAGCCGCCCGCCAAAGCGCGCGATCAGCCCCGGGTGCTGGCCAAGCGTGACCTGCATCTTGTGGTCCGACCCGTTCGAGCCCACGGCATAGGGAATGCCCGCGCGGTCAAGCGTATCCAGCAGGTGCGGAATGCCGGGGACCAGCGCGGTACCTTCGGCCAGCCGGGCATAGAGCCGGTCGTAGAAGCCTGCGACCCAGTCATCCGGCAACCGCGCACCCAGATCGCGCGCCGCGCGGTGCACGCCCGGGATGGTACCGCCGATGAACAGCCGCTCGACCTGGGCCGGTGGCAGGTCCAGCCCGTGCGCGGCAAGATCCTGCGTCAGCAACTCGAAGGCGGCGGGTTCGCTGTCGACCAGAACGCCATCGCAGTCGAAGATCACCGCACGCGGGGGCATCGGGGGCGGGGTCATTGCGGGGCCGTCAACAGGGTCACGATCGTCTCTCCATAGCTGCGCTGATCCAATGGCACAAAGCCCGGGGGCAGCAGGGGGGCGGTGTTTTCCTCCCAGACCACCATCGCGCCCGGGGCCAGCCAGCCACCCGCAAGGGCCGAGGCCAGCGCCGCCTCGCCCAGGCCCTTGCCATAGGGCGGGTCGAGGAACACCAGCGAAAAGGGCGCAGCCCGGTTCGGCCCAAGCCGGGTCGCATCGCGACGGTAGATGTCGGTCGCGCCCATGGCCTGCATCTTGTCGACATTTGCGCGGATCAGCGCACGGGCGACGGCACCGTCATCGACAAAGGTCACCCGCGCCGCCCCGCGCGACAGGGCCTCCAGCCCAAGTGCGCCGGTGCCCGCGAACAGGTCGAGCACCCGCGCGCCGGTGACCGGATCGCCGTGGCCGCCGTTGACCAGCAGGTTGAAGATCGCCTCGCGCACCCGGTCGGACGTGGGGCGCAGATGCGCTGCGGCATCGCCTGCGCCCACCTCGGCCAGCGTCAGGCCGCGCCGTGCTCCGCCGATGATGCGCAAGGGGTCCGCCTTTCGGGACGCTACTTCAGCAGCGCCTTGAGGTTGGTCGCAGGGTCTGCCAGCAGGACCGGATCGGGGCTGCGGCCCATTTCGATCAGGCGCTTGCCGACCATGTAGGCGCGGGGATCGTTCATCGCATCGACGGCCAGCAGGCGGTCGGCGGCAAGATACCAGAACGACACCGCGTCACCGTCGGGGCCGCGGGTCACGATCCGGTCGTAGCCGGTGTTCAGCCCCGCGATCTGCAACTTGCAGTCGTATTGATCCGACCAGAACCAGGGTGCCGCCACATAGGGAGTTCCGTCACCCAGAATGTTGTCGGCCACGGCTTCGGCCTGATCGATCGCATTGCCGACCGATTCCAGCCGCAGCCGTCCGCCCTGCCACGGAAAGCTGGCACAATCGCCCGCCGCCCAGACATGGGGGGCCGAGGTGCGGCCCATCTCGTCGGTCCGGATGCCATTGTCGATCACCAGCCCCGCCGCCTGGGCGAGGGCCGTGTCGGGCAGGATGCCGACACCCGCGATCCCGAAATCTGCAGGCAGTTCGCGCCCGTCGGTCAGGCGCGCGGCGGTGACATGGCCATCTGTGCCCAGCAAGCGGTGCAGCCCGGTGGATTCAAGGATCGTCACGCCCCGCGCGGTGTGCAGCGCCCGGAAGTAGTCCGATGTTTCCGGGGCCGCGACCCGCTGCAGGATCCGCGGTGCCATTTCCAGCACCGTCACCTCCAGCCCCAGCTTGCGTGCCACCGCCGCCGCCTCCAGCCCGATGTAGCCGCCGCCGACGATCACCAGCCGCTTTCCGGGCTGGAACAGCGGGCGCATCGCGTCGATGTCGGCCAGCGTGCGCACGGTGAACACGCCGCGAAGATCGCCTCCGATGGCGGCGGGCAGGCGACGCGGGACCGACCCGGTGGCCAGCACCAGCTCGTCATAGGGGACAGCATCGCCCGCCAGCGTCACGGTCTGTGCCATGGTGTCGATGGCGGTGACAGGTTGGCCAAGACGCAGGGTGATGGCGTTCTCGGCATAGAACTCGGGCGCGCGAAGCAGCAGTCGTTCGGCCTCCATCTCGCCCAGCAGATAGGCCTTGGACAGGGGCGGGCGCTGGTAGGGCGGCACGGGTTCGGCCCCGATCAGGGTGATCGGCCCGTCGTGGCCGCGCGCGCGCAGCCGCGCCACCACCGAGGCCCCGGCCTGTCCCGCCCCGACCACCACGATCCGCGTCATCTGCCGCTTTCCCCCACTGGCCGTCCCCGAGGGCGGAAGCTATATCCGCCCGAAGGTGAAACGCAACGCGCGAGGAGACGCTGCATGACGATTTCGGTTGGAGACAGATTGCCCGAAGCCAGGTTCGTGACGATGGCGGCCGAGGGCCCGGCCGTGGTGGAACTGTCCGGACGTCTTGCGGGCCGCAAGGTGGTGCTGTTCGCGCTGCCGGGGGCCTTTACCGGAACCTGTTCGACCATCCACCTGCCGTCCTTCATCCGCACCGCCGACGCGTTCCGCGCCAAGGGCGTGGACGAGATCATCTGCCTGTCCGTCAACGACCCCTTCGCGCTGAAGGCCTGGGGCGACGCGACCGGTGCTTCCGCGGCGGGGATCACGCTGCTGGGGGATGCCGACGGGTCGTTCACCAAGGGTCTGGGCATGGATTTTACCGCACCCCATATCGGGCTGATCGGCCGGTCCAACCGCTATGCGCTGGTGGTGGAGGATGGCGTTGTCACCGTGGCCAACATTGACCAGCCCGGCGTCTGCGACCTTTCGGTCGGCGAAGCCCTGCTGGCAGCCATCTAGGGCAACCCCGTAGGGTGCGTGCTTGCACGCACCGCTCCTCTGTGGTCAGGGCGGTGCGTGCAAGCACGCACCCTACGGCGTCAGGCCTTGCGGGCAGAGATCTGGCACAGGCTCTGCACCGGTTCGGAATGGTCACGCTGCACGGCGGCGTCGCCTGCGAAACTGTCCATCCGCTTTGCCAGATCGATGTCCAGCGGCGACAGGCCGTGGCAGTCGTGGGTCGAAAGCGTGACGTCCACCACATTGTAGGTGTTCGACCATTCCGGGTGGTGGTTCAGCTTTTCCGCCGCCAGAGCGGCGCGGGTCATGAAGGCCCAGGCTTCGGAAAAGCTGCGGAACTTCCAGACTTTGCGGATTGCGTCGCGCCCGGGGACAGCGCCCCAGCCGGTTTCGCCAAGGGGCGGAAGGTCGGCCTGGCGTTCGGCTTCGGTCAGCGGCAGGGCCATCGGGATCACTCCTGTTTCAGGTGGGCATCGCAGGCAGCAGAGGATCGGGCCAGCGCGGGCCGGCCGGCAATGCGCGCCCAGTAGTCGCCGAAGACCGGCCGGGCCTCGATCGTGCCAAAGCGCATGCCCCAGCCGATCTGGCTGCCGACGAACACATTCGCGCCCGAGAACGTCGCGCCGCAGAGATAGGGCGCTTTTGTCAGCGCGGTTTCCAGAATGTCGGTCACCTGTTCCAGGCTGCCATAGCCCACCATGCCGCGCCTTTCCGGCGGGACCTGAACGCCAAGCGCCTTGTTGGTGACGGCAGCCTCGACAGGTCCGGCCCCGAAGAACATCCAGCGATAGAAGCGGCCCCGATCCTCGGGCATGAGGCCCGCCTGCGGAAAGGCATCGGCAAGCCAGGTGATGATCGCGGCATTCTCGGTCACCACCCGGTCGCCATGGGTCAGCGCCGGAACCTTGCCCATCGGATTGACCGACAGGTAGGGTTCCGCCTTCATCGTGGTGCCATAGTCGAGCCAGACCGTCCTGTAGGGCTGGCCGACCTCTTCCAGCATCCAGTGGGCGATGCGCCCGCGCGACATGGGGTTGGTGTACAGGGTCAGAGGTTCCATCTGCGGTCTCCGGTTGCGATGTCAGTCCTGCGCGGCCGCTTCGCCCTGGGGCGCGCAGCGGCGGAAGGGGCCGTAGGCGGCCAGAACCTCGATCTCCTCGGTCATCGCGGCGCGTTCGGCCTCCAGATAGCGGGCGACCGCCTGCGAGAAGCCGGGGTCGGCCAGCCAGTGCAGCGAATGGACCGGCACCGGCAGATAGCCGCGTGCCAGCTTGTGTTCGCCCTGTGCGCCCGCCTCGACCCGCGTGAGGCCATTGGCAATCCCCCAGTCGATGGCCTGATGATAGCACAGTTCGAAATGCAGACAGGGGTGATCCTCGATGCAGCCCCAGTAGCGGCCAAAAAGCGTGTCGCGCCCGATGAAGTTCAGCGCCCCCGCCACGGGGCGGCCGGCGCGTTCGGCCAGGATCAGCAGAATGTCGTTGCGCATCGTGGCGTGAAACTCGTCAAAGGCACGGCGGGTCAGGTAGGGCGTGCCCCATTTGCGGCTGCCGGTGTCCTGGTAGAAGGCCCAGAACGCTTGCCAATGCTGCGGTTCGATCTGGTCGCCGGTCAGCGCGCGGATGGTGCCGCCGAAGGCCTGCGCCTGCTGGCGTTCCTTGCGCAGGGCCTTGCGCTTGCGCGACGAAAGCTGGGCAAGGAAGTCGTCATAGCTGCCGTAGCCGCTGTTTTCCCAATGGAATTGCTGTGTGGTGCGGCGCAGCAGCCCCATCGCCTCGCCCCGGTCTGCCTCGTCCCCGGTGCAGAAGGTGATGTGGAGGGACGAAAGGCGGTTGGTTTCGGCAAGCTGGATGGCGGCAGAGATAAGGGCGGCGGTGCCTTCGGCCTCGTGGCCGGGCAGGGTCAGAAAGCGGCGGCCCGTGGCGGGGGTGAAGGGCACGGCCAGTTGCAGTTTGGGGTAATAGCGCCCGCCCGCGCGGGTATAGGCATCCGCCCAGTTGTGGTCGAAGATGTATTCGCCCTGGCTGTGCGACTTGGCCCAGAGGGGGGCGGCGGCGATCACGCGGCCATCGCGGCGCGCGACCAGCGGGCGCGGCTGCCAGCCCGAGCCGGTGCCGGTGGATCGCGAACGTTCAAGCGCTGACAGGAAGCGGTGCGTCGTGAAGGGATCGGTCGGGCGACCGCCGGAGGCCGCTTCGGGGCAGGCCACCGAATCCCAGTCATCGGGGGCGATCTCGGCGAGGGCGGCGTGGAGGGTGACGGTGATATCGTCGGTCATGCAGGCCCCGGTCGCGGTTCTTGCCGAGAGGCCGGGGGGCTGTCTGCCCCCCGGACCCCCCGAGGATATTTCGGAACGGAAGATGGCAGGTCGTGCCGGTCAGGTGGTGTGGCGCGGGGGTTCGTCAACCCGGAAACGCGGCTGCATAGCCCTCGAAGGTGATGTTGTCGGCGACACGGCGGGCCGACGCCTCATCCGCGGGCGAGGCGATGGTCCAGCACAGGATGGCCGCGCCTTGTGCCTTCAGATCGGCGACACGCGGCATGCCGAGATCGGTGAAGCGGTGCGAGACGAAGCTGGAGCCGGTGGCGGCGAAATCGGGAACATCGCGCAACCGGTCGCATATGGCGGGCGGGATCGGGGCGCAGACCGCGTGGTCGTAGTATTCGGTGGTCAGGCCGCGCGGCAGGTCGGGCGCCATCCGCGCCATCGTGGCGACGATATGGGGGTTGAAGGACATGACGGCGACCGGGCCGGGATAGCCGTGCAGGACATCGGCCACCGCCTGTTCAAGCTGCCCGCCGGTCGGGCCGCGGGTATCGTTCCGGTCCTTGATCTCGATCAGCAGGGGCACGCGGCCGGCGACCAGGTCCGTGACCTGGCGCAGTGTCGGGATGGTTTCGGCGGTGTCGAGAAGGGCGATGCGGGCGAGGTCGGCGGCGGTCCGGTCGATGACCGGGCCGGTGGCGTCGGTCATGCGGTCAAGCGTGTCGTCGTGGAACACCACCGCCTGGCCGTCGGCGGAAAGCTGGGCATCGAGTTCGATGCCGTAGCCGGCGGCAATCGCCGCGCGGAAGGCGGCCATCGACAGTTCGGGGCGGCCTGTGGCGGCTTCGTGGTAACCGCGATGCGTCAGGGGGACCGTGACGAGCGGCCGGGGCAGCGGAACGGCGGGCGGCATCACGGGCGGATTTCGAAGATGCCTTCGATTTCCACCGCGACGCCAAGCGGAAGGCTGGCCGCCGACACGGCCGAGCGGGCGTGGCGTCCGGCGTCGCCCAGAACGGCGACGAGGAAATCGGAGGCCCCGTTGATGACCTTGGGCTGATCGGTGAAATCGGGGGTGGAATTGACAAAGCCGGTCAGCTTGACCACGCGCACCACGCGGGTCCAGTCACCCCCGACGGCATTGCGCACCTGCGCCAGCAGGCTGATCGCGCAGCGCCGCGCCGCCGCAGCTCCGGCTGCCACGTCAAGATCGGCCCCGAGGCGGCCCTTGAGGAGGCCGTCGGCGGTCTGGCTGATCTGCCCGGACACATGCACCAGATTGCCCACCGTCACGAAGGGCACATAGTTGGCGGCAGGTGCAGGGGCGTCGGGGAGGATCACCCCCAGTTCGGCAAGGCGGCTTTCGATCGGGGTCATGGCAGGGTCCGTCAGGTTTCGCGGAAGGCGCGGGTGAAGTAGTCGGTGAAGGGCTTGATCAGATAGGCCATCGGCGTGCGTTCATCGGTGCGGATGAAGGCTTCGACCGGCATGCCGGGGACCAGCACGAGGCCGCGCAGTTTTTCGATCTCGCCGGGATCGAGGGTCACCTCGATCCGGTAGAAGGCCGTCTTGGTGGCTTCGTCCGTGGTCACATCGGCGGCGACGACGGCAACCCTGCCCTGCAGTTCCTCGGTCGTGCGCGAGGAAAAGGCCGAGAAGTGCAGCCGGGCGGCCTGGCCCACATGGACCTGATCGATGTGGATGGTGGGCACCTTGGCCGCGATGACCAACGGGCGGTCCTGCGGGATGATGTACATCACCGGTTCCGCCGCGCGGATGACCGAACGCGGGGTGGTGACGGCAAGGCCCAGGACCAGGCCCGAGACGGGCGCGCGGATGTCGAGCCGTTCGACCTGTTCGGTCAGGGACCGGCGGCGTTCGGCAAGTTCAAGCTCGTTGTAGCCGATGTCGCGCAACTGCGTTGCCGCTTCCTCGCGGCGGGCCGAGCGCAGTTGCAGCACCTGGATGTCGTTTTCGGTGATCTTGCCCTCGGCCTCGGCGCGCGAAGCGGTCAGCGAGCCCACCTGGCCCTGAAGGCGCGCCTGTTCGCGTTGCAGTTCCAGCACGCGGGCCATCTGGGCAAGGCCCTTGGCCAACAGGTCCTGCTGGGTTGCAAGCTCCTGGTCGATCAGGCGGAGCTGTTCCTTCAGCGCGACGGCCTGGGCATCGATTCCCTCGATCTGGTTGCGGATCTGGCCGTTGCGCTTGGCAAGCTGGTCGACCTGCTGCGACAGGGTCTCGCGCCGGGCCTGGAAAAGGCTGACCTGGCCTTCGGTGAGCTCGGCCACCTCGGGGCGGGCAGCGGCGGCGGTGGTGAGTTCCTCGGGGAAGGTGACTGCGGTGCTGTCGTCCCGTTCGGCCTCGAGCCGGGCGCGGCGGGCGCGGATTTCGAACAACTGGTTCTCGACGATCGAAAGTTCGGATTTCAGCATGTCGCCGTCAAGCCGCAGCAGGATGTCGCCTGCGGCGACGGCCTGGCCTTCGGTCACGCGGATTTCGGCCACGACGCCGCCATCGGGATGCTGCACGATCTGGCGTCGCTGTTCCACCTCAAGCTGGCCCGGGGCAATGATCGCCCCCGAAAGCTCGGTCAGCACACTCCACGAACCGAAGCCGCCGACCACGACCAGCAGGGTCAGGAAACCCCAGAGCAGCGGCCGACGGGCCGACCAGACGCGGGCGGGCGGGGTCTGGACAGGGGGGGTCATGCCACGCCTCCGGGGCCGGCACTCTTGATGATTTCGGTATGGTTCTTGACCATCTCGCGCAGGACCGTGTCGCGCGGGCCGAAGGCCTTGCGCATGCCGTCTTCCATCACCATCAGCAGGTCGCATTCCTGGATCGCCGCAGGGCGATGGGCCATGATGAGAACGGACTTGCCCTCGTCCTTCATCGACCGGATGGCAAGGTTCAGCGCCATCGACCCGTCATTGTCGAGGTTCGAGTTCGGTTCGTCCAGCACCAGGATCACCGGATCGCCATACATCGCACGCGCCAGGCCGATGCGCTGGATCTGGCCGCCCGACAACCGCCCCCCTACGGCTGACACGCGGGTATCGTAGCCTTCGGGCAGTTTCAGGATCATGTCATGGGCGGCGGCCTTCTTTGCAGCCTCGACCACCTTGGCACCATCGGGCCTGCCCTGCAGACGGGCGATGTTTTCGGCGATGGTGCCGTCGAACAGGCTGACGCGCTGCGGCAGATAGCCCATGTAGCCGCCCAGCACGTCGGGATCGTACTGGTCCAGCGCCGCGCCATCCAGTCTGACCTTGCCCCCCGCCGGTTTCCACACGCCGATCAGCGCCCGGGCCAGCGTGGACTTGCCCGAACCGGAGGGGCCGACCACGCCAAGCGCCTGACCGGGTTCCAGCCGGAAACTGACCATCCGGAGCGTTGCCATCGTTTCGCCGGGCGGCACGACGGTCAGGTTCACCGCCTCGAGCACGGCACGCGGGCGCGGCAGGGCCGTATGGGGCGGCTCTTCGGGGATGCGCGACAGAAGTTCGGACAGACGGCCCCAGCCTTCCTGCGCGCGCTGCACCAGCGCCCACTGGCCCACCGCCACCTCGATCGGGGCCAGCGCCCGTCCCATCAGGATCGAGCCTGCGATCATCGCCCCGGCGGAAAGCTGCCCCTTCAGGACAAGATAGGCCCCGAGGCCAAGCATGGCCGATTGCAGGAACATGCGGAAGGTCTTGGTGGTGTTGCTGAACACCGATGTCTTGTCGCCCGCGCTGATGCTTTCGGTCAGCGCCACACCGCGCGCCTTCTGCCAGCGGTCAAAACCCGCGCCGGTCATGCCAAGCGCCTGCATGACCTCGGCCTCGGACCGCAACTGCTCGCCGATGCGTTCCGACCGGATCGTCGCAATGCTGGCCTCGTGCAGCGGGCGCTTGGTGACGGCCTGGTTCAACAGCGTCACCACCACCAGGATGATCCCGCCCGCGATGGCAAGATACCCGAGCCAGGCATGAAAGACGAAGATCGCGGCGATGAACAGCGGCGTCCAGGGAATGTCGAAGACCGCGAGCAGGACGGGCGAGGACAAGAGCCGCTGCACCGCTTCAAGGTCGCGCTGTGCGGCCACCGCAGAGGCATCGTTGGGCACCAGCGCCGAGCGCTTCATCGCGGCGGCAAAGACGCGGCGGTCAAGCCGGTCCTGGAACCGCGCGCCCACCCGGCTCATGATCCGGCCGCGGGCATTGTCCAGTATCCCCATCGCGACGAACAGGCAGGTGACCAGGATCGACAGCGCGACAAGGGTTTCCTGCGACCGGCTGCCGATCACCCGATCATAGACCTGCAGCATGTACAGCGGCCCGGTCAGCATCAGGATGTTCACGAACATGCTGAAGATGAACACGACGACGAACAGTCCGGTGCTTTCGCCGCGTGCCGCCTTCAGTTCCGCGCGGCCTCTGGCGTGCTCAGAGGGTGCCATTGTCAAGCCTCATCCGTCCGGGTTCCCGTTGGTATGGCACAGAATGCGTGCCGATGCCATCATGTGTCGGGATCATGGTTGCGTGTTGCGTTAGCCTGCCCTGCGACTTAGGGGTTGCCAATCGCGGGGGGAAGCTATCCTGAAGAGACAGTTTGGCGAAAAAGTCGGAGACCGGGCCATGGGGGGCCGCGTGCAGCGCAGATACCGTCTTGCGGCCCTTGCCGCCGGGGCGGGCGTCCTTCTGGCAGGGTGCGGCCCGGCACCCGTGCCGACCGGCATCAACGACCCGAACGAACAGCAGAACCGCGCGATGCACGAGGTCAACAAGGCGGTCGACTACAATGTGGTGCGACCTGTGTCCAAGGTCTATGCCGCCATCGTGCCGGGAGACGGGCAGTTGCTGATCTCGAACGTCGGCGGCAACGTGGACATGCCGGCCACCATCGCAAACGGGCTTCTGCAGGCCGATATCGGCGGTGCCGCGCAGAACACGATGCGGTTTCTCATCAACACGACCGTCGGCCTGGGCGGGCTGTTCGACCCGGCGACCGCCATCGGGGTGCCTGCGGTGCCCACCGATTTCGGCGAGACGCTGCACAAGTGGGGCGCGGGCGAGGGGGCCTATGTGGAACTGCCGCTGATCGGGCCCACGACGGAACGCGACATGGCGGGCATGGCGGTGGACGTGTTCCTGAACCCGCTGCGGTTCGTGCTGCCGCCGCTTGAGGCGAACTGGGCCACCGGGTTCCAGGTGACGGCGGGAGTCGGCGCGCGCAGCCGCTATTCCGAAACGATCGATTCCGTACTATACGAAAGCGCCGACAGCTATGCCCAGACCCGCCTTCTCTACCTCGAGAATCGCCGGTTCGAACTGGGCCAGACCTCGTCCGGCGACCAGTTCGTTGATCCCTATGAGGACCCCTATGCCCAATGATCCTGTCCGGCGGCTGTTTCTGGGCCGCATTCTTGCCGGTGCCGTCGCCGGGTCTGCACTGCTGGTGGCGGGGGGGCGGCCGGTGCTGGCGCTGGAAACCGCCGAAGCGCGCGCCCTGATCGACGGCCTGGTGGCCGACATCAACGGCATCATCAATTCGGGCGGGTCCGAGGCGGCCATGCTGGGCCGGTTCGAAAAGCTGTTCGGCGAATATGCCGATGTGCCGGTCATTGCACGCTCGGCGCTTGGTCCTGCGGCGCGGTCCGCCTCGGAAGCGCAGCTTTCGGCCTTCACCAAGGCGTTTCAGGGGTATCTGGCGCGCAAGTACGGTCGGCGGTTCCGCGAGTTCATCGGCGGCAAGATCGAAGTGACCGGGGCCAAGCCGGTGAAAAGCTTCACCGAGGTGGAATCGATGGCCTACCTGAAGGGCGAGGCCCCGTTCGACGTGCGCTGGCATGTGTCGGACAAGGCCGGGAGGCCGCTGTTCTTCAACATCATCATCGAGGGTGTGAACATGCTGGCGTCGGAACGCACCGAGATCGGCGCGATGCTGGATCAGGACGGCGGCGACATCGACAAGCTGGTGGCGGCACTGAACAAGCTCTGATCCCGCGCGCGGCTCAGTTCTTCTTTCCGAAGACGCCAAGGACCTGCCGCAGGACGGATTCGGCCATATCGGGTTGGTCGGCCTGGGCCACGGCTGCCTGAGGTTCCGCAGACTGCGACTGGGCCGATTGCGTCTGCACGGGGGCCGGGGCGGACGGGGGCTGGGCGGGGTCGGCGCTGCTGGAAACCTTGGGCATGCTGCGGGCTTCGGGAACGATCATCGGCAGCGGCGATACCGGCACCCCCTGGTGGACGCGCAACATGACCTCGTGCCAGATTTCGGCGGGCAGTCCGCCGCCGGTCACGCCGGTCAGCGGCGTATTGTCGTCATAGCCCATCCACACGCCCGCGACATAATCGGCGGTAAAGCCCACGAACCAGGCATCCCGCGCGGCCTGTGTGGTGCCGGTCTTGCCCGCGACCTGCCGGTCGGGCAGGGCGGCCCGCCGACCGGTGCCCGCCTCGATCACCCGGGACAGCATGTAGGTCAGTTCACG
>JAAFHX010000041.1 GCA_013297695.1 Rhodobacterales bacterium | reverse complement strand
ACTTCTTGTAGAGGCGGGCATCCGGGTCGGTGGTCGAGGCATGGGTGGCGTTGGACCGCTTCTCGCCCCGGAAATCAACTTCGGCGTTGCGGTTCTGGCGGGCGGGGCGGGGCATCGGGGTGGTCTCGGATTGGGTTTGTTCGGCTTGATTTTCAGAGGTGGTGTCGGGTCCGGGCGGATCACCTGGCCCTTCATCGTCAGGCGGCGTGCCCACCGGCTTTGGCTGGAAACTCTTCATCGAGGCCCAGGCCTTGACCAGCGTGCCATCGACCGAGAAATGCTCGCCCGACAACAGAGGCGCCACCTCGCGATGCGTCAGGATCGCCGTCATCACCTTGCGCGACATGTCGGTGCTCAGCAGCCGGTCGCGGTTCTTGGTGAAGACCGTCGGCACCCAGACGGGATCGTCGATGCCGAGGCCCACGAACCATCGGAACATCAGGTTGTACTGCATCTGTTCCATCAACTGCCGCTCCGAGCGGACCGAAAAAAGTATCTGGATCAGGCTCGCCCGGATCAACCGTTCCGGCGCGATCGAGGGACGGCCAAAATCGGTGTAGAGCGCCCCGAACTCGGCATCGAGGCTGGCCAGCGCCTCGTTGACCACCTGTCGGATCTTGCGAAGTGGGTGCAGCGCAGGGATGCGCTCCTCAAGATCGACATAGCTGAACAGCGACCCGCTCGTCTCGTCCGTCCCGCGCATCATCATCCCCAACGTTGTCGTGAAAAGGGTGAATCATGTTCCTAATACCGAGTCGAGGGCTGACTTCTTCAGCAACCTGTTAAAGGCGCAGACGCAGCCGCCGTCCAGTTGTCAGGGATTGTCAGGGTGGCCAAAGCCATCGCTGCACCCCCATTTTCTTGAATACGTCGCGGTAATGGAGTACGTCCTTTCCATGCCGGTGGCTGGTTTCCACATCCTTGGGCAATTGGCGTCCTCTGGATCGAGACCAAGCCCCAGCCCTTACTTATTGATGCTGCTACGGGCCCATCGACATCACGAGCGCGACGTCCCTGTACAAGCCGCGTTCTTGTTTTCCGTGAAACCTCGACCTGCAACCCGGTGTCTTGCGTCCAAGGTGACGACGATCGATGGGCGGTCCTCTGCGTCGGTCTTTGCCAGAACCGTCATGTTGCCCTTATCGTTGGTGCGTCCATCCCATTGAATGGGGTAAGCGGGTCGAAGTCTTCCTCTTCGTCTTGCCCGATCTGGTACGTGGTGCTGATAGGCATGGCAGAACCCCGCGAATTGATTTCTCTGATCAGTTCTTCGAGTGGGTTAAGGGCCACTTCAACCTGAGCGACAGGCTTTCCATATCCACGGTCGAGGATGGCGTTGGCTGCGGAGACGCGGGCTGAGGGAGGTGCCGCAACATCCTGGGCGACATCGACGAGCACTGCGAGGGCGACTTCGGCGTGTTCGCGTGCGGCTTGGGCGATCGAACGCTTGGCTTCGCTCACTTTGCCTTTGGGTCGCCCAGCACCAGGTCGCCGCCCTCCGCGCGAGGTCGTCGGTGTATGATTTACTGGATTGTTTTTCAGATCGTCCACAGAAGCATCCCTACTGCATTAATCTTGTGGCGCAGGTTCATGTCGCGCCGCCTTCGCGGTGGGGGCAAGCACTGCGCTGCACCCAGTTCTGGCAGGTACTGCAAAACAGGCGGCCGTCGGGGCCATGTCGATTCCATGCCGAAAGGCAGCGCCATTCGTCCAAGTTGACGATTCGGCCCGTCCAGGTGCGCGGGTTGCCCCCGGCGGATCGGCCGTGCCGGTATAGGTCAACATCGTGCCGTGAAGGTGCGGGTGCGTCGGGTAGCGCTTCATCAAGCAGGGCGGGAAGGTAGTTCTCTCCTGCGGACAAATCTGACAAAACCGACAAAACCCCACCCTGGGCTGTATTCGGGGGCCAAAGACCAGCCCCTGATCCGGTTAAGTCAGTTTTGTCAGTTTTGTCCGAAGAGGTAACTGCTAGTCTTGCCGCCTGAAGCCATCGAGTCATGTTTGCCTCTCATGGAGCGCCGGGTTCACTAGAAACAGCCGCCGACGTCTGCCGCCCTGCGGTTCTGCGGCTGGGTTTACGGGGCGGATGCAGTCGCCTTCTTCCAGCAGGACCAATGCGGGGTCGAGGTCCGCCGCCTCACCCAGTCCCGAACGGTCGAGGCGCAGAACGTCGCGGGATGTGAAGCTTTGCCAGCCCTTTTCCCGTATCATCGCCACCAGTCGCCGTGCCGCGCGTTGGGGCTTGGGTGTCGCCGCCTCTGCATAGGCCCGCCGCGCCATCGGCAGCAGGTAAGCTTCCACCAGATGCGCCGCCCGCCCGAAGTGCGCCACCATGATTTCGCTTGGCAGGGATGCGCCTTCCACCGCCCAATCAAGATGGGCCAGCACGAGCGCCAGCCGTGCAGCCAGGCCCGGCAGTTTGCCAAGGAAGGACAGCATCAGCCCGTCGGCGCTACCCTCCCAACCTCGCACCGCCAAACGAAAGTGATCCATCAGCCCGCGCGCATCGTCCGTAAATGGCACAAAGCGAGGGCGCACGTCGCCGCTGTCATCGGTCACAAGATCGAGCGTCAGAAGCTGATCCAATGCCCGCGCCATCATCGCCTCATTGGCCCAAGGCTCTGGGCGGCGCAGGGGTGCCGGTTCCGGCCAGATCGGCAGGAAACGCGCCAAAAGCCCGTCATCGTCGCTCTTGAAGAGAAGCGTTTTCAGGCGGTCGGGTTGGATGCCCCCCAGAACCCCGATGGAAAGGCAGTCGATCGTAAGAGGCTCGCGGCCCATCCGTTCCACCGTGAAGCCCCTCCCCCCGAAGGCTTCCAGCCAGAACGGGCGGTCAGTGCCCCCGCCTGAGTAGCGTTGCATGCCTTCCAGCCATCCGGCCAGTTCGTCCCGCATTTGCAGTGTGCCGCGAGGTTGCTGCGCGAGGATCGCGCCCAACTTTTCGATTGTGCCATCGTTCACCACCAGCCGCGGGATATGCGGCTTTGGTCCGGGGTCGCATGCTCTTGGCCTTTCGGGGGGCGTCTCCCCGGTCTTGATCGCGGCCTTTGCAGCTTCCTTCCATGTCTGCTCCACCAGTTTGGCCAGTTCGTTCTTGTCGTTCCATTCCGCTAGCCGCCGTTCCCCAGCCTCTCGCAACGGGCGTTCAGCCTCGCGCAGCGGTCGCAAGACCGCATCGATGGCGGGGCTTTTGCCCGCGCTGGGCAGGCCGATGCACGCCACCCAGATGACGGGCGGTTCGGCCCACCCTTGCCAGATCGCAGCCCAGCGGCTGTTTCCGATCGCCGCGCCCGCCACCGATAGCATCGCGCCGAAAACATAATCGGCGGGCGCGCCCTTGGATTGCGCGGCATCCGCCACCCAATGGGCCAATCGCGGCCCCAGCACGTCATGCAAAGGAAGCGTCGGCGCAGGCGGCAACACGGACCGCAACAGGCGCGGATCAGGGTCGGGCCAGTCCGCAGTGAACGGGACAGGATCGGGCGCAAAGTAGATCTTGTTTTTCTGCGCGGTCATGCGTGCGTCCCCTTCATGGTCAGAACGTCGTTCCAGTCGCGCCCTTGTGGCGCGGGAAGCAAACTTACTGCCCAGCCCAAGGCGTGCGCCCGTTCGGCCAGCGCATGACCGGCAGCCTGGCCGGGGGCGTCGCCATCCGTCGCCACAATCAGCGAGCCGGGTCGGTGAGGCTGTCGCAGCCCGGCCATGCCGGAGGTAGACAGCGCGGCCCAGATAGTTCCGGGCGCGCGCAGCATCCCGCTGGCAAGGCTAAGGGCGGTCTCAATGCCCTCGGCCACGACAAGCGGCCCCTCGGCCTCTGTCAGCCTCACAGCGCCGCCTGCGGTCGTGCCAAGCATCGCCTTGGCAGGCTCAACTTGGGCCTTTCCGCTCCCGTCTGGACGAAGGTAGGTGCGATGCACCGCGAACCGCTCGACCCCCTCCACCACAGCCACCATCGCCGGCAGGCAGGTGGCTGTTGAGTGCCAGCACGCAGGATGAAACCGTAGCGTGTCGGGCATGTCTGCCGTGATGCCCCGACCGCGCAGGTAGGTTTCAGCCACAGTGCCACTGATCGGCAGGGCTTCTCGCCAGACAGCCAGTGCCTGACGTTCCTTCTTCTCGGCCTCATTGCGCCGCTCTGCCTCATGGCGGGCCAGTTCAGCCGGGTCGGTCATCGGTAATCGCCCAATGCCCTCGATGATGCCAAGTCCGCGCAGGGCGTCCAGCACGGCCTCAAAGGAGCAGCCCGCAAAACAACGCGCCAGCAGCCGCCCCGATGCGCCGTCTGACAGAGAGAGGCTTGGATTGCGATCACCATGTGCGGGGCATTGTGCCAGCCCGGACCTGCCATTCCAGCGGCCATGCAGTTCAAATGTGATGCGCTTTGCCTCGGTCATTACAGCATCGCCTTTTGGGCTCTACCGAGCACGTTCAGTACCTCGCCCAACAGTTCCAGCCGGAAGGCCAGACCTTGCTTGCCGGGACGAAGGTTGCCGTCCGCGTCCCGATACCAGACACGGGCGTTGATGATTTCATGGCCTTTGAAGGTTTCCGCAGTAAAGCGGATTTCCTCGGTTGCGTTCTTACGGATGGTGCCCAGAGCGAACGGGGTCGAAGCGGTCAGATCGGGATTGGTCATGCTCGGCCTCTGCTGCGGGATGGGACGCTGGGCGCTATGTTCGGGTTGTTCCTGCAGTCCCGAACGAAGACCGCCGCCGGCCCAAGCCTCGGGGTGGCGGTTACTTCAGGTGACATTGCGAGCGGCCTTGGCCTTCTCGATTACGGCGAGGATTTCCGATTGCGGCCAGCGACTCATGCCGCCCAGCTTGACTGCGGGCGGCAGTGTGCCGTTCGCAACCCAACGCCACCATGTGGGCAGAGAGCAAGGTATCAGAGCGGCGCCCTCGCGGGCGGTCAGAAGCGGATCGAACACAACATCACCTCAAAGCTGCCAAGCACGGCTGAGACAATGCGATACTAACACACATCATATAGTGGTTCAATTGCACCATAACCACCACCTATTGTCGACATTCTCGACATCTGGGTGGGTCAGAATCCCGTCATGCGGAGATCGCCCCTGAGTTGGAGGGCTACCTAAGTTCCCAACGATTTGCTGCTTTTGGCCGACGACAATGTCGTGATCTGCAACTGCTTTCTTGGGACACCAACCCACTGCCCCACTCGGTCCATCCCGTCTTTTGAGCTTCGGACCCTTCGAACCCTGCAAGTCGCGCAAAAGCAAGTTCCGTTGGATATGTGCTTGATTCTGTTCCAGCACGATTCGTCGCGGTCAGAGATTTGATGCTTCCGTTGGTGGCCACACGCACGGTCTGTGTATTCCATTCCCGATGTCATCAGGTCATGCACCCTTTGCGAGTTACACGACTTCCCCACTTTGCCCACACACCAGCTTGGCCCACCGCGCCATCAGGACTCTCCTTTGGTCAAGGTAGTCTGTTCGCCGATACGCCCGCTCCACCGAGCCGCCGACAACATGCGCAAGGCAGCCTTCAGCCACTTCATGCGGGGCCTCGGTGGCCTCTGCCAGCCAGTTGCGCAGGCTGGATCGGAAACCATGCGGGCGGGCGTCCATCCCGCGACGCTCCATCAGCCGCGCCATGGTGGCATCGGAGATCACGCCTTTTCGGACACTCGGGAACAGGAAGCCGTCGCGGGCCAGCGGCTTGGCCTGTTCAATGACTGCCAGCGCCTCGGGTGAAAGGGGAACACGGAAATCGGGGGTGGCATCCCTGCGGCCCTTCATCATCTCGCCGGGGATTGTCCAGACGTCGCCGTCGATCTCGTCGAGACGCAGGTAGCGCAAGGGGCCGGATCGCACGCCGGTCAGGATCAAAAGCCGCAAGGCCAGATGGGTGATCGAGCAATCCGACAGGGTAGCGTAAAACGCCGGGACGTCACGCCACCCCAGCGACGGCACGTTCTGGACCTTGTGGCGCTGCCTGCCCAGAAGAGCCTTGGCCTTTTCCGTGGCTTGCAAATCAACGTCGAGGCCCAGTGCGGCGGCATGGGTCAGGCAGATTCCCAGCCGGTTGAGCGCCTTCTTGGCGGTGTCAGCTTTCGTGTGCCAGATCGGGGCGAGGGTGTCGCGAATGTCGGTCTGGTCAATCTCGGCCACAGGCACCTTGCCCAGCTTGGGAAGAACGTAGAGGCGCAAGGGTGAGAACCATCGTCCGGATACGCCGTCGCCTTTAAGTTCAGCTCTGCGGCTCTCAAAGGCATCGGCAGCGATATCGTTCAAGAGGTGAAGGTTGCGCAGGGCTTCACGGCGTTCCTTCTCGCGCTGCTTCACTGGATCAACATCTTTCGCGGCCAGAGCGCGCCATTTGGCGGCCGCCACACGGGCATCCTTGAGGCTCACGTCCTGCGTTGAGCCCAGCCCCATCTCGCGCCGCCGCCCGTGAACGGTGACGCGCAACACCCATTGTCCCTTGCCGTCGTCGCGCTGATGAAGCCACAGCCCGCCGCCGTCGCTGTGCTTTCCAGGTTCAGCGGCTTTGACTTCTTGCGCGGTCAGCTTGTTCAAGGAATGACCCGTCATCCTATCCACCCTTTTATCCACCTTTGACAGTAAGATCGGGTGAGAGAGAATGGAAGGGGAATATTTCAACAGATACAGTATTCTACAGCAAAAGCAGGGAAGCGGCCCTGGCCGTTGTGGCGATTGACAGCACCTGACACGGCACAATATGGTGCTTCAATGCCCTCAGCGGGGACCATCGCCGGACGTGCAGCCGAGACCAGCTTGCGTTGTCCGCGCGGGCATGGTCGGATCGCATCCAGCGGAAGGAGCCTGCAGCGCGATCATGGTCGAAGACTCCGGCTTTCCCTTCGGCATCCGCCGTCTGCGCATCCTGGGCAGCGTGGGACCTGCCGATTTCCCGGCCTGGGCCCTGCGGCATGCACGGCGACTGGGCCTTGGCTGCGCCATCGTATCGCATCGGGATGACTGCCTGGAACTGCTGGCATCAGGGCCCGATGCGCTGATCGAGGCCCTGGCCCTGGGGTGCAGCCTTGGTCCGCAATCGGTGATGGTGGATCGGGTGGAAACCAGCGTCGGCACGGACGAAACCACTTTCCCATTTGCCTGATTTGTATTCAACTGGTCGAAACCTGCACAGTTGATTGGCGGCCTGCAGGGTGCGGGACTTTGGGGCGGGGTTTGGCCTGGTTCGCCCCGGGCAACCCCACCCTAGAGTAAGGGCGGCGTGAAGACGGGGGGCAGGGTGACGAACTGGGTGGCCAATGGCCTGTCAAGGGACGTGGTCGCGGGGGTTGTTGTTCCCGGCCGGTGGCAAGGCGTCGATCTTGCGATCTGGCGCAGCGCCACGGGCGTGTTGCGCGCCTGGAAGGACCGCTGCCCGCATCGCGGCATGCGCCTGTCGCACGGCTTTGTCCGGGGCGAGGGACTGTCCTGCATCTATCATGGCTGGACCTATGGCACCGACGGCAGGTGCCGCAGCATCCCGGCGCATCCCGATCTGGTGCCGCCCGCAGCAATTCGCGCCGAGGCGCTGGACTGCGCCGAGGCGGATGGCGTGATCTGGGTGGCGGGCGCCGGCGAGGCGGGCCCGCTGCCCGCTGTGACCGGGCTGGTGCCGCTGCGGTCGCTGGCCCTGCACGCCCTGCCCGGACAGATCGCCGCCGCCCTGCCGGGCCTGCGCTTGTTTCCGGGCGGCCTGCGCGGGGTCGTTGTCCTTGGCGGCATCCAGACCAGCCTGTGCCTGCTGCTGCAGGAATTGGCGAGGGGACAGACCATGATCCACGCCCTCTGCGGGCCGCAGGATGATCCGGTGGCCGTTTCGCGCGGGCTGGAGGACCTGCGCCGCAGCATCGAACAAGGGGTCGCCGCATGATCCCGCAGGCGGTGCAGGACTGCTGGTATCCGTTGGCGATGGCGGCGCTGACCGGCCCTTATCCGGGCCGCGCGACGCAGCTTCTGGGCCAGCCCATCCGGGTGTTCCGCGATGCTGCGGGGACGATCCGGGTACAGGGCGACGCCGGGGCCGACCTGCCGGTGATCCTGCGGTTCGGGCATGTCTGGGCCTGCCCCGGCACCCCGCAGCGCGACCTGTTCACCATCCCCGAGGCCGATCACCCCGGCCGCCGTCTGGTCGATTGCGGCGTGGTGCGGGTGAAATGCTCGCCCCTGCGCGCGGTCGAGAATTTCCTGGACATCGCGCATTTCCCCTTTGTGCACACCGACATTCTGGGGGCCGAGCCGCATACCGAGGTCGGCCGCTACGAGGTGCACATCCGCGAAGATACCGATGAGGTCTGGGCCACCAAGGTCCGCTTTCACCAGCCGCAGGCGGCCATGTCGGCGGAAGGCGGGATCGAAACGGAATACATGTACCGCGTGCCCGCCCCCACGGCGGCGGTGCTGTACAAGACCTGCCCGGCGCGGCCCGGCGACTGGGATGTGATCGGCATCTTCGTGCAGCCCTTGACCGAGGAATTGTGCGATGTCTGGCCCTGGATGGCGCTTTATGACGATGTGACCCCGCAGGCCGCGCTGATCCAGTTCCAGCAGATGATCTTCCTGCAAGACCGGTCGATCCTGGAAAACCAGATCCCGCGCCTGCTGCCGCTGGATCCGGGAATGGAAATACCGACGCAGGCCGACCTGACCTCGGTCGCCTATCGCCGCTGGCTGAAGCGCAAGGGGCTGACATACGGCGCGCAGATGGTGGCGGCATGACGCCCCGGCTGCACGACTATGTGCTCAGCGCAAGCTGCTACAAGGTGCGGCTGATGGCGGCGCTGGTCGGGGTCAGGCTGGACCTTGTGGCAGTGGATTTCCACCCCGGGCGCGAACACAAGGGCCCGGCCTTCCGCGCGCTGAACCCGGCGGGCACCCTGCCGGTGCTGGAAACGGGCGAACTGGTGCTGACCGAAAGCACCGCGATGCTGGTCTGGCTGGCGCAGGGGCACCCCGGCTGGACGGGCGACGGCAGCCGGTCTGCGGCGGCGCAGGTGCAGCAATGGCTGGCCTTTTCGGCCCGGCTTGCCGCCAGTCTGGGGATGGCGCGGCTGCATGACATGCTGCATTTTCCGGCCGATATCGACGGCTGCCGACTGGCAGGGATCGATTGTCTGCGCGAGGTTGAGGCGCATCTGTTCGAGGCGCGGCTGGCCGGGCGGCTGTTTCTGACTGGCGACCGCCCGACCATCGCCGATATCGCCTGTTTCCCGAACGTGGCGCTCGCCCCGGACGGCGGGGTCGGGCTGGAACCCTACCCCGGCATCCGGCTGTGGATGCGGGCGATCCGGTCGCTGCCGGGGTTCATCGAGATGCCGGGCATTCACCGGCTGCATGAATTGCGCCCCGCCCCCGAACGGGGGGCCGCCTGAATGGCCGGATACCTTCTGCGCAACTGCGCCGCCATCATCCCCGATGCCCGTTCGGCCCCGCTGCGCGACCATGACCTGCTGACCGAAGGCCCCGCCGTTGCCGCCATCGGGCGGGACCTGTCCACCCTGCCCCTGCCGCCCGGCACACAAGTGATCGACGCGCAGGGCTGGTTCGTCTATCCGGGCCTTGTCAACACGCATCACCATTTCTTCCAGACCTTCGTGCGCAACCGCGCCGATCTGGACTGGACGAAGCTGTCTCTGATCGAGTGGCTGGACCGGATCTATCCGATCTTCAGCCGCCTGACCGAAGAAGCCTTCTACCACGCGACCGTGGTGGCGCTGGCCGAGCTTATCAAGCACGGCTGCACCACGGCCTTCGATCATCAGTACTGCTTTCCCCGCCACGCGGGCAGCCGGATCGTGGACCGTCAGTTTCAGGCGGCGCAGATGTTCGGCATCCGGTTCCACGCCGGGCGCGGCGGCAACACGCTGCCGAAATCCCAAGGCTCGACCATCCCCGACGAGATGCTGGAGACGACAGATGGCTTCATCGCCGATTGCGCGCGTCTGATCGACACCTATCACGACCCTGCCCCTTTCAGCATGGCGCAGGTCTGCGTGGCCCCTTGCCAGCCGGTGAACTGCCACGCCGATACCTTCATTGCCTCGGCGGAACTCGCACGCGACCGGGGCGTGCTGCTGCATACCCATGTGGGTGAAGGCGAAAGCGCGGTGATGCAGGCGCGCAGCGGGCGGCGCACGGTGCAGTATTGCGAAGAAATCGGCTTTGCCGGGCCGGACGTGTTTTACGCCCATTGCTGGGAACTGACCCATGCCGAGCTTGCCCGGCTGGCCGCCACCAACACGGGCGTCGCGCACTGCCCGGAGCCGGTCTACCTGGTCGGGGCCGAAGTGACCGACATTCCCGCGATGCACGCACTTGGCCTGCGGATCGGGCTGGGGGCCGACGGGGCCGCGTCGAACGACAACTCGAACCTGATGCACTGCATCCATTCGGCCTACATGCTGCAATGCCTGGTCGCCGCAGGCCGCACGCATCCGGTGCCGGACCCTGCGGCCTTCCTGCACTATGCGACGCAGGGCGGGGCCGACCTTCTGTGCCGCCCCGACCTCGGGCGGCTTGCCCCCGGCATGGCCGCCGACCTGTTCGCCATCGACACGCGGCGGCTCGACTATGTCGGCACGCGGCATGATCCGGTCAGCCTGATCCCCAAGGTGGGCATCGGTGCGCCGGTCGATCTGACCATGGCCAACGGCCGCATCCTGTGGCGGAACGGCGAATTCCCCGGCCTTGACGAAGCCCGCCTGTTCCACGCCGCCGAAGCCGCGCTGCACCGCACCCTGGCCTGACCCGCAAAGGAAACCCCATGCAAAAGCCCCTCGATCGCCGGTCCTTCCTGAAATCCTCGCTGGCTGCCGGTACGGCGCTGGCCCTGCCCCTGCCCGCCTTCGCGGCAGAAGATACGCTGAACGTGGCGCTGATCGTGCCGTCACCCGCCGCCGATGTAGGCTGGTCGCATACCCTTCTGGCCGGGGCCAAGGCGCTGGAGGAATTCGGCCCCGGCGTGAAGATCACCCTGCTGGAGAACATCGCCGAAGGCCCCGATGCCGACCGGATCATGAACAAGACCGTGGCCGACGGGAACACCTTCATCATCCTGGGGTCCTTCGGCTATATGAACGGCGGGCTGAAACTGGCGAAGGCACACCCCGAAATCGCCGTTCTGCATGCCTCGGGCTATCAGGTCGCACCCAACTTCTCGCCCTTCGGCGCGCGCTACTATCAGGGCACCTATCTGATGGGCATGGCGGCGGCGGCGCTGAGCAAGACGAAAAAGCTGGGCTGCGTCGGCGCCTTTGCCATTCCGGAACTCATCACCTCGATCAACGCGTGGACGCTCGGCGCGCAGGCGGTCGATCCGTCCATCGACGTCTCGGTGGTCTGGGTGAACTCGTGGTTCGACCCGGCGAGCGAGCAGGAGGCGGCCAAGGCCCTTCTGGCGCAGGGCGTGGACGTGATCTTCTCGAACGCGCAGGACACGCCTTCGGTCATCACCGTGGCGGAAGAGGCCGGGGCCTATGTGTTCAACCTGAACTCGTCGATGAAGGCCTATGCCCCGAAGAAGTATCTGGGCGTTGTCGGCACCGACTGGTCGCCCTATTTCAAGGCCAATGCCAGGGCGCATCTGGACGGCACTTTCGCCGGGGCAGCGGCCTGGCTCAGCATGGCCGACAAGGTCGTTTATGTGGCCGATCTGAACCCCGACATTCCCGCCGACGTGGCGGCAAGGATGGCCGAGGTTCAGGCCGCGACGCTGGCCGGAACCTTATCGCCCTTTACCGGGCCGATCAGCGGGCAGGACGGGACCGAGAAGGTGGCGGCGGGTGTCACGCTTGGCGATGACATGATCCTGTCGATGGACTGGCATGTGCAGGGGGTGACCACCCCGCTGCCGAAATAGGGTGGCCATGGCCGCGCCACCGCTTCTGTCGCTGGAGGGGATTTCGAAATCCTATGGCGCGGTCAGGGCCAACCGCGGGATCGACCTCACCGTCGATCCCGGACAGGTCCACGCCATCCTGGGCGAGAACGGCGCGGGCAAGTCCACGCTGATGAAGCTGATCTACGGGGTCGAGACCCCGGACGAGGGCCGCATCCTGTGGAAGGGCCGCCCGGTCACCCTTGCCAACCCCGCCGATGCCCGCGCCTTGGGTATCGGCATGGTGTTCCAGCATTTTTCGCTGTTCGAGACGCTGAGCGTGGTGCAGAACATCGCCCTGATCGTGCCGGGCAGCCGGGCCACCCTGGCAGGGCGCATCCGCGACCTCGGCCGGGAATTCGGGCTGGAAATCGACCCCGACGCGATGGTGCATGACCTGTCGGTGGGCGAACGCCAGCGGGTCGAGATCATCCGCTGCCTGCTGCGGGCACCCGACCTGCTGATCCTGGACGAGCCGACCTCTGTGCTGCCGCCGCAGGGCGTCGAACGCCTGTTCGCGACCCTTCGGGCGCTTCGGACAAAGGGCATGGCGATCCTGTTCATCTCGCACAAGCTGGAGGAAATCCGCGCGTTGTGCGACGTGGCGACCATCCTGCGCGCGGGCGAGGTGACCGGGCGGCTGGTGCCGCGCGACCATTCCGCGGCCGACCTTGCCACGCGGATGATCGGCCGCAACATCCCGCCGCCGGCGCATCCGGTGGCCCATGATCTGGGCGAAGTGCGGCTGGAACTGGCAGGGCTGGACCATGCCGCCGAAGACCCCTTCGGCGTCTCGCTTTCGGGCCTGTCGTTGGCGGTGCGGGGCGGCGAGATCGTGGGCATCGCGGGCATTTCCGGCAATGGCCAGAAGGAACTGGCCGCGCTGGTCTCGGGCGAGATCGCCCAGCCCGCCCTGCGGCGCGATACGGTCCGGCTGATGGGGCAGCCGGTGGGCGACACGGGCGTGGCGGGCCGCCGCAGGCTGGGGCTGGCCTTTGTGCCGGAAGACCGTCTGGGGCGCGGCGCAGTGCCGGAAATGTCGCTGGCCGACAATGCCCTGCTGACCGCGCACGGTCAGGGGCTGGTGCGGCGCGGGTTCATCGCGCGCGCCGCCGAACGCGCTTTCAGCGCCCGCGTGATCGCAGGCTTCGACGTGCGCAGCCGTGGCCCCGAGGCCGAGGCCGGGTCGCTGTCGGGCGGCAATCTGCAAAAGTTCATCATGGGCCGCGAAATCCTGCTGTCGCCCAAGGTGCTGCTGGTCGCCCAGCCCACCTGGGGCGTTGACGTGGGTGCCGCCAGCGACATCCGCCAGCGCCTTGTCGCCATGCGCAACGACGGCGTGGCGATTCTGGTCATCTCCGAGGAACTGGAGGAACTGTTCGAAATCTGCGACCGGCTGCATGTGCTGCACAAGGGGCGGCTTTCCCCGTCATTGCCGACCCGGACAACCACGACCGAAGATGTGGGCACCTGGATGATCGGGGGGCGCGCGGCATGAGGCTGGCGCTGATCCGCCGCGACACCGCCGCGCGCGGGGCGATGATCGCGGCCCCGGCAGTGGCGCTGGTGCTGACGATCCTGTGCAGCCTTGTTCTGTTTGCGGTGCTGGGCAAGCCCGCCGGCACAGCCCTGTATGCGCTGCTGCTGGAGCCGTTCCTGAGCTGGTATTCGTTTTCCGAAGTGCTGCTGAAAATGGCCCCGCTGTGCCTGATCGCGCAGGGGCTGGCCATCGGGTTCCGGGCCAACGTGTTCAACATCGGGGCCGAAGGGCAGCTTGTCATCGGGGCGATTGCCGCCTCGGCCCTGCCGGTCTGGTATCCTGACGGCACATCGGCGCTGATGCTGCCCGCGATGCTGCTGCTGGGGGGTCTGGGCGGCATGGCCTGGGGCGCGATTGCCGCCGGTTTCCGCACCCGGTTCAACGCCAACGAAATTCTCGTGACGCTGATGCTGGCGCTGATTGCGGCGCAGGTGCTGAACTACCTGCTGCTGGGTCCGTGGAAAGACCCCGCCGGGTTCAACTTTCCGCAAAGCGTGCTGTTTCCCGATGCCGCCCTGCTGCCGATCCTGCTGCCGGGCACGCGGGTCAACGTGTCGCTGCTGCTGGCGCTGGCGGCCAGCGGGCTTGCCTGGGTGGTGATGCGCCACCGCTTTTCGGGCTATCAGTTGCTGGTCGGCGGCATGGCCCCGCGCGCCGCCGCCTATGCAGGGTTCAGCGAGCGTCGCGCGATCTGGATCAGCCTGCTGGTCGGCGGCCTTGCAGCGGGGCTGGCAGGCGCGGCGGAGGTGGCCGGGCCGCTTGGGCAGTTGCAGCGGTCGGTTTCGACCGGCTACGGCTATTCGGCGATCATCGTGGCCTATCTGGGGGGCCTCAACCCCTTGGGCATCGTGCTGTCGTCGTTCCTTGTCTCGGCCCTGTTCATCGGCGGCGACAATGCGATGGTCTCGGCGGGCCTGCCGGTGGCTGCCGTCTGGGTGTTCCAGTCGCTGCTGCTGGTCTTCTACCTGGGCGGTCTGGCCTTTCTGCGCTATCGGCTGGTCGTGATGCACCGCCCGGCGCAGTCCGTGCCATGAGCGGGATCGCGTTCATCCTTGCCGGCACGCTGGCCGCCGCGACGCCCCTGCTGCTGGCGGCCCTGGGCGAGATGGTGGTGGAACGTTCGGGCGTGCTGAACCTGGGGCTTGAGGGGATGATGGCGCTTGGCGCGGCGCTTGGGTTCATCGTGGTATTTCTGACCGGCAATCATGCACTTGGGTTTCTGGTTGCGGGCCTGGGCGGGGCGGTGCTGTCGCTGGTCTTTGCGTCGCTGGTGCTGGGGTTTGTGGCCAATCAGGTCGCGGCCGGTCTGGGGGTGGGCCTTCTGGGGCTGGGCCTGTCGTCGCTGGTCGGCAAGGCCTATGAAAGCCGCACGGTCCCGGGGCTGCCCCGCCTGCACCTGCCCGGCCTGTCCGACCTGCCGCTGGTCGGGCCGCTGTTAACGCAGGATATCGTGGTCTGGCTGAGCCTGGTGCTGGCCCTTGGGCTCTGGGCGGTGCTGGCGCACAGCAAGGCGGGCCTTGTGGTCCGCGCGGTGGGGGAAAACCCGCATGCCGCCCGCGCGCTCGGGTTCCCCGTGATCGCAATCCGCTGCGGCGCGATTGCCTTCGGCGGCACGCTGGCCGGGCTGGCGGGGGCCTATGCCTCAACCGTCTATACGCCGCTCTGGGCCGACGGGATGATCGCCGGGCGCGGCTGGATCGCGCTTGCGCTGGTGGTGTTCGGCACATGGGCCACCGGGCGCATCGTGTTCGGCGCGCTTCTGTTCGGGGCGCTGTCCCTGGGCGAGCTTTCGGCACAGGCGGCGGGCGTGGGCCTGCCCTCGCAGGTGCTGGCCAGCCTGCCCTATGCCGTCACCATCCTGATGCTGGCGGTGATCTCGTCCGACCGCCGCCGGATGCGCCGCACCGCCATCGCCTCGCTCGGCCAGCCGTTCGAGCCGTGATTGCGCGGTCGGCCCGGCCCGTCCGGCACCCGGACCTATCCGTCCTTGACCGCCTCCATCGCGACATAGGTCGAGGTGGAGGCGACATGCGGCAGCGCTGACAACCGTTCCGCCAGCACCCGGCGATAGGCATGGATATCGGCGGTACGCACCTTCAGCAGATAGTCGAACCGGCTGGCGATCATGTGGCATTCCTCGACCTCCGGAATCGCCAGAACCGCCCGGTTGAATGCCTGCAGCGCCGCCTCGCGCGTGTCGGCCAGCCGCACCTCGACAAAGGCGACATGCGCCTGACCCAACCGTACCGGGTCCAGCACGGCGCGGTAGCCGGTGATCACCCCCGCCTCTTCCAGCCGCTTCAGCCGCGACTGCACCGGACTTTTCGACAGACCCACCCGGCGCGCAAGTTCGGTCGCCGGAATCCGCCCCTCGGTGGCCAGCACGCGCAGCATGGCATGGTCGAAATCGTCCAGATCAAGGGCAATCGGCATCGGAACTTCCCGAAAACTCGGGCGGATCGCCTGCGTTTGGCCGATCATCGGGAAAACCGCCCGCCCGTTCCCGTGTATCCTGCCACAAAGACAGGAGCCTGCCCATGCCCCGTGACAGCCATGATGCCCCCCGGACCCGGATCGAGACCCAGGCCCTGGCCGACGAAGCGCCGCTCGTCGCCCGACTGATCGCCGAAGCCGGACTTTCGCCCGAAGACCGCGCCCGCATCTCGGCCGCCGGGGCGCGCCTTGTCGCGCGCATCCGCGACTCGGCCCGGCCCGGGCTGATGGAGGTGTTCCTGGCCGAATACGGCCTGTCCACCAGCGAGGGCATCGCGCTGATGTGCCTGGCCGAAGCGCTGCTGCGCGTACCGGATGCCGAGACGATGGATGCCCTGATCGAGGACAAGATCGCGCCGTCGAACTGGGGCAAGCATCTGGGCAAATCGGCCTCCAGCCTGGTCAACGCCTCGACCTGGGCGCTGATGCTGACGGGTCGCGTGCTGGAGGACAGCGATCCGGGCATCGTCGGCCACCTGCGCGCGGCAGTCAAGCGGCTGGGCGAACCCGTGATCCGCACCGCCGTAGGCCGCGCGATGAAGGAAATGGGCCGCCAGTTCGTGCTGGGCGAAACCATCGACGCCGCCATGCGCCGCGCGACCGAGCTGGAGGGCAAGGGCTATACCTACAGCTACGACATGCTGGGCGAGGCGGCGCGCACCGAGGCCGACGCGCGGCGCTATCACCTGTCGTACTCCCGCGCGATCACCGCGATCGCGGGGGCCGCCCGGTCCGGCGACATCCGCGAGAACCCGGGCATCTCGGTCAAGCTCTCGGCCCTGCATCCGCGGTATGAGGTGGCCAAGCGCGCACGGGTGATGGCAGAACTGGTGCCGCGCGTGCGCGCACTGGCGGGGCTGGCGCGGGCGGCGAACCTGGGCTTCAACATCGACGCCGAAGAGGCCGACCGGCTGGCCCTGTCGCTGGAGGTGATCGAGGCGGTGCTGGCCGACCCCTCGCTGGCCGGATGGGACGGGTTCGGCGTGGTGGTGCAGGCCTATGGCCGCCGCGCGGGCGCGGTCATCGACTGGCTGCACGATCTGGCCGTGCGGCTGGACCGCAAGATCATGGTGCGGCTGGTCAAGGGTGCCTATTGGGACGCCGAGGTGAAGCGCGCGCAGGTGCTGGGGCTGGCGTCCTTTCCCGTCTTTACCCGCAAGCAGGCGACCGATGTCAGCTATATCGCCAATGCCCGCAAGCTGCTGGGCATGACCGACCGCATCTATCCGCAGTTCGCCACGCACAATGCGCATACGGTGGCGGCGGTGCTCGACATGGCGGCCAACGGGGGGGCCGACCGGCGCGCCTATGAATTCCAGCGCCTGCATGGCATGGGCGAGCGGCTGCACGACATCGTCATGGCCGATGCCGGAACGCGCTGCCGCATCTACGCGCCCGTCGGAGCACATCGCGACCTGCTGGCCTATCTGGTGCGCCGCTTGCTGGAGAACGGCGCGAATTCCAGCTTTGTCAACCAGATCGTCAACGAAGATGTGCCGCCGGCCGAGGTGGCCGCCTGCCCGCTGACGGCGATGGAACGGCTGCACCCGGTGGCCTCGCCGGTGCTGCCGCCCGCGCCGGAGCTGTTCGCGCCGCGCCGCAACTCGCACGGCTGGGACCTGACCGATGCGGGCGATCTGGCGATGATCGAGGTTGCGCGCGGCCCGCACCGGGACCGGCTGTTCGAGGCGCGCCCGCGCCTTGCCGGGCCGGTCGCGGGCGGCCTGCGCCAGACCGTTTGCAACCCCGCGTCCGGCGCTGTGGTGGGCCATGTCCTGCCCGCCAGCACCCCCGACATCGACACCGCGCTGCGCGCCGCTGCCCCCTGGGACGCTGCCGCGCCTGACCGGGCCGAGGTGCTGAACCGCGCCGCCGACCTTTACGAGGCCGAATTCGGCCCGATCTTCGCCCTGCTGGCGCGCGAGGCGGGCAAGACCCTGCCCGATGCCGTGGGCGAATTGCGCGAGGCGGTCGATTTCCTGCGCTACTACGCGGCGGGTGCGGCGCGGCTCGAGGCCCCGGCGCGCGGCGTCATCACCTGCATCAGCCCCTGGAACTTTCCGCTGGCGATCTTCACCGGCCAGATCGCGGCGGCGCTGGCGGCGGGCAACGGGGTGCTGGCCAAGCCTGCGCCGCAGACGCCGCTGATCGCCACGCTGGCGGTGGACCTGCTGCACCGGGCGGGCGTGCCCGCAACCGCGCTGCAGCTTCTGCCCGGCGACGGGGCGGTCGGTGCCGCGCTGACCCGTGATGCGCGCGTGGCAGCCGTGGCCTTCACCGGATCGACCGCGACCGCGCTGAAGATCCGGCAGGGCATGGCCGACCATCTTGCCCCCACGGCACCCCTGATCGCCGAGACCGGCGGCCTGAACGCCATGCTGGTGGACAGTACCGCCCTGCCCGAACAGGCGGTGCGCGACATCCTCGCCTCGGCCTTCCAGTCGGCAGGCCAGCGCTGTTCGGCGCTGCGCTGTCTGTACCTGCAGGAAGACGTGGCCGAGACCGTCACCGAAATGCTGTTCGGGGCGATGGACGAACTGGTGCTTGGCGACCCATGGCAGCTTTCGACCGATATCGGCCCGGTGATCGATGCGGCGGCGCAGGCGGGCATTGCCGCCTATGTGGCCCAGGCGCGGGCCGAGGGGCGCGTGCTCAAGGAACTCGCCGCGCCATGGGACGGCACCTTCATCGCACCGGTGGTCATCCGTGTCGGCGGCATCTGGCAGATGCCGCGCGAAATCTTCGGCCCCGTGCTGCACATCGCCACCTTCCGCGCGACCGAGATCGATCAGGTGATCGATGCGGTGAATGCCACCGGCTACGGCCTGACCTTCGGCCTTCACTCGCGCATCGACGACCGGGTGGAGCGGGTGGTAGAACGGCTGCGCGTCGGCAACATCTATGTGAACCGCAACCAGATCGGTGCCGTGGTGGGCAGCCAGCCCTTCGGCGGCGAAGGGCTGTCGGGCACCGGCCCCAAGGCCGGCGGGCCGCAGTATCTGGCGCGCCTGACCACCGCCCCCGCCCCGGCGGCCGACCCCGCCGACCGCCGGGTGACCGAGGCCGAGACGCTGGCCGCCATGGCCGTGCCGGTGCCGAACCCGCCCCTGCCCCGCACCGTGGACCTGCCCGGCCCCACGGGCGAATCGAACCGGCTGACGACCGAGCCGCGCGGCACGATCCTGTGCCTTGGCCCTTCGGCGGCGACGGCGCTGGCCCAGGCGCTTGCCATCCGGTACGAAGGCGGCGTTGCGCTGGAAGCCCCCGGCCTGCCACCCGAGGCGCTGACCCGCCTGCCCGGCATCGGCGGCGCGATCCACTGGGGCACAGCCGACGAACAGCGCCCGTACGCGCAGGCTCTCGCCCGGCGGGACGGGCCGATCCTGCCGCTGATCGGCGAGACGCCCGATGCCGGTCACGCACGTCTGGAACGTCACGTCTGCATCGACACCACCGCCTCGGGCGGGAACGCGCAGCTTCTGGCACAGGCAGGCAAGGCTTGACGCCCCCCCGCGGATCGGGAACGCTGACCCCATGTTTCCGATCCGCGACCACAATCCCTCGGGGCGCACGCCCTATGTCACCTGGGCCCTGATCGCGGTCAACGTCGCGGCGTTCCTGCTGTATTGGCCGCAGCTTGACACCGAACGGGCGATGACGATCTTCTATTTCGAGTGGGGCCTCGTGCCGCGCGCGGTGATCGAGGGGCACCATCTGGGCGGCCTGCTGACCTCGATGTTCCTGCACGGCGGCTGGATGCACCTTCTGGGCAACATGCTGTTCCTCTACATCTTCGGAGACAATATGGAGGACCGGATGGGTCCTGTGCCCTTCCTGCTGTTCTACCTGGCCTCGGGGCTGGCGGCAGGGGCCCTGCAGATCGCGGCGGACCCCTATTCCATCATCCCGATGGTCGGCGCCTCGGGGGCCATCGCCGGGGTGATGGGCGGCTACCTGCTGCTGTTTCCACGCGCGCGGGTCGATATCTTCGTGTTCTTCATCATCTTCTTCCGCATCATTCCGATCCCGGCCTGGATCATGCTGGGCCTGTGGTTCGGGCTGCAACTGCTGAACGGGGTGATGACGCCCGCCGATACCGGCGGCGTGGCGCACTGGGCGCATGCAGGCGGCTTCATCGCCGGGCTGGTGCTGACAGTTCCCTTGTGGCTGCGCCTGGGCGGTCCCGCCTTCTGGACCCGCACCCACGGCCACCCACCGCACCCGGTCGCGCGTTATGCGCTGGCACGCAGCCGCGTGCCGACCGTCCGGCGCGTGAAATGAGGGGCACCTGCCACTGCGGCGCGGTCGAGATCGAGGTCTTTCCGACAGACGGGCTTGCCACTGCCCGCCGCTGCGATTGCTCGTTCTGCCGGAGGCGGGGGGCCATCGTGGTGTCGGCTTTGGCAGATCGGCTGACGATCCTGCGCGGTGCCGAAAACCTGACCCTGTACCAGTGGGGAACGCGCACCGCCCGGCACTGGTTCTGCAAGACCTGCGGCATCTATACCCACCATCTCCGCCGGTCCGACCCGAACGCCTATGGCGTGAACGTGGCCATCCTCGACGGCGTGAACCCGCGGGACCTGCGGAACGTGCCGTGGGTTGACGGGATCAACCACCCTGCGGACCGGGCCTGATCCCTGACCCTTCATCTTGGCGAAAATATCCCCGCCGGAGGCTTCCGCCCGCGCCGCGCGCCGGTTGCCGGGCGTCAGGCCCCCCGGATCACCTTGCGGAATTCTTCGAACAGTCCGGCGTTTCCGGCGATGACCGCGCCCTTTTCCAGCGGGTCGTCACCCTCGCGGATCGCGCTGACAAAGCCGCCCGCCTCGCGCACGATGATCATCCCTGCTGCCATGTCCCAGGCATGCAGCCCGCGTTCCCAGAAACCGTCGTACCGGCCCGCCGCCACATAGGCGAGGTCCAGCGACGCCGCCCCCCACCGCCGCACGCCCGCGCAGACCGGCATCAGCCGGGCCAGGTCCTGCAGCGTGGCCGGCAGCGGGCCGGTTCCGGCAAAGGGCACGCCGGTGGCAAAGATCGCCTCGATCATCCGGCCCCGGCCCGACACCCGCAACCGGCTGTCGTTCAGCCAGGCCCCGGCCCCTTTCTCGGCCACGAACATCTCGTCCTTCGCGGCGTCGAACACCACGCCCGCCACGATCTCGCCCTTGTGTTCCAGCGCGATCGACACCGCCCAGTGCGGCAGGCCGTGCAGGAAGTTCGTCGTGCCGTCCAGCGGATCGACGATCCAGCGGCGCGTCGGGTCGGCCCCCTCGGCAGCCCCGGTTTCCTCGCCCAGCCAGCCATAGGTCGGCCGCCCGGCCATCAGGTCTTCCTTGATGATCCGCTCGGCCTCGCGGTCGGCGCGGCTCACGAAATCGCCGGGACCCTTGGAGGAAACCTGCAGGTTTTCCACCTCGCGGAAATCCTTGACCAGCGCCCGCCCCGCCTTGCGCGCGGCCTTTATCATGAGGTTGAGGTTCGCGCTGCCTTGCATCGGGGGCTCCAGATCACCGGCCGGTTCATCAGGGCGTGCGTATAGGCGGGAACCCGTGTGAAGGAAAGGGGCCGAGCGCCCGGGAACCTGTACCGGCCGGCCGACCTGCAAGATTCCGGTTGCAACAGCGGCCACAGCGCGCGCAAGACAGTCTGCGAGCGCGCAGGCTCCACCCTGTGCAAGAAGGAGGCTTGATGATGAAATCTGTAGTCCTGATCGCGTGCCTGGGTCTGACGGCCCTTGCGGGATGTGTCGAACCGACGACAGCGGTCCCGCAGCAGGCGGTGCCCGTTGCGCAGGCCCAGACGCTGAGCGGCACCATCATCGGGGTGCGCACGGTGAATGTGCCCAATCAGACCAACCAGGTGGCCGGCGCGGTCGCGGGCGGGCTGATCGGCGGGCTGATCGGCAACCAGTTCGGCAACGGCACGGGCCGCGACGTGATGACCGTGGCCGGTGTTGCCGCCGGGGCCGCCGCCGGGAACCGCGCCGCCGCGATCCAGAGCGTGTCGCAGGAATGGACCGTGCGGCTGGCCGACGGGCGCACCTTCGCCATCGTGCAGGATGGCAACTTTGCCGTCGGCCAAAGGGTCAGGATCGTGACGCAGGGCAACAGGACCTACATCACCGCCTGACCCCTCCGGTGCCCCGCCGCCCGGTGCGAAATCGCCCCGGGGCGTCGCGGCTGCGTGCCCAAGGTCGTGACGGGAACGGCGGCACCCGGTCGGGACAGCAGGCCGGGCCGGGGTCAGGGCACCAGCGGCCGGATCGTCTCGGTCGAATCGAGCGGAATGGTCACGATGTCCGGCCCGTCTATGGCCATGTCCATCAGCGCCACACTGCGGATCTGGCTGTCCTGAAAGGTGCGGACGTAATAGGTCTTGGTCTTCAGGTCCGACGCCCCCGTCCACAGGGTATACTCGGCGATCACGTTGCCATGGGCGTCCTTCCTGTCGCGCACCGATCCCTGCGGAATGTCGAAGTTGTTCAGGATGCGAAAGGCCTGCAGGATCGTGTCGAGCCCGGTGGCAAGCTGCGGCATCGAACTGCTGTAGGCCACCGCGCGCACGAACCGCGACGGCGGCGTGCCGTCGCCCGGCAGACCCAGCATGCCCGTGCCGTCGCCCAGGGGTTGCAGCGTGACCGAACCCACCTGGACCGGCGGCACATTGGTGACCGACAGGTTCACATAGTTGCGCAGGTTCGTCATGTGCCAGTCATAGGTCGGCGAATTGGTGATGACGCCCAACGGCGCGTCATGCACCCTGACCTCGCCGCCCACGACCTCGACCACGATGCTGACGCCGGTGGCATCGCGCACCACGGCATGCACCTCGGGGGAAAAGCCCCACTGCTT
>JAAFHX010000040.1 GCA_013297695.1 Rhodobacterales bacterium | reverse complement strand
GCCGGGGTGCCGGACCGCCCCGCCGCCAGCCCGCGCGCGCGGCGGCTGGCGCAGGCGGCGGGTCTGTCGCTTGATACGCTGCCCGGCACCGGGCGGCGCGGCCGGATCACCGGCGCGGATGTGGCCGCACGGGCCGAGGCACCGGCGCGGGGGCCGGTGCCGCCGCAGGGACCGGTCGCGATACGCCATCTGCCCGGGGCAGGCGCGGCGCGGGTGCCTGTGCTGCTGCTGCACGGGCTGTATGACGAGGGGCGCGGCTGGCGCGGGCTGCCCGACAGTCTGGCGCGGGCCGGGCACCCGGTCTGGGTGGCGGACCTGCCCGGCCATGGCGGCAGCGCGCCTGCCGCCTCGCTCGACGCGGCGGTGGAGATGCTGGCCGATGCCCTGCCCGAGGGGACGCTGCGGCTCGTCGGCCATTCGGCGGGCGCGGTGCTGGCGGCACATCTGGCCGACCGCCTGGGCGCGCGGGCCGAAAGCCTGGTGCTGATCGCCCCGGCGGGATTGGGTCCGCGCCTGAACGCCGATTTCCTTGACGGCATGGCGGCGGCCGAGACGCCCGCCGCGCTGGCCCGTGCGATGGCGATGCTGGGCGGTGGCCCGCTGTCGCCGCCGATGCTGGAGGCGGAACTGGCGCGGCTGCGTGGCCTGCGGGCTGCCGTCGCCCCGCTGGCCCGCGATCTGGCGCGCGGTGGCCTGCAGCAGACCGACATCGCGCCGCTGCTGGCGCGGCTGACCCTGCCGGTCCGCGCCATCTTCGGGCTTCAGGACCGCATCGTGGACTGGCAGGATTGCACCCGCCTGCCGCCGCAGGCCGCGATCCATCTTCTGCACAATGCAGGTCATGTGCCGCAGGTCACCGCGCCGCAGCTTGTGGCCTCGCTCATCCTGCGGGAGGATCGGGACAGGACCCTGTGAACCAACGCACAAATGCAACGCGCAGGGAACAAAGGAAACTGGATTACGAAGGCGGATCGCCTATAGTCGGGCGAACAACACCGACCTTCACCAACGAAGGCAAACTGTTGACGGCAATCTAGGGAGGAAAGCCAAGATGACGAAACGGATCGGACTGACCTGCGCGCTTCTCGCAGGCACGGCGCTGACGCTGGCGCTGCCTGCAGCGGCGCAGGACAAGAAGGATATCGCCACGGTCGTCAAGATCGCGGGGATCCAGTGGTTCAACCGCATGGAAGAGGGCGTGAAGAAGTTCGCCGCCGACACCGGCAACAACGCCTATCTGGTCGGCCCGGCCCAGGCCGACCCGCAGCAGCAGGTCGCCCTGCTGGAAGACCTGATCGCCAAGGGCGTGAACGCGCTGGCCGTGGTGCCGATGTCGCCCGAGGCGCTGGAACCCGTGCTGGGCCGCGCCCAGGCGGCCGGCATCGCGGTCGTCACGCACGAGGCCGCCAGCCAGCAGAACACCAGCTATGACCTGGAAGCCTTCAAGAACGAGGATTTCGGTGCGAACCTGATGGAACAGCTTGCCACCTGCATGGGCGGCGAGGGCGAATACGCGGTCTTCGTCGGCTCGCTGACCTCGCAGACCCACAACCAGTGGGTCGATGGCGCGATTGCATACCAGAAGGAAAAGTATCCGAAGATGACGCTGGTCGGCGACAAGAACGAGACCTTCGACGACCAGCAGAAGGCCTATGACAAGGCGCAGGAAGTGCTGCGCGCCTTCCCGAACATCAAGGGGATGCAGGGCTCGGCCTCGACCGACGTGGCGGGCATCGGGCTGGCCATCGAAGAGCGCGGGCTGGCCGACAAGACCTGCGTCTTCGGCACCTCGCTGCCGTCGATCGCCGGGCAGTATCTGGAATCGGGTGCCGTGGACGGCATCGGGTTCTGGGACCCGGCGGTTGCGGGCTATGTGATGAACAAGCTCGCGGTGATGGTGATGAACGGCGAGACGGTGACCGACGGCATGGACCTGGGCCAGCCGGGCTATGAGAAGATCAAGCTCGACGGCAAGGTGATCTACGGCCAGGCATGGGTGAACGTGAACAAGGCCAACATGGCCGAATACCCGTTCTGAAGCCGACCTGACCATCGGGGGCGGCGGTCGCGCCGCCCCCTTTTCGCCAGCAGGACCTGCCCCCGTGTCGTCATCCCACGCCATGCCGTTGATTTCCATCGACGGCGTCACCAAGACCTACGCGGGCATCACCGCGCTGGACGATGTCGGCCTGACCATCGGTGCGGGCGAGGCGGTCTGCCTGGCGGGCGAGAACGGCAGCGGCAAGTCCACGCTCATCAAGATACTGGCCGGGGTGGAACGGCCCGACCGAGGCCGTATCGGCTTTGCCGGGGTGGAACAGGGGCCGCTGAACCCGCGCCTGTCGGCGGCAGCCGGGGTCATGGTGATCTTTCAGGATTTCAGCCTGTTCCCCAACCTGTCGGTGGCCGAGAACATCGCCTTTTCCGCCAGCCTTGCCTCGCATCGGCGGTTGTTCCGGCGCAGCCCCGTTCGCAAGCTGGCGCTGGCGACGCTGAACCGCGTGGGGGTGGACCTGGACCCCGACGCACCGGTCGAAACCCTGTCGGTCGCGCACAAGCAACTGGTCGCGATCTGCCGGGCGCTGGCCTGCGATGCGCGGCTCATCATCATGGACGAACCCACCACGGCGCTGACCGAGCGCGAGGTGCGGGTGCTGCTGGACATCATCCGGCGGCTGAAGGCCGATGGCGTGGCGGTGCTGTTCGTCAGCCACAAGCTGGCCGAAGTGCTGGAGGTCTGCGAAAAGGTCGTAGTGCTGCGCAACGGGCGCAAGGTGATCGAAGGCCCGGCGGCCGAGTTCGACGCCGCCAGCCTGACCCGCCACATGACCGGTCGCGATGTGGCCGAAACCCCGCCCGACCCCGTGCCCGCCGACGCCCCGGTCCTGCTGCAGGTCCGCAACCTGACCAAGGCCGGGGCCTTCGAGGATGTGACCTTCGGCCTGCGCGCGGGCGAGGTGCTGGGGATTTCCGGCCTGCTCGGCTCGGGGCGCACGTCGCTTGCCAAGGCGCTGTTCGGGCTGGTGCTGCCGGATGGCGGGATCATGACCGTCGGGGACCATTCCGTTCCCCTTGGCGATCCGCTGGCGGCGGCACGGGCCGGGATCGGCTATGTTCCCGAAGACCGGCTGACCGAAGGGCTGTTCCTGATGCAGTCGATCCTGCGGAATGTCGGGGTCGGGCGGCTGGACGCCCATTCCTCGGCCGGCATGCTGGATTTCGCGGCCCTTGGGCGCGACGCGACGGACTGGTTGCGGCGGCTGTCGGTCAAGGCACCCGACAGTGCGGCGCCGGTGCGGTCCCTGTCGGGGGGCAACCAGCAACGCGTGGTTCTGGCCCGCTGGCTGGCGCGCAACCCGCGCCTGCTGGTCCTGAACGGGCCGAGCGTGGGGGTCGATGTGGGGTCCAAGGCCGACATTCACGGGATCATCCGCGACCTGTCGCGCCGGGGCCTTGGGGTGATCGTGATTTCCGATGACCTGCCGGAACTGCTGGCGACCTGCCACCGCATTCTGGTGATGAAGGCGGGACGGATCACCGGCGAAGTGGCGGGGCGAGAAACGACCGAGGCCGATCTGGCGCACAGGCTGGCCTCGTGATGCGACACGTCGATTTCAGCCGTAACGAGACGCTGGTGGCGCTGGTCATTCTGGCCTTCTGTGCGGCGGCGACGCTGGCCGACCCTGCCTTCCTGTCGATGCCCACGCTGACCGACCTGCTGCGCGGCGGGATCGTGCTGGGCATCTTTGCGGTGGCGGCATTGCTGGTGCTGATCTCGGGCGGGATCGACGTCAGCTTTACCGCCATTGCCGCCGTCAGCATGTATTCGACCGCGATGGCGCTGAACACATTCGCCCCCGGCGTGCCCTGGGGCGTGGCCTTCGCGCTGGGGATGACCATCGGCGCGGGCCTCGGCTGCATCAACGCGGTGTTCATCGCGGGATTCGGGCTGCCGACGCTGATCGTGACGCTGGGCACGCTGTCGATGTTCCGGGGGTTCATGCTGGCCTTCATCGGGCAGAAGCAGATCACCACGCTGCCGTCGGGCATGCGCGAGTTCGGGCGGATGATGATGATCCGCGGCACCAACCCCGACGGGTCGTTCTATTCGCTGCCGCTCGCCTTTGCCTTTCTGGTGGGGGCGGTGGTGCTGACCTGGGTGATCTTGCACCGCACCATGCTGGGCCGACAGGTCTTTGCCATGGGCGGGTCGCTGGAAAGCGCGCGGCGGGTCGGCGTCAACGTCAAGGGCGCGCAGTTCTTCGTCTATATCTATGTGGGCGCGCTGGCGGGGCTGGCGGGGGTGATCCATGCCTCCATGACGCGCGTTGCCAATCCCTTCGACCTGGTGGGGCTGGAGCTTTCGGTGATTGCGGCCGTGGTGCTGGGGGGCGCGCGGCTGGCGGGGGGCTATGGCACGCTGACCGGCACGCTGCTGGGGGTGGCGCTGATCGTGCTGGTGCGCAATTCGCTGATCGTCTTCGGCATTCCGTCGACCTGGCAGTCGGTTGCGGTGGGCGTGCTGATCCTGATCGGCACCGGCCTGCCCGCCTGGCAGGCCAAACGCGCCGCCGCACGGGCGGCCTGAGGGGGGAACGCGATGCGCAACCTGAACCTTGCCGCGCTGGTCGCCTCGCCCGAGGCGCGGCTTGCGGTGATCGCGGTCGTGGTCTTTGCGGTCATGTCGGCGCTGTCGCCCGACCGGTTCCTGTCGGTGCAGAACCTGACCTCGATGGCGTTCCAGTTCCCGGAATTCGCGATCCTGTCGCTGGCGATGCTGCTGACCATGCTGACCGGCGGGATCGACCTGTCGGTGGTGGGCATCGCCAACCTGTCGGCCATTGTCGCGGCGCTGCTGCTGACCGCCTTTGCCGGGCCGGAGGCGACGGGCGGTGCCGCTGTGCTGTGGCTGGCGGTGGCGCTGCTGGCGGCGCTGGCCGTGGGGGCGGTGGCCGGGCTGTTCAACGGGGTGGCGATTGCCGTCTTCGGGTTGCCGCCGATCCTGGCCACGCTCGGCTCGGGGCTGATCTTCACCGGCATCGCTGTGGCGCTGACCGGCGGGTCGGCGCTGATGGGCTTTCCCGGCGTGGTGGCGTTTCTCGGCAACGGCACCGTGCTGGGCGTGCCCGCCCCGCTGATCCTGTTCGCGCTGCTGGCGGCGGGGATGGCCTGGCTGCTGGGCCGCACCGCCTTTGGCCTGCGGGTGCAGATGTACGGGGCGAACCCGCTGGCCGCGCGCTTTGCCGCGATGGATGTGACCGGGCTTCTGATCCGGGTCTATCTGCTGTCGGGGATGCTGGGCGCGCTGGCAGGCATGGTGGTGATGAGCCGCGCCAATTCGGCCAAGGCCGATTACGGGTCGAGCTATCTGCTGCTGGCCGTGCTGATCGCCGTGCTGGGGGGCGTGAACCCCTATGGCGGCTATGGCCGGGTGATCGGCGTGGTGCTGGCGGTGCTGACGATGCAGTTCCTGTCCAGTGGCCTGAACATGCTGGGCGTGTCGAATTTCGCGCGCGAGCTGATCTGGGGCGGGTTGCTGATCTTCGTGATGATCGTGAACACGCGGCTGGTCTATCGTCCGCGCGCCGCTGCGAAACCCGGGCCTTCGGCCTGATCCCTTCCCATCCGTTCCGGAGGCTGACCGATGAAGAAGATCCTCAACAACCCCGTCGATTATGTCGATGAGATGCTGGCGGGCCTGACCGCCGCGCACCCCGGGTTCTACCGCCTGCATGGCGAGTCGGGCCGCGTGGTGGCGCGGGCGGGGGCGGTGCGGCCCGGCAAGGTGGGCATCGTCACCGGCGGCGGGTCGGGGCACCTGCCGGTGTTTACCGGCTATGTCGGGCCGGGGCTGCTGGATGCCTGCGCCATCGGCGACGTCTTCGCCAGCCCGTCCGCCGAGCAGATGGCCGATGCGATCCGGGCCGCGAACGGCGGGGCGGGGGTGCTGCGGCTTTATGGCAACTACGGCGGCGACCTGATGAACTTCGACATGGCGGGCGACCTCGTGTCGTTCGAGGACATCGACTGCACGACGGTCGTGCTGGCCGATGACATCGCCTCGGCCCCGCCCGAGGAGGCCGCCAAGCGGCGCGGCGTCGCCGGAATGGTCTATGCCTTCAAGATCGCGGGGGCGGCGGCCGAGGCCGGGCAGGACCTGGCCGCCGTGACCGCCGTTGCGCAGAAGGCGGCAGATGCCTGCCGGTCGGTCGGCGCGGCGCTGTCGTCCTGCACCGTGCCGCAGGCGGGCCGCCCGACCTTCGACATCGCCGAGGACGAGATGGAGATGGGCATGGGCATTCACGGCGAGCCCGGCGTCTGGCGCGACAAGCTGCGCCCCGCCGACGCGATTGCGCATGAGATGATGGACCGGCTGTTCGCCGACATGCCGGTAGAGGGCGCGCGGGTGTCGGTGCTGGTCAACAGCCTGGGCGCGACGCCGCCGGAGGAGCTTTACATCCTGTATCGCGTGGTCAAGGCGCGGCTGGATGCGGTGGGGGCCACGGTCGTGATGCCGCTGGTCGGGCGCTATGCGACCAGCATGGAGATGGCGGGGGTGTCCTTCACGCTGATCCGGCTGGACGACGCGCTTGAGGCGCTGCTGACCGCCCCCTGCGACTGCGCCTTCTGGAGGGTGGGATGAGCATCGACCGTGCCGCCATGGTGGCCGGGATCACCCGGCTGACCGCCGAGATGGAGCGCCAGTTCGACGCGCTGAACGCCGCCGACGGGGCCCTGGGCGACGGCGACCTTGGGGTGACGATGACGCGGGGCATGCGCGCGATCTCGGGCGGGGTGGAGACGCTGCCCGACGATCTGGGCATGGCGCTGCTGACCTGCGCGCAGGCCTTCACCAAGTCGTCGGGGTCGTCCTATGGCACGCTGATGGCGACGGGCCTGATGGCGATGGCCAAGGCCCTGCGCGGGCGCACGGCGGTCGAGGCGTCCGAGGTGTCGGGGCTGGCGGCGCTGGCGCGCGATGCGATGCAGGCGCGGGGCAAGGCGGACCTGGGCGGCAAGACGGTGCTGGACAGTCTGGATGCGGTGGCGAGGGCGACGGCGGGCCTGGGCGACCCGGCAGCGGTGCGGGCGGCGGCGGTGCAGGCCGCGCGCGCGGTGATGGACGAGTTCCGCGACCGCCCCGCGACCATCGGGCGCGCCCGCATCTTTGCCGACAAGAGCCGGGGCATGGACGACCCCGGCATGCTGGCCATGCGCGGGATCGTCGAGGCGCTCGCGGGCTGACGGGCCACGAATTTTCTGCGAAAATTCAGGAAGAAAGGGGGGCATTCTGCCCCCCTTGCCCCCTGAGGATATTTTCGCCAAGATGAATGCAGGGGTCAGGTCTGGTAGTCGCGGTGCAGTGCCCAGTCGGCCTGCGAAAACCGGCCGGTGGCGAAATTGCCCTGGTGCCAGTAGGGGTAGATGTAGGGCGCGCGGCTGACGGCGTTCAGGCGGGCCTTTTCGTCTTCGGTCAGGGTCAGGCCGACCGCGCCGAAGTTGTCGAGGAACTGCGCCTCGGTCCGTCCGCCCACGACCAGAGACGAGATGGCAGGCCGCGTCAGAAGCCAGGCGAGTGCGATCTGTGCCGCCGAGACGCCGCGGGCCGCGCCGATTTTTACCAGCACCTCGACGATATCCCACAGCCGTTCGGGATCGCGGATCGGCGGTTCGGTCCAGCCCGCCGCCTGGCGTGACCCTTCGGCCGTTTGCCCGCGTCGGTGCTTGCCGGTCAGCAGGCCTGCGGCCAGCGGGCTCCAGACCAGCACACCCAGGCCCTGATCGACCGACAGGGGCAGCAGTTCGTATTCCGCCTCGCGCGCTTCCAGCGTGTAGTGGATCTGCTGGGTGACAAAGCGCGCCCGGCGGTCGCGGTCGCTGGCGGCGAGCGACTTCATCACCTGCCAGCCGGAATAGTTGGAACAGCCGATGTAGCGGACCTTGCCCTGTGTCACCAGCGTATCAAGGGCGGCCAGCTTTTCCTCGACCGGCGTCGTGCCGTCCCATTCGTGGATGTAGTAGATGTCGATGCAATCGGTGCGCAGGCGTTTCAGGCTGCGTTCGCATTCGCGGATCAGGTGAAAGCGCGAGGTGCCTTCGTCATTCGGCCCCGGCCCGGTGCGCATCCGCGCCTTGGACGTGACCAGCACCTCGCCGCGCCGCCCCTCGAGCACCTCGCCAAGAATCTCTTCTGAGAGGCCGGACGAATACATGTTCGCCGTGTCGAAGACATTCACGCCATGGTCGATGCACAGGTCCACCAGCCGCCGCGCCTCGGGCACGCCCTGGCTTCCCACCATGCCGAACGGCCCGCGCCCGCCGAAGGTGAAGGTGCCCATGGTGAGGGCCGAGACCCTGAGGCCCGAGTAGCCGAGCGTTCTGTATTCCATCAGGTTCTCCGGCCTCTGGCAGCATGCGCAGCCACTGTCGCGGCCGGGTGGCCCGGGGTCAAGGGCCGACCGCTGCGGGTGCCAGGACCGCCTCGAACTCGCGCCATTCGCCCTTGCTCATGCCGGAGGTTTCCTGGGTGACCGCCTCGCCCGCCAGCATCCGGCGCAGGCAGGCGAGGGCCTTGCCCGACAGGGTGGCCCCGCCAAGGCGATAGTCCTGGAACGCCGCCCAGGCCAGCGGCACCCAGTCGGCGACGCAGGCGGCGATGGTTTCGGCATAGACGCGGATTTCGTACTGCGCGTGCGGGTCGGCACGCAGGCGCAGGAAGTGGAACAGGTTGTGCAGGTCCACCTTCCAGTACCATTGGGTATAGATACTGGCGGGCAGGTTCATCCGGGCCAGTTCGCGCGCCAGACCCTGCTGGGGGGTTCCGTCAGGCCGGGCCTGGGACAGCATGTCCTCGTAATGGTCATAGGCGCGGTTGGCGTCGGATTTCAGTATCTCGAGCACCCGCGCGGCCTCGGCCCCCTCCAGCACCGCACCGCGGCCCTGGTTGTTGACCGTGCTTTGCGCCGCAAGATTCTCGGGGGCGGGGATGTAGAATTCGCGATCCAGGATCGAATAGCGGGCCGAATATTCGTTCACATTGGCGGTGCGGTGGCGAATCCACTGGCGGGCGACAAAGACCGGAAGTTTCACATGCAGCTTGATCTCGCACATCTCGAACGGGGTGGAATGCCAGTGCCGCATGAGATAGCGGATCAGCCCTTCGTCGTTCTGCACATGCCGGGTGCCCGCGCCATAGGACACCCGCGCCGCCTGCACGATGGCGGCATCGTCGCCCATGTAGTCGATCACCCGGACAAAGCCGTGGTCCAGCACCGGATGGGCGCGGTACAGATGCGCCTCCATCCCCTCGGACACGGCGCGCAGGGTCGGGCGCGGAGTGGCGCGGGCGGCGGCGATTTCGGCAAGCTGTTCGGGGGTCAGGGGCATGGGTCGGCTCCGTATTCGTCGGACCCCCTGCATACGGTGACCGGGGCGGCACCGACAAGGCCACCTGTGAGGGCGGGGCGCGGTTGCGTGCCCCCTCGCCTTCGCACCCGGCTGTGATAGGGTCGCACAAACTGGAAAACGGGAGCAAGACGCGTGACGATAAGATATCTGCACACCATGGTCCGGGTGCTGGACCTTGAGAAATCCATTGCCTTCTACAAGCTTCTGGGTCTGGAAGAGACCCGGCGCTATGACAACGAAGGGGGGCGGTTCACGCTGGTCTTCCTGGCCCCGCCCGGCCAGCCGGAATGCCCGGTGGAACTGACGTTTAACTGGGATGGCGACGCAGGCCTGCCATCGGACAGCCGCCATTTCGGCCATCTGGCCTATGAGGTGGACAATATCCACGACACCTGCGCGCACCTTGAAGCTAACGGCGTGACGATCAACCGACCGCCGCGCGACGGGCGGATGGCCTTTGTGCGGTCTCCCGACAATGTGTCGGTCGAAATCCTGCAGAAGGGGGCTGCGCTGACGCCGGCGGAACCCTGGATCAGCCGGGCCAGCATCGGCCACTGGTAGGCCGGGCGGTCCCCCCAGGTACGGCCTTGCGGGGCATCGCGGCCCCGCAGGGATCAGTAGATGTACCGGATCTGTTCGGTCCAGTACCGTTCCATCCGGCGGAGCGAGCTGTTGATCTCTTCGATCCCGTTCACGCCGATCATGCCGCGCTTTTCCATCCCTTCGGCGTGGCGGGCGAAAAGGTCGGTCAGGATCGCCCGAACCCGGCGACCCTTTTCGGTCAGCCGCACCCGGACGGACCGGCGGTCGATCTCGGACCGCTGGTGGTGCATGTAGCCCAGTTCGACCAGCTTCTTGAGGTTGTAGCTGACGTTCGACCCCTGATAGTAGCCGCGCGTCTTCAATTCCCCGGCCGTTACCTCATGCTCGCCGATGTTGAACAGCAACAGCGCCTGCACCGGGTTTATTTCCTGCACGCCAAGGCGTTCGAATTCGTCCTTTATCACGTCCAGCAGCAGCCGGTGCAGCCGTTCGACAAGGGAAAGGCTGTCCAGATAGACCGCCTGCAGGGCCTTCTGCGATCCGTCGAGTAGGGGTTCCTGAAGGGTCATGACAAACTCCCGCTGCTGCCGTCGACGCAGAATCAGGGGAAAACGCCAATATTCAGTAAACTCGACTCAAGCTTTGGGGCTTAGCCGGTGCCGGGCGAAGGTGCCGATGTCGGCGATCAGGGGGGCAAGTGACGCGGGCGGGGTGGTCTGGCCCAGGACCCAGCCGATCAGGTCCTGGTCGTTCTCGGCCAGAAGTGCCTCGTAGATGTCCAGCGTGGCAGAACCCATGCCGTCCAGCCGGGCGTCGGCATAGGGGCCGAGGATCAGGTCCATCTCTTTCGTGCCGCGCCGCCACGACCGCATCCGCAGCCGCTTCAGCCGGTCTTCCGCCGTTTCCGCCATGGCACAGCCCCCGTTCGCGCTTGAACCTGCCGGGGCGTACCCCTAAGACGGGCTGCCTGCAAGTGAACCCCAGATGCCGGAGCCCCTGATGGCCTTCCTGTCCGATACCCTCGCCCGCGTGAAACCCTCGGCCACCATCGCGGTGACGAACAAGGCGCGGGAACTTGCGGCGGCGGGGCGTGACGTGATCGGGCTGGGCGCGGGCGAGCCGGATTTCGACACGCCGCAGAACATCAAGGATGCGGCGGTGCGCGCGATTGCCGCCGGAAAGACCAAATACACCGCCGTCGATGGCATTCCCGAGCTGAAGGCCGCGATCTGCGCCAAGTTCGCCCGCGAGAACGGGCTGAGCTACACGCCCGCGCAGGTGACAGTCGGCACCGGCGGCAAGCAGACGCTGTACAACGCGCTGATGGCCACGCTGAACCCCGGTGACGAGGTCATCATTCCGGCCCCCTACTGGGTCAGCTACCCCGACATGGTGCTGCTGGCGGGCGGAACGCCGGTGCCGGTGGTTGCGGGGATCGAGACCGCGTTCAAGCTGACGCCCGCGCAGCTTGAGGCGGCGATCACGCCACGGACCAAGTGGTTCATCTTCAACTCGCCCTCGAACCCGACCGGCGCGGGCTATACCCGGGCCGAACTGCGCGCGCTGTGCGATGTGCTGCTGCGCCACCCGCAGGTCTGGATCATGTCGGATGACATGTACGAACACCTGGTGTTCGACGGGTTCGAATTCACCACGCCCGCACAGATCGAACCACTGCTGTACGACCGCACCCTGACCTGCAACGGCGTGTCGAAAAGCTATGCCATGACCGGCTGGCGCATCGGCTATGCGGCGGGACCTGCGGCGCTGATCAAGGCAATGGGCACGATCCAGAGCCAGAGCACCTCGAACCCCTGTTCCATCGCGCAGTATGCGGCACTGGAGGCGCTGACAGGGCCGCAGGATTTTCTGGCCACGAACCGCGCGGTGTTCCAGCGCCGCCGCGATCTGGTGGTGGGGATGCTGAACGATGCCCCCGGGGTCACCTGCCCGACGCCGGAAGGGGCGTTCTATGTCTATCCCGACATCTCGGCCTGCATCGGCAAGACCAGCGCGGGGGGTACCCGGATCACCGATGACGAAGTCTTCGCGACGGCGCTTCTGGAAGAGGCGGGGGTAGCCGTGGTGTTCGGGTCGGCCTTTGGCGTGTCGCCCAACTTCCGCGTCAGCTATGCCACGTCGGACGAGGTGCTGCGTGCCGCCTGCACGCGCATCCGGGACTTCTGCGCCGCGCTGACCTGAGGGCGGTCATGGACCTGCCGCGCCATTACTTTCGCCTCCGCGAACCGGGTGCGCTGGTGTTCCGGGTAAACGGCGCGGCCTTGCGGGAGCGGCTGGAGATGGAGCCCGTGGCCCTGGTCAACCTGCGCACCGGCGAGGTAAGGCCGCAGGGCGGGCAGGTGCTGAACCCCGAGGACGAAGCGGCGATTGCGGCATGGGTGCTGGGGCAACAGGCCGGGGCCGAAGCGCGCGGGATCGAGGACATCCGCCGCACCGTCGAAGCGCTGAACCACGCCGCGCACTGGGTGCAGACCCGGGCCAGCGCAGCGCAGATCGACGAAGTGTCACAGGCGCTGCTGATGGCCATGCATGACCTGCGCAGCACCCTCGTGCGCCGCCGCGCCGCCGCGCCGCAGGACGACGCAAGCTGAAGGCCGACGGAAGGGGGCTGCCCCTTTGTCTTCCGGGCCATGCGGTGTCATCAGACAAGACGCATGACGCCTGCGGCCTTCATCCGGCCCGGGCGAAACGCCGGGCCTGCGTTTCGCCCTTGAACATCACGGGCTGTCTTGCGGGCTGCGCCGCGTCCCGCCCCCTTTGCGAGGGGAAGGTACGGTCGAAGGCGGCAGGAGTTCCCTGCCGCCACGGTAAGGGGGGGGGCTTCCGGATCGGGTTCCTTGCGGCAGATGGCCCGCACGACGCCGCTCGCGTCTGGCGACGCCACTGGCCGGGGCGGGCTTGTCAACCGCGACAACCCCGCAATCCCGGCGTCGCTCCGAACTGCTTTCCGTCACTTGCCAACATACGGACACGCAGGCAAAATCCGCGCCGTGATCAAGCAGGAAGCGGGCCGCGCGGCAGCGGCGGTGCGCTGGAACCTGGACAGTATGAAAGGGGCGCTGCACGGGACGGAAGGTGACTTCACGTTCCCTCGCAGGCTAGGGCAGGCGCGACAGCGGTGTTCTCGATGATGCCCGACCTTCGAAGTGTTTTCATTGCCCGGTAGCCAGCACTTCGACAAGACTCGGGGACGTGGACCTGAGGGAAGTGTTGAATGTCGCGATTGACCGTTCTTGCTGTGGCTATGACGTGCCTGCTGACAGCGTGTGTTGAGGCAACACCGCCACAGCCAGCCCCGCCTTCCCCCGCCGTTGCCGCACTTCAGGTCGCCTGCACAGGCGGCAATCCTAACGCCTGCGGACAGGTTGCTCAGCTTGAAGCGCAGGATGCTCAGAACCAGGCGCGGTCTCTCGAGGCGGCACAGGCCCGTCAGGCTGCAAGCATAGCCGGCATGTTCCCGTCGCAGGCCGATCAGCCGGACCCGTTGGCCCCTCTCGCAAACAATCTTGGAACGCTGCGCCCGCTTTCCACTTCCGCTTCGGCGGTTTCGGACTTTTCAATCGCACCGGACCGCCCTCAGACGACGACATGCCGCGACACGACCCTGCCCGGATCAATGATTGCGGGTCAGATCGTCTGCACAACCTACTGATCCAGGAAATCCACCGCCCGCCACGCTCGATGACCTATGGGGCCACCGGAAGGCCAGCGCGCTGTGTCGATTCTATGAAAAGAGGGCGCGTCTAACGCTGCGTCCATGACGCGCGCCCGCGCCATGGCAGCCGACGCGGGGTTTCTTTCCGGTACCATAAAGACAGGCGCGCGGTACCGTTCGGCATGGCTATCTTCCCTCATGTTCCGCCACTATCCGGGGGCATCCAACGCGCCGAAGGGGAAGAATTGGGACAAGCGATTGTGAACTATTTATCAATTTCAATAACTTAACGTGATCAATTGGCGGAGAGACAGGGATTCGAACCCTGGGACCCCGCAAAGGGTCAACGGTTTTCGAGACCGCCCCGTTCGACCGCTCCGGCACCTCTCCGCGTCGGTGGTCTTGGTAAGCGCGGGGTGTAGTGCAGGGGCGGTGCGGTTGCAACCCTGAATTCGGCGCGCGGGGGCGGCGGGTGCGGCGTGGAATCCGCTGGCTCTTGGCTCGGCAATCGGGTCTGCTGGCGCGGCCAAGGGGTCCAGCCGAAAGTCCTTCCCATGCTGCATCGTATCGTCCTGTCGCTGTGCGTTGCCCTGTTCGGTGCGCTTCCGCTGTCTGCCGGAACGGTCGAGGACCTGTCGCGCCTGCTGCGGATCGACGAGATGCTGGTGGTCATGCGCGACGAGGGCATCGCCTATGGTGCTGATCTGGAGGACGAGCTGTTTCCGGGCAAGGGAGGGGCAAGGTGGGCAAGGCTGGTTGCGACGATCTATGACCCCGCAGGCATGCGGCGGCAGTTCGACGATGTCTTCGACCCCCAGATGGCCGCCCACCCCGAGGCTCTGGACGCGACGCTGGACTTCTTCGGAACGGATCGGGGCCAGCGGATCGTTGCGCTGGAACTTGCCGCCCGCCGCGCGCTGTTGGATGATGCGGTGGAGAAGGCCGCGCAGGTGCAGGTGGACGAGATGCGCCGGGCCGATGATCCGCGCCTGACGCTCATCCTGCGGTTCGCCGACGTCAACGACCTGATCGAGCGGAATGTCGAGGGGGCGCTGAATTCCAACCTCGCCTTCTATCACGGGATGGCCGCAGGCGGGGCATTCGGCGAAGGTCTGTCGGAACGCGAAATCCTGTCGGATGTCTGGTCGCAGGAAGGCGAGATCCGGGCCGAGACGCAGGACTGGCTGTACCCGTTCCTGACGCTGGCCTATCAACCCCTGTCGGACGAGGACATGCGCGCCTATGTCGCCTATTCCGAAAGCGGGCCGGGGCAGGCGCTGAACGCGGCGCTGTTTGCGGCGTTTGACGCGGTCTTCAGCAGCCTGTCGCAGAACCTGGGCCGGGCAGCCGCGCAGATGCTGGCGGGTGAGGACCTGTAAGCCGGTCCCTGTCGGGTGCTTGACAGCCGGGCAGTGTTCGACCATAAGCGCCCATCTCCGGTCGGGCTTCGCCCTGCCGGGGCTTTTTGTTTGACAAGGGCCCGCACGGGCCGCGCTGTCCGAGGCGACGCAGAACACCGGAACCGACCGGGGCCACAGGACGCGGCTAAGGAAAAGGGAAAGACCGATGTTCGCTGTCCTCAAGACAGGCGGAAAGCAGTACAAGGTGCAGGCGGGTGACGTTCTGCGCGTGGAAAAGCTTGACGCGGTGGCTGGAGCCAAAATCCAGTTCAACGAGATTCTGATGGTCGGCGGCGAGACGCTGACCGTCGGTGTGCCGATGGTGGCGGGTGCCGCCGTGCAGGCCGAGGTGATCGAGCAGATCAAGGGTGACAAGGTCATCCACTTCGTCAAGCGCCGCCGCAAGCATTCGTCGCAGCGCACCAAGGGCCACCGCCAGCATCTGACGCTGGTGCGGGTGACCGAGATTCTGGCATCCGGTGCGGATGCCACGGGCGTGGCCCCGGCTGTCGGCACTGCCGACGCCCGCCGTGCCGCCCACGAAACGGCTTCGAAGGAGTAACACCCCATGGCACACAAGAAGGCAGGCGGTTCGTCCCGCAACGGTCGCGACTCGGCTGGTCGCCGTCTGGGCGTGAAGCTCTATGGCGGTCAGGCGGCGGCTCCCGGCAACATCATCGTGCGCCAGCGCGGCACGACGTGGTTCCCCGGCACCGGCGTGGGCATGGGCACCGACCATACGATCTTTGCCGTCGTCGAGGGCAAGGTTGCGTTCAAGAAGGGCATGAAGGGCCGCACCTTCATTTCCGTGCTTCCGGTGGTCGAGGCCGCCGAATAAGCCGAACCCCAGCATCCGGGATGTCCGCGGGGATCGGCCGGAAGGCCGGTCCCCGTCGCCATTCCGGGGTTGTGCGCCTTTGCAAGGGCCGGGTGCACGACTGACACCGGATTGCCATCTTGATGCGCTAGGACACAAGACTTTCCGGGTGCCGTGCCGCCCGGACCCGCGCCCGGAACCGGCACCCGCTGCCGGTTTCCATGCGCTTCGCAGGAGGGAAGCCATGACGTTCGACATGCTGTCTGCACCATCACAGGCCGTTGCCGGCATTCCGGCCGGCCGTCTGATCCTGCGCCCGCTGCGAAAATCCGATGCGGGCCTGCTGGCGATGTTTGCCGGGGACCGTCGGGTTGCCGACGGCACCCGGTCGATCCCGCATCCCTACCCGCCGGGTGCCGCCGAGGCCTACGCCGCCCGCATGATGGCGGGGGCCGGGCCGGAACGGGCCTGGGTGATGGATGGCTCTGCCTCGGGCCTCGCCGAGGTTCTGGGTGTGATCTCGCTCACCGGAATGGACCGGGGGCAGTCCGAGATCGGCTATTGGGTCGCCCCCGCCTTCTGGAACGCTGGCTTCGCGTCCGAGGCGGTGCGGGCGCTGGTCGCGGCCAATCCGCTGGCGTCGCGCACGATCTTTGCCGAGGTGTTCCAGGACAATCCCGGCTCGGCCAGGGTGCTGACCAACTGCGGGTTCGAATACCTTGGCGATGCCGAGACGTTCAGCGTGGCCCGCAATGCGCGGGTTCCGACCTGGACCTACCTGAAGAAACTCGCCTGACGCCCTGCGGCGCGCAGGAACGCGGTTGAGCCTGCCCCCGGCCCTGGGCTAGGGGAGGGGCCTGACGTGGCAGCCACAAAGGACGCCGGACATGAAATTCCTCGACCTGTGCAAGGTCTATATCCGCTCGGGCGGCGGCGGATCGGGCTGCGTCAGTTTCCGGCGCGAGAAGTTCATCGAATTCGGCGGGCCGGATGGCGGCGACGGCGGCAATGGCGGATCGGTCTGGGCCGAGGCCGTGGAGGGGCTGAATACCCTGATCGACTTTCGCTATCAGCAGCATTTCTTTGCCCGGAACGGCGCGCCCGGCATGGGGGCGCAGCGCACCGGCAAGTCGGGCGACGACATCGTGCTGAAGGTGCCGGTCGGCACCGAGGTGCTGGACGAGGACGAGGAAACCGTGATCGCCGACCTGACCACCGTCGGGCAGCGGGTGCTTCTGGCCAGGGGCGGCAATGGCGGCTGGGGCAACCTGCAGTTCAAATCCTCGACCAACCGCTCGCCCGGGCGGGCCAATCCGGGGCAGGAAGGGATCGAGCGCACGATCTGGCTGCGGCTGAAGCTGATCGCCGATGCGGGGTTGGTGGGGTTGCCGAACGCGGGGAAATCGACCTTCCTTGCGGCCACCTCGAATGCGCGGCCCAAGATCGCGGACTACCCCTTCACGACGCTGGTGCCGAACCTGGGCGTCGTGGGGATCGACGGGCACGAGTTCGTCATGGCCGACATTCCCGGCCTGATCGAAGGGGCCAGCGAGGGGCGCGGCCTTGGCACGCAGTTTCTGGCGCATGTCGAACGCTGCTCGGTGCTGCTGCATCTGGTGGATGGGACTTCCAGCACCATCACCAAGGATTACCGAACCATCGTGGCCGAGCTTGAGGCCTATGCCGAGACCCTTGGCGACAAGCCGCGCATCACCGCGCTGAACAAGGTCGATGCGCTGGATGCCAAGACCATTTCGACCCGTCGCCGCGCGCTGGAAAAGGCCAGCGGCGGGCCGGTGTTCGTGATTTCGGGCGTGTCGCGGCAGGGCCTGCCCGAGGTGCTGCGCGCGCTGTATGCGCAGATCACCGGTGAACGCGCCGAGGTGCCCGAGGACGGACCGTGGCAGCCCTGATGACGCTGGTGGCCCCCGATATCCGCGCGGCGCGGCGGCTGGTCGTCAAGATCGGCTCGGCCCTGCTGGTGGACCGTGCGACCGGCCTGCGCAGCGGCTGGCTGCATGCGCTGGCGCAGGATGTGGCGCTTATCAAGGCGCGCGGGGCGGATGTGATCCTCGTGTCGTCGGGGTCGATCGCGCTTGGGCGCGGGGTGCTGGGGCTGGCCGATGGCCCGCTGGCGCTGGAACAAAGCCAGGCGGCGGCGGCGGTGGGGCAGATCCGGCTCGCGCGGGCCTACGAGGAATTCCTTGCCCCGCACGGCATCACCACCGGCCAGATTCTGGTGACGCTTGAGGATACCGAGGATCGCCGCCGCTACCTGAACAGCCGTGCCACGATGGAAACGCTGCTGGGTCTGGGCGTGGTGCCCATCGTGAACGAGAACGACACCGTGGCAACCGATGAAATCCGCTTTGGCGACAATGACCGGCTGGCCGCGCAGATCGCGGTGACGGTGGGGGCCGATCAGCTTGTCCTTCTGTCGGACGTGGACGGGTTCTATTCCGCCAACCCCAAGCAGGACCCGACCGCGCGGCGGTTCGATCTGGTGCAGGCGATCACGCCCGAGATCGAGGCGATGGCAGGCGATCCGGTGTCAGGCCTGTCGAAGGGCGGCATGAAGACCAAGGTGATGGCGGCCAAGACCGCCGTCGCGGGCGGCTGTGCCATGGCGATCATGGAAGGGTCGGTGCTGCGGCCCCTGTCGGCGCTGGCGGACGGGGCGGCCTGCACCTGGTTCGTGGCGCAGGGCGACCCGCAGGCCGCGCGCAAGCGCTGGATCGCGGCGATGAAGCCGCGGGGCGAGGTGCGGGTAGATGCCGGGGCCGTGGTCGCGCTGCGGGTTGGAAAGTCGCTGCTGCCCGCCGGTGTGGCCTCGGTCGCCGGGGCCTTCGGGCGCGGCGACCCTGTGGCGATCGTCGGGCCGGCAGGAGATGCCCTTGGCAAGGGCCTTGTCCGCTATACCGCCGAAGAGGCCCGCGCCATCGCGGGCCACCGGTCCGCCGAGATCGAGGCGATCCTGGGCTATGCCGGCCGCGCCGCGCTGATCCACCGCGATGACATGGTGCTGTGACCGGGCCCCGGTTTCCCGCGTCCGGGGCACGTTGATTTTCCTGCGCGGCTTGCTAGGTTGCCCGCGCCAGACGGGGAGGGATGGTCATGGACGGCGCAGACGTTGAGGGGCTGATGCACCAGATCGGCCAGCGGGCGCGCGCGGCGGCTGCGGAACTGGCCTTTGCCCCGTCGCGGGACAAGCGCGAGGCCCTTGAAGGGGCTGCCGAGGCGGTCTGGGCAGCACGGGGCGAGATCATTCAGGCCAATGCCCGCGACATGGCTTACGGGCGCGACAAGGGCCTGTCGCCCGCCATGCTGGACCGCCTGATGCTGGATGACGGGCGCATTGCGGGCATCGTAACCGGCCTGCGCGCCGTGGCGGCACAGGATGACCCGGTGGGACAGGTCATTTCCGAATGGGACATGCCGTCGGGCCTGCATATCCGCCGCGTGCGCACGCCTTTGGGCGTCGTCGGCGTGATCTACGAATCGCGGCCCAACGTGACTGCCGATGCAGGCGCGCTGTGCCTGAAGTCGGGCAATGCGGTGATCCTGCGCGGCGGGTCGGAAAGCTTTCACTCCTCGACCGCGCTGCATGGCTGTCTGGTGCAGGGCCTGCGCGGCGCGGGCCTGCCGGTTGATGCGATCCAGTTGGTGCCGACCCGCGACCGGGCCGCGGTGACCGAGATGCTGCGCGCCGTCGAATTCATCGACGTGATCGTGCCGCGCGGCGGCAAGGGGCTGGTGGGGCTGGTGCAGCGCGAGGCACGGGTGCCGGTCTTTGCCCATCTGGAGGGCATCTGCCACGTCTATGCCGATGGGGCCGCCGACCTGATGAAGGCGCGGCGCGTGGTCATCAATGCCAAGACCCGCCGCACCGGCATCTGCGGTGCTGCCGAATGCCTGCTGATCGACCGCGCCTTCTACATCCGGCATGGCGATGTGCTGATCCAGGACCTGCTGGCCCTGGGCGTCGAGGTGCGGGCCGAGGGCGAACTGGCGCGGATTCCCGGCACGGTGCCGGCAAAGCCCGACGATTTCGGGCGCGAGTTCATGGACAAGATCATCGCGGTCAAGCTGGTGGACGGGGTCGATGCGGCCATCGCCCATATCCGCCGCCATGGCAGCCAGCACACCGAAGCGGTGCTGACCGAAGACCCCGCCGTGGTGGAACGCTTCTTCACCCGGCTCGACTCGGCGATCCTTTTGCACAACGCCTCGACCCAGTTCGCCGACGGCGGCGAATTCGGCATGGGGGCGGAAATCGGCATCGCCACGGGCAAGCTGCATGCGCGCGGGCCGGTCGGGGCGGAACAGCTCACCAGCTTCAAGTATCTGGTCACCGGCGACGGCACGATCCGCAGTTGAGGCCGGTCAGGCAGGCCGGATCGGGTCGCCGGGGCGGATGTCGCCGCCTTCAAGGATGCGGGCATTCAGGCCCGACCGGTGCACCAGATGGTCGCAGACGGACAGCATTGTTATCATGTCGAGATACCGGCAGGGCGTGTTCAGCCGCCCGCCCTCCAGCAGCACCGGACCCACCCGGAACCGCCGCCCGACCAGATGGTTCAGCGGCACGCCTTCGGTCGTCAGGTTCCGCCGGTGCTGTTCCGGGGAAAGCGTGATGCCGTGGTCGCGCCGCAGGGCCTCGAGCGTTTCGGTCTCGATCAGCGTGACCTCGCGGATATCGGGAAAGGGCGAATAGGTGCCAAGCCCGGTCGCATAGCGGTCTCCCTCGACCCCGATGCCGGGCAGAAGCCGTGCCAGATCGCGCCGCTCCATCGGTGCACGGGCGGCGCGAGTGACATGGATATGCAGAAGACTGCCCTGCCACACGGGCGCAACAGGCGGTGTTTCGGCCCCGGTGCGGGAAGGTCGGACCTGCATCGTGGTTCCTTCTGCCCGGCTCGGGCGTTCCCTTGGTGCTCCAAGGCTGCACGCACCGGCGTCCGCGCGCAAGGCCGGATCACAGCCGGGGCTTCAGAACCCCATACGGATTTCGGTCGCCCCGATCTCGACCGTCAGGCGGCGGGCCTGGGCCTGCATCTCGGCCGGGACCAGTGCGAAATGCACCAGCGCCGGGGTGATGTCGGCAGCGGCATGGGGGTTCGACAGCACTTCCCAAAGGGCCGGATCGACCCGCAGGCGGGGTGCCGTTCCCGTCACGGTGCAGCGTGGGCCTTCGGTGACGACGGTGATCTGGCCACCCCAGGGCATCGCCGTTTCCAGGCACTGGATCAGCAGGAAGGCCAGCTTGACCTCGCGCCGTGACAGGTCGGCAGGCCCGGTCCAGCCGATCTGCAGCCGTCCGCCCTTGGTCACCTCGGACAGGATCGACAATACCTCGGGCCGCCCGATCCGCGCGTCGCTGCCCGCCGACCCGAAGGCCACGCGGAAATAGCGGATGCGCGCATTGGCATTGGCCACGCTTTCCGAGATCAGCGACAGTTCCGGCCCCTTGGTCGCGGCCTCCATCAGCATCAGTTCGACCCCATTGCCGATGGCACCGATCGGGCTGATAAGATCGTGGCAGATGCGGCTTCCGATCAGGGCGGCAAGGTCGGGCTTTTCGGGCATGGTATCCTCGGCAGGGCAGAAGGAAACGGCGTGAACGCGATACTTGAACCCGGCATGCTGGTGCGCCACCCCGGCCAGCCGGACTGGGGTCTGGGGCAGGTGCAGTCGAACATCGGCGGCCGGATCACCGTGAACTTCGAACACGCGGGAAAGGTCGTGATCGAAGGGTCGCGGATCGAACTGCAGCCGGTATTCAACTCATAGGTGCAGTACTGTTCAAAAAACGACGATTATGCAACCAGGGATTGAAAGCTGGGGCAAAGGCGGTGGCGCTGTTGCAAGAACACCGCTGACTCACTAGAACACCGCTGGCGCGCGGCATCGGCGGCGCTTCCGGCAAGGCAGGACTGTGCCCGTGGCGCCAAGGGAAGACGACGGCCCCGATGACACCCGATGACCCGCATTTCGTTCTGCGCCTTGCTGCGGACGCGCGTGACCTGCAGGCCGCGCAGCGGTTGCGCTATCTGGTCTTTGTCGAAGAGCTTGGCGGCACCGGAGAGATGGTGGACCATGCCGCGCGGCTGGAACGGGATGCGTTCGACCCGCTGTTCGATCATCTGCTGCTGATCGACACGCGCCGCGATCCGGTGGCGCTTGAGGATGTCGTGGGGGTTTACCGGCTGCTGCCTGGTGACCGCCTGGGGCCGCAGGGTCGGTTCTACTCGGAAGAGGAATACGACCTGACGGCGCTGCGCACCTCCGGGCGGCGGCTGCTGGAACTGGGCCGGTCCTGCGTGCACCCCGACTATCGCGGCGGCATGGCGATGTTCCATCTGTGGAACGCGCTGGCCGACTATGTGCTGGAGCGGGGCATCGAGGTGCTGTTCGGGGTGGCCAGTTTTCACGGCACCGATCCCGGGCCGCTGGCCATGCCGCTGGCCTGGCTGCAGCAGCGGCATCTGGCACCGGAGCCCTTGCGGGTCAGGGCGCGCCCCGCGCAGTTCCAGCCGATGGACCTGGTGCCGCCCGCCGCCATCGACCGCAAGGCGGCGATGCAGGCCATGCCGTCGCTCATCAAGGCCTATCTGCGGCTGGGCGGTTTCGTGGGCGAGGGGGCCTGGATCGACCACGCCTTCAACACCACCGATGTCTGTCTGGTCATGGATACCGGGCGCATGTCGGCCAAGCACCGCGAGTTCTATCTGCGCAAGGCAGGCCGCGCGGAATGACTGCCGGGGGCTGGCTGCACGACCCCATGCCCCTGCCGCCGCCCGGTCCGGCCGGCTGGCTGCGGATCTGGCTGCGGGGCGGGGGGCTGGGGCTGGTCGTGTTCGGCGGGCTGGGCATCCTGCTGCTGCTGCGTCTGGTCGAGCGTCCGCTGTTCGGCGCGCACCGCCCGGTGACGCCCCATCTCACGCAGGCCGTCTGCCGCATCGCCTGCGCCTTGCTGGGCCTGAGGCTGACCGTGCGGGGCAAGCCGATGGCCCATCCGGGGGCAATGGTGGCGAACCATGCCTCATGGCTGGACATCTTCGTGCTGAACGCCGTGTCGCGCGTGTACTTCGTCTCGAAATCCGAGGTGGCGGGCTGGGCCGGGATCGGCTGGCTGGCGCGCGCCACTGGCACCGTCTTCATCACCCGCAAGGGGGCCGAGGCCAAGGCACAGCGCGACCTGTTCGAGGCGCGGCTGCGCGCCGGGCACCGCCTGCTGTTCTTCCCCGAAGGCACCAGCAGCGACAGCCTGCGCATCCTGCCGTTCAAGTCCACGCTGTTCGCAGCCTTCTTCACCCACGGGTTGCAGCACGTTCTGCAGGTTCAGCCGGTGACGC
>JAAFHX010000004.1 GCA_013297695.1 Rhodobacterales bacterium | reverse complement strand
GCGGATGCCGTGGTTGCCATCACCGCCCTGACAGCGGCCCGCGATACGGCGCTGAACGCGGCGCAGGCACCGGACCCCGCGCGGTTCGTGCCCCGCGCCGATCACGATCTGGCGCTGAACCGCATTCGCGGCTTCGAAGCCGCCGAGGCCGCCGCGCGCGAGGCGGCCATCGTCGCCGCCGTCGATGCCGCCACGGCGTCGGGCCGGATCGCACCGGCATCGCGCGACTATCACCTGGCGGCCTGCCGACAGGAGGGGGGCCTTGACCGATTCGCCGCGATGATCGCCAGCGCCCCGGTGATCGCGCCGCCTTCGGGGCTGGACGGCAGGCAGCCCGCCGCGACCGACCTTGCGCTGAACGCCGAGCAGAAGGCCACCGACATCGCCCGCCGTGCTGCGGCCTATCAGGCCGAGCAGGCGGCGAAGGGCATCACCGTCGGCATCGCCGATGCGGTCAACCACGTGGAGCAACCGAAATGACCATGATCCCCCTGCTGATCCTGCCGTTCGAGGCCAGCGCCGCGACCACGGCCCGCCGCATCGCCCGGTTTTCCGACGTGTCGGCCAGCGCCCGGGTGGCCCCGGCCGCCGCCAACACCGACCCCAGCATCGGCGTGTTCGAACGCATGGCGGGGGCCAGCGGCGACATGGTCGACGTGGTCGTCCAGGGCGTGGCCTCGGTCGAGCTGGGCGGCACGGTGACCGCCGGTGCGGCGCTGACGTCCGACGCTTCGGGCCGCGCCATCGCCGCCGTGGCCGTCGCGGCCACCACGGTGCGGATCGTCGGCATCGCGCTGGAGCCGGGTGTTGTCGGCGACTTCGTCGAGGTCCTGGTGCAGCCCAGCCTGCTGCGCACCCCGTAACCCGCAGACCGGAAAGAGAGCATCATGCCCGTCACCCGCCCCTTCACCATCGATCCGGCCCTGTCGGCCATCGCCATCGGCTATCGGAACCGCGAGCAGGACCGGATCGCAGATCGTGTGCTGCCGCGCATTCAGGTCAGCGCCGAGCGGTTCAAGTACACCGTCTATCCCGTCGGCGAGGCGTTCAACACGCCGGACGCGCGGGTCAGCCGCAAGGGCCGCACGAGCCAGATCGAGTTTTCCAGCACCGAAGTGACGGCGTCGGTGGATGATTTCGGCCTGGACGTGCCGATCCCCTATTCCGATATCCGGGCGGCGCAGGATGCCCGTGCGCAGGGCCGCAGCATCGTCGATCCCGAGCAGCAGGCGACCATGTCGCTGATCCGGACCATCGAAGATATCCGCGAAGCGCGCGCGGCGGGTCTGGTCTTCAACCTGAACACCTATGCCGCCACCCGCCGCATCACGCTGTCGGGCACGACGCAGTTGAGCGACTATGTGAACAGCGATCCGTTCGGCGTCATCGTCACGGCGATCAACGGCACGATGTCGGGCATGCCCGCCAACACGCTGGTGATGGGGCGCGACGTCTGGTCGAAGCTGTCGATGCACCCCAAGGTCGTCAATGCCGTCAAGGGCACCACGACGACCGGCGGCATCGTCAACCGCGAACAGTTCCTGGAACTGTTCGCGGGCGAAGGCGTCACGCAACTGCTGATCGGCGACGCATCGATCAACACCGCCAAGCCCGGCCAGACGCCGACGCTGTCGCGCGCCTGGGGCAAGCACATCGCGGCACTTCACCTGAACCCGATGGCCCAGGTCGAAGGCGGAATCATGACCTTTGGTCTGACTGCCGCCTACGGCGAGCCGATTTCGGGCCGGATCGAGGACCCGGACATCGGCCTGGAGGGCGGCTTCCGCATCCGCGCGGGCGAACGCGTCAAGGAACTGATCGTGGCGCAGGACCTGGGCTACTTCGTCCAGAACGCCGTCGCGTAAGGGGGCCGGGATGTCGGACCAGGCTGATCCGCCGATGGTCACGGGCCGGGTGCTGTCCCGGCTGGACCATGACGGCGTGCTCTACGAACCCGGCGCGCCGATCACCCTGCCGGTGCCGGTGTTCACCACGCTGGCGGCCCTTGGCGTCGTCGGCCGCGCCCTGAAGGAGATGGCAGCGGCCCCGCCGCCAGGCGCGCCGGACACGACCGATCTGAAAGAAGCCGTGCGCGTTGCCATCGGCAAACTGGCACCAAGCGATTTTGACGGCAAGGGCGTGCCCAGAACCGCCGCCATCCGCGCGGCCCTGCCCGAGGTGACCAGGGGCCTGACGGCGGCGCTGGTGGCCGAGGTCTGGGGCGACCTGAAGGCGGCTCCCTGATCCCGAGCGAAAGGATCAGTCGCGAACCGGGGGAGGCACGGGCGAATGAGAACCCGCCCCCGGCGATCCGAGTAGGCAGGCGCACTGCGGTGTGCGTTGACGAGGGGGAACGAGGCCCCTGACCGCCGGGAGAGACCGGCACCCTGATTTCCGGAGCCTCCGATGCCCTACGCCACGCAGTCCGACATTGCGACCCTGTACGGCCACAACGCGCTGGTCGTGGCGGATCATGACCGCGACGGCGTGCCGGATTCGGCGGCGGTCGCGGTGGCGCTGAACTATGCGACGGCCGAGATCGACAGCTATCTGGCCCCGCGCCACAGCCTGCCGCTGGCCGAGGTGCCGCTGGTGCTGACGCAGTTGTGCGTCGACATCGCGGTGTACCGTCTGGCGCTTTCGGGCGAGTTGATGACCGACGAGATCGACAAGCGGTACGAACGCGCCCTGGCGCGGCTGCGCGATCTGGCCGCCGGAAAGGCGAACCTCGTGTTCACGACCCCCATCGGAGGCGTGACCGAGGACGGCGATTTCCGGGGGCCGCAGCCCATCGTTTCGGGCGGGCCGGACAAGCTGTTCACCCGCCAGCAGATGCGGGACCTCTGATGGCCGCCGGGGTGGAGCTGACCGTCACGCTGGATGCCCGGGCGATGGCCGAGATCGACCGCGTCTTTGCGCGGCTGGGGTCTGATGGCGTGGCGCAGATCAGGGACAAGGTCAGCTCGGCAATCGAAGACCAAACGTATCTCCGACTCGTCGACGAAAAGACCGCGCCCGACGGCACGCCCTGGGAACCGTGGTCGGAGCGCCATGCCGCGCGACGCGCCGCAACCGCGCCCGCCGCTTCGCTGCTGATCAACAAAGAGAACCTTTTGGGCAGCATTCAGAACTACAGCAACGGCACGACCGTCCGCGTGGGCACGCGCACGCCCTATTCCGCGATCCAGCAGTTCGGCGGGCGCGGCATTCCCGCGCGCCCCTACCTCGGCCTGTCCGCCGAAAACCGCCGCGAGATCGAGGACCTCGTCATCGACGTGGCCGGGGAGTACCTGAAATGACCGACACGCCCGCCGACCTTCTGGCCAGGCTGCCCGAGATCATCGCCGCCCGCATCCGCGTGGTGCTGCCCGGCCTGCGCGACTGTCGCGGCATGGCCGGGCGGTTCGATCTGGATCAGCTGAAGCAGCGCGGCGTCGCGGCCCCGGCGGTGCTGGTGTCGCGCCTGCGCATCCGGCAGGACCAGACCGTGGCCGGGCCGCTGTACCTGTGGCAGGTGCAGATGGTCGCCTTCATCCTGACCCGCGAGGAACTGGGTCTGCCGCGCGACGTGGCGGCGGCGAACATCGCGCAGGTGCTGCTGCGCCTGATCCCCGACCAGGTCTGGGGCAGGCCCGGCGATCTGGGCGCGGCCTTTGACGTGGCCGAGGAACCGCTGATCACTGCCGGGTCGGAAAAGCAGGCGCTGTCGCTGTCGGCGGTCACATGGACGCAGCCGATCAGCCTGGCGGGAATGCCCGTCGCCCCGGCGATCGTGCCGGAACTGTACCTCGGGCAGGCCCCGCGCATCGGTGCCGCCTTCGAGAAGGACTATGACCTGATCGGAGACGGCGAATGACCCGCGCCGCCGCCGAGGCCGACCGGATGATCGGCAACCTTGTCGGCATCGGCGTGGTGACGGCGGTCGACAACGGCACGGCCCGCGTGCGGGTGCGGATCGGCGAGCTGGATACCGCGCCGATTCAGGTGCAGCAGATCCGGTCGGGCACGATCCGGATGCACGTCATGCCTGCGGTCGGCGAACAGGTCACGGTCTAAGCGCCGTCGGGCGACATGGGCCGCGCCTTTGTCGGCGGGTCGCTGCCCATCGACGGCAATGCCGTGGCCCCCGACACTGCCAGCCCGACGATGGACCTGGGCGGCGGCACGCTGCGGGTGATCGGCGATCTGTACGTCGAGGGCGACATCCGCCTGACCGGCACGGTGACCGCCGACACCGAGGTGCTGGCGGCGGGGATCAGCCTGACCACCCACACCCATGGCGGCGTTCTGACCGGTGCCGCGAACACGGGCGGGCCGAACCCATGACCGGCCTGTCCGCCAGCACCCTGCGCGTCCTGCCCGGGGATCAGCACCTTGCGCAGTCGATCAACGACATCCTTTCGACCCCCGTCGGGTCCCGCGTGATGCGGCGCGACTATGGGTCGGACCTGCCGCGCCTGATCGACGCGCCGCTGAACGGCGAGACGCTGGTCGATCTGTTCGCGGCCACCGCCGAGGCCATCGACCGGTGGGAGCCGCGCTTTGCCCTGCGCCGGGTCGAGGTGTCGGATGCCGTGGCGGGGCGGCTGTCGCTGACGCTGACCGGCGCGGTGTCGGGCCTTGAGACGGTCGTGACCGCCGAGGTGACGGCATGAGCGGCGGATACACGGCCATCGACCTGTCGCGGCTTGCCCCGCCCGACGTGGTCGAGGCGCTGGACTTCGAGGCGAACCTTGCGGCGATGAAGGCCGACCTTGCCGCCCGCGCCCCCGATCTGGCGGCGGTGCTGGTGCTGGAAAGCGAACCTGCGGTGAAGCTGCTGGAGGTCTGCGCGTACCGCGAGGTGCTGATCCGCGCGCGGGTCAACGATGCGGCGCGGGCCAGCTATCTGGCGACGGCGACCGGGGCCGATCTTGACAACCTGGCCGCGTTCTACGGCGTCGCGCGGCTGGTGATCACCCCCGCCGACCCCGGCGCGGTGCCCCCCGTGGCCGCCGTGATGGAGCCCGACACCGATCTGCGACGCCGCGCGCAGCTTGCGCCCGAGGGGTTCAGCACGGCCGGTCCCGCCGGGGCCTATGTGTTCCACGCCCTGTCGGCGGATGCCGATGTGCTGGACGCCAGTGCGGTCAGCCTGCTGCCGGGCGAGGTCACGGTCGGCATCCTGTCGCGTACCGGCACCGGCGCGGCCTCCGGCCCGCTGATCGCCACGGTTCTGGCGGCGCTGTCGGCGGAAGATGTGCGGCCCCTGTCCGATACGGTCGGCGTGCAGTCTGCCGCCATCGTGACTTATGCGATCACGGCGCAGATGTTCTTCCTGCCCGGCCCGGACCGCGCCGTGGTGCTGGCCGCAGCCCAGGCCGCCGCCGCCGCCTATGCGCAGGCGCAGCACCGTCTGGGCCGCGACATCACGCTGTCGGGCGTCTATGCCGCGCTGCATCAGCCCGGCGTGCAGCGCGTGACCCTGATCGCGCCGACCGCGAACATCGCCATCGGGGCCACGCAGGCCGGATGGTGCACCGCGATCACCCTGACCGACGGGGGCGTCGATGAGTGAGACGCTGCTGCCCCCGAACGCGACCCCGCAGGAGGTGGCCACAGAGGCCGCCACCGCGCGGATCGCCGGGGTGCCGGTGCCGCTGGACAGCTTGTGGAACCCGCAGACCTGCCCTGCGTCCGTGCTGCCCTGGCTCGCCTGGGCGCTGTCGGTCGATGAATGGGATGCAGGCTGGCCCGAGGACAAGCGCCGCGAGACCTTGTCGCTGGCGATCTATGTGCACCGGCGCAAGGGCACGCTGGCGGCGGTGCGCACCGCGCTGGTCGCCGCCGGGTTCGGCACGGTCACGATCACGGAAAACTGGGGGCGGCGGTTCCACGACGGCACGCTGACCCACAACGGGGCCGTGACACACGCGCAGGCCGATCACTGGGCCGAATATCGCGTGGTTCTGGACCGCCCGGTCAGCATCGCGCAGGGCGCGCAGGTGCGCCGGCTGCTGGCGGCCGCAGCACCGCTGCGGTCGAAACTCAAGGTGCTGGATTTCGTGGCGGTGGCACGGCTGCACGACGGCGCGATCCGGCACGACGGCACATACACGCATGGGGCAACCTGATGGCAGACCTGAACGACAGCGCGACCGTGTTTCCGACCGGCATCTACCAGATCGAGACCACCGATCCAGTGCTGGGCGGTGCCCCGAACGAGGCGACCGGCGCGGGGATGGTCAACATCCCGCACCAGCAACTGGCAAGGCGCACGCAGGTCTTGAAGGGCATCATCGACGGCGCAGGCCTGGGAGCAACGGCGGTGCCGCTGGTCACGCTGAACAGCGCTGCCGCGCGGGTTACCGGCAGCTACCGGTTCGCCAGCGGCGATGCGAACACGCCCGCGACGGGCGTGGCAGGCACGGTTCGGGTGATCGCGGCATCGGCCTCGGCCGTCAACCAACTGGCCAGCGACAGTGCCAGCAACGCCTTGTGGACGCGGTTCTGGAACGGCACGGCATGGTCGGGCTGGTCGCAAATCTTCAATGACCCGTATCTCACGGGGATGATCGCCCATTTTGCGCGCAACACAGCGCCTTCCGGTTTCCTGAAGGCGAACGGCGCGGCGGTGTCCCGCACCGTCTATGCGCAACTGTTCGCCGCCATCGGGACGGTATTTGGCGCGGGCGACGGGTCGACCACGTTCAACCTGCCGGACCTGCGCGGCGAATTCATGCGGGGCTGGGACGACGGGCGCGGTGTTGATGCCGCGCGTGTTTTCGGCAGTGCACAAGGCGACGAATTGCGATCACACACCCACCTCGCGCCCAGCAGCAACGGATTGGCAGGCGGGTTCGAGGTGCCGGGCGCCGCCGCCAGTTACGACTATCTGTCGTCCGCGCCCACCGCTGCGACAGGCGGCACCGAAACGCGCCCGCGCAACATCGCCCTGCTGGCCTGCATCAAGTTCTGAGGAGCACATATGAAAGTCGCATATCAGAGTGACCGTGAAGGCTATTTCGTCGGCACCGTGGAATTGGATCCGAGCCCGCGGGAACCGGGTATTTACCTGATCCCCGGCGGGGCGGTGGAACAGGCACCGCCCCGCATTCCACCGGGCAGCGCCGCGCGCCTTCTCGACGGTGCCTGGCAGATCGTGCCCGACCCCGGCGGCATGCCGGGGCTGGACGAGCCGGTGGCCCTGACCGAGGCGCAGGTGCTGGACGCCTGGCGCGCCCGCACCGCCGTGACCGCCTATCAGGCCAAGGCCGCGCTGTTCAACCGGGGCCTGCTGGATGACGCCGAGGCGGCGGCGACCGCTGCCGGTGGCCTGATCCTGCTGCCATGGCAAACCGCAACCCAGTTCCAGCGCAATGCGACCAGCATCGCCGACCTCGCCCCCGCCATCGGCATTGTCACGCCCGAAGACCTTGACGCCCTGTTCCGCGAAGCCGCGGCCATCACAGCCTGACCGAAAGGACCCCCCATCATGCCCGATCAGTTCCTGCACGGGATCGAAGTCGTCCAGATCGACGACGGCATCCGCCCCATCGCCACCGTCAAATCCAGCATCATCGGCTTTGTCGGCACCGCGCCGAATGCCGCCACCGACACCAAGGCCACGCTGGTGCAGGGTGTTGCCCCCGCCGCACTGGTGTTCACCGCCAAGTCGGTCGGGGTGCTGGGCAACCTCATCACCGTGCACCTGCGCAGCCCGGGCACGGCCAGTGCCGCGCTGGCCGTGGTGGTCACCGGCACGGCGATTGTCGTGAACCTTGCGACCAACGCCTCGTCCGTGGTGACCAGCACGGCGGCGCAGGTGATCGCGGCCATCGTGGCCAGCAGCCCCGCGAACGCGCTGGTGGCCGTGGCGAATGCCCCGGGGTCTGCGGGCACGGGTGTGGCTGCGGCCACGGCGGCCCCGGTGGCGCTGACCGGCGGGGCGGACGAGCCGTTCCCGGTCAACCGGTCGGTTCTGATCACCGGCCCGCGCATGGCGGCGCTGCTGGGGGCCGGGGGCACGCTGAAGGCCGCCTATGACGCGATCTATGCGCAGGGGGTCAGCACCTGCATCGTGGTGCGGGTGGCCGTGGGGGCCGATGCCACGGCCACGCTGGCCAACGTGCTGGGCGATCCGACGGCGGGCACCGGCGTGTACGACCTGATGACAGCCGCCACCGAAACCGGGCAGACCCCGCGCATCCTGGCCGCCCCCGGGTTCACCGCCACCGCCGCCGCCAGCCCCGCCTCGCCGGTCACGCTGGCGCTGATCACGGTCGCGACCCGGCTGCGTGCCGTGGTGATCGCCGACGGGCCGAACACGACCGAGACCGACGCGATCACCGACCGCAACAAGTTCGGGTCGGACCGCCTGTTCATCGTCGATCCGGCGGTGCGGGTGTTCGACACCGTCACGCAGAACTTCGTCAACCGCCCGGCGTCGGCCTATGTCGCGGGAATCCTGTCGAACATGGATGCGACCAAAGGGTTCTGGTGGAGCCCGTCGAACCAGATCGTGCAGGGGATCAGCGGCACCGCCCGCGCGGTCAGCTTTGCGATCTCCTCGGCCGAGACCGAGGCGAACCGCCTGAACGAACAGGAAGTGGCCACGATCATCCGCCAGGACGGGTTCCGGCTGTGGGGCAACCGCACGACGGCATCCGATCCCTTGTGGGCCTTCCTGCCGGTGCGGCGCACCGCCGACATGGTCTACGAGAGCATCGAGACCGCCCTTCTGTGGGCGATGGACCGCCCGTTCTCTGCGCAGCTTCTGCTGGATATCCGCGACACGGTGCAGGAGTACCTGAACACCCTGACCCGGCGCGGCGCGATTCTGGGCGGCAAGGTGTGGATCGACCCGGAACTGAACAGCGCCACCGAACTGGCCGCAGGCAAGCTGTATCTCGACTTCGACATCGAGCCGCCCGCGCCGCTGGAGCACCTGACCTTCCGCGCCCACCGCGAGGGGTCGTACTACACCGAGCTTGTCGCCGCCGTGTCTGCGGCCCAGTAACAGGAGACCCCCATGGCCATTCCGCGCGTCATCCGAAACTTCAACGCCTTCGTCGACGGCATCAGCTATTTCGGGATCGCGACCGAGGCAAAGCTGCCGCAACTGAAGATCATGACCGAGGCCCATCGCGGCGCGGGCATGGACGGCCCCGTGGGCATCGACATGGGGGTCGAGGGCATGACGGCCGAGATCACCCTGGCCGAATGGAAGCCCGAACTGCTGGTCAAGACCGGCACGCAGCAGCGGTTCGTGCTGCGCCCGGCGCAGGTGGGCGATGCGGGCGATGTCGATACCATCATCGCCAGCCTGGGCGGGCTGGTCACCAGCGCCGAGACGGGCGACCTGAAGCCCGGCACGAATGCCACGCTGAAGCTGACGATGGACGTGCGCAGCTACCGGCTGGAGGTCAACGGGGTCGTGATGCACGACGTGGACCTCGTGAACGGGCGGCGGCTGGTGGGCGGGGTCGACCAGCTTGCCGACATCCGCCGCGCGATGGGCGTGTAAGGGGGGATTGAAGCATGGAAAAAGTGACCCTTCAAACCCCGGTTTTGCGCAAGGGCAGCGACCCGATCACCGAGGTGACTTTGCGCAAGCCCTGTGTCGGCGATCTGCGCGGATGCGGCAGCATGATCGAACTTGTGAAGATGGATGTCCGCGCGGTCGAGAAGGTCCTGCCGCGCATCACCAGCCCTTCGCTGCTGCCCGAAGAGATCGCCGTCATGGATATCGCCGACATCTTCGCGCTGGCCGGGGTGCTTTCCGGTTTTTTCGCGACGCAGGCGGACAAGGAAGCCTTCGGGATGACCCCGTAGGCCTGCCCGACGATCTGGAAGAGGCGATGGCGGATATCGCCTTCGTCTTTCACTGGGCACCCCGGGACATGGACCCGATGACGCCCGACGAACTGGCCCGGTGGTGGCACAAGGCCCGCACAAGGCACGAGGGGACCGATGGCTGATCTGAACGTGGCGCTTATCCTGCGGCTGGTGGACCGGGCAACCGGCCCCGCCCGCGCGGCCATGCGCGCCATCGAGCGGATCGGCGGCGACAGCCTGGTGCGCCAGGCGGCAAAGGCACAGGCGGCCAGCGCCATGATCGCGGGCGGGGTGGGCAGCATCGCGGGCACCGCCTCGCGCGCCGGGCTGGCGGTGGCGGCCTATGGCACGGGCGTCGCCGCGCTGGCCGCAAGCTTTGTCCGCCCCGCCGCCCAGTTCGAACAGTTCAACGTGCAACTGACCACGCTGGAAGGAAGCTCGGCCAAGGCCAGGAAGGCGCTTGCGTGGATCACGACCTTCGCGACCAAGACGCCCCTGTCCGTAGAACAGACGGTCAGGGCCTATGCCAAGCTGAAGGCGTTCGGCCTTGACCCCACCACCGGCAGCTTGCAGGCGATGGTCGATACGATGGCCGCAACGGGGGGCGGCGCGGAACAGCTTGAAGGGCTGACGCTGGCGCTGGGTCAGGCCTGGAGCAAGGGCAAGCTGCAGGGCGAAGAGGCCATGCAGATGCTGGAACGCGGCGTGCCGGTCTGGGACCTGCTGGCCAAGAAGCTGGGAAAGACCACCGCCGAAGTGCAGAAGATGAGCGAGCAGGGCAAGCTCGGCCGCGAGGAAATCATCCTGCTGATGGACGCGCTGGAAGAGAAGTTTTCCGGCGCGTCGGACCGGGCAAGCCAGACCTGGGACGGGATGATTTCCAACCTTGGCGACCAGTGGACCCAGTTCCAGTTGCTGGTGATGGACTCAGGGCTCTTCGACTGGATGAAAGGGCAGTTGCAGGACCTGCTCGACACGCTGACCGCCATGGCCAAGGACGGCACGTTGCTGACATGGGCCAAGGATACCGGCACGGCGATCAAGGATGCGCTGGTCGGGATAAAGGACTTCGGCACGGGCGTCTACGAGACACTCGACAAGATACAGGCCGCCATCGGCGGTTGGGACATTCTGGGGTGGACGGCGGCGTTGGTGGCCTTCGCCCCTTCGTTGGTTGCCGTGGGGACGGCCCTCGGTACAGTTGCGGCGGGAGTGTGGGCGTTGTCGACAAGCCCCGTCTTCCTGATGGTTGGGGCTGTTCTCGCGCTGGCCGCAGGCATCGCCCTTCTCGCATGGACGATTTCCCACAACTGGCCATCGATCCAGAAGTACATGGATCAGGTCCGGACGTTCGATGAAGGGCAAAGAGGAAGCAACGCGAAATGGGGCACCTCAATGGCCCCTGACTTGTCGCCTGTGGCCCCAAGGGGCAGCAATGCGCTTCCGACCGTACCCGCCACTCCCGACAAGGACATTGCCGGTGCCGGGCGTCGGCGTGCCTTGGGCGGACCGGTCCGGGCCGGTGCGATCTATCAGTGGCAGGAACAGGGGCGCGAGCTGTTCGTGCCGAACGTCGACGGCACCGTGATCTCGAACCGCCAGCTGCGCAGCCTGCGCGGCGGGCCGGGCCGTGCGGCCCCGTCCTTCACCATCGGGGAGATCAACATCACCGCCGCCGCAGGCCAGTCGGTGCGCGACGTGGCCGCCGCCGTGCGGCGCGAGCTGGAGGATATGGCGCGCGGCGCGCCCCTGCATGACGGGGGGGCCTATGCCGATTAGCCTGGGCACGGTGATGATGGCGCTGGGCACGTTCCGGTTCGGCGTGAACCGCGCGAACTACCAGACCTTCACCCGCTCCGCCGCCTATCGCCGGGCAAAACAGGACCGCGTCGGCCGCGCCCCCGCGCTGCAGTTCCTTGGCCCCGATGCCGAGGAAATCACCCTTGAAGGCACCATTTACCCCCATTTCAAAGGGGGCCTGCGGCAGATGGAAATGATGCGTCTGGTCGCCCGGTCGGGCGCGCCGATGATGCTGGTCGATGGTCTGGGGTTCGTCTGGGACCGATGGGCGATCACCGGGGTGTCCGAGACCAAGTCGGTGTTCCTGGCAGGCGGCGCGCCGCGCAAGATCGAGTTCAGCATCACCCTGCGCGCCTATGGGCGGGACGGCTCATGAGGGTGGGGGCATGACGGTCTGGCGCACCACCGACGGCGACATGCTGGATGCGATCTGCCGCGCGCATTACGGCACCGAGGCCCATGTGCCTGCGGTGCTGGAGGCGAACCGGGGCCTTGCCGCCCTCGGGCCGGTCTATGGGGCGGGTCGGCTCATCACCCTGCCGGTGATCGCCGCGCCCGTGACGCCCGCACAGATCCGGCTGTGGGGGAGGACATGACGATGGATACGAAGCGTCGCGGACTTGGGCTGCTGGGGTTCATTGCAGATCGCGCGGCGTGGTATCTATTGCGTCTGCATCCACAATTTCCAGCAGGCTCCGGATATGCAGAAGCAGTTGTTTTGCTGCAGCGGGCGTCGCCCGAAACCCATAGCGAACCCGGCCATCCACCCCGACACCGATCGTTCCGACAACAACGAGTTCTGATCGTTCGGAACTCCACCAGACATCAACCGGCGGATAGAGGTCTGGCACCATCGGCGGATCGTCCTGCATCGGTTGTCCTTTCTTGTGGCCCTGACGGCGGTGTGCTGCGAATCGTCGGCGCGAAGCCGGACGATGCGGAGCCTGCCACGTGACCCCCGCCTTCCGCGTCACGGTCGACGGGCAGGATGCCACCGGCGCGCTGCGCGACCGGCTGCTGGCGCTGACCGTGACCGACCATGACGGCACGACCGCCGATCAGGTCACGCTGGACCTTGATGACCGCGACGGCCTGCTGGACCTGCCCGAGATGGAGGCGCGGCTGACCGTGGCGTTGGGCTTTGCCGGGCAGGGTCTGTCGGTGATGGGGGTCTTTGCCGTCGACGGCATCGGCGGCGCCGGCCCCGCGCAGTCGATGCGGATCACCGCCACCGCCGCCGACATGAAGAAGGACGTCCGGTCCCCCAAGACCCGCGCCTGGGAAGGCAAGACGCTGCGCGACATCGTGGCCACCATCGCCGCCGAGGCTGGGCTGAAGCCGGTGGTGGGCGGCAGCGTCGCCGGGGTTTCGTGGCCGTACCTTGCGCAGACGGCGGAATCGGACCTGAACTTTCTGACGCGCATCGCGGCCACGCTGGATGCCACCGCGAAACCCGCCGGGGGCGCGCTGATCGTGCAGCGGCGGGGTGAGGGGAAGACGGCGGCGGGCGACGTGCTGACCGCGCCGGTGATCGCGCGCACCCGCATGATCTGGTGGAAATGGAACCTCGACGGGCGCGAGGTCTACAGGTCGGTCGAATGCGAATGGTCCGACACGGCCACCGGGGCGATCCGCAAGGTCACGCGCGGCACCGGCACGCCCCTGCGCCGCCTGCGCCACGTCCATGCCTCGGAGGTCGAGGCGACCCGCGCCGCCGAGGCCGCGTTCACCGGGGCCGCGCGGGCCGCGATGTCGATCACCGTGCGCCTGGCGGGGTTCGAGCCCCGGCTGCTGGCCGGGACGGCGGTGCAGATCGCGGGCCTGCGCCCCGAGCTGACCGGCGAATGGCACCTGAAAACCGTCACCCACCGCCTCGACGCGGGCGGCCTGACGACCGATTTCGAAGCCCGCAAGGGCGCACCCTGACCCCCGAACCCATCCCCCCCGAGGCCATGATGATCCAGAATTTCACCATCAAGCGCGACGATACCAAGCCGAAACTGCGGCACCTCACCGACCTGCCGTTCAGCGACCTTGCCGGGGCGACCGTCGCCGCCCGGTTCCGCAGCGCCGAGGGCACGGTGCTGGCCCCGGCCGGAACGGTCGCGGTCCTTGATGTCGCGGGCGTGGCCGCGCTGGACTACGCCTGGGGGACCGACGATACCGCCACCACGGGCCAGTTCTATCTGGAGTTCGAGATCACCTTTGCCGATGGCGGCATCCAGACGCTGCCGACCGAAGGGTTCATCGTGATCAAGGTGGCCGAAGATATCCCGGCCCCGCCTTCGGCCCCCGCCATCACCGCCGCCCCGGGCGTGGCCGTGACCGATGCGCCGACCGCCACGACCTTCCTCTTCACCCCGCCGGTCGTGTCCGGACGGCCCGTGCCCACCGTCTCGCGCCTGCTGACGCTGGACGGCATCGACGTGACCGCCGCCATGACCGGCAACACCTATGTCGCGGCCCGGACGGGCGCGGCGCAGGCGCTGGTGATGACGTACACGGCGAGCAACGGGATCGGCGCGCCCACCACGGCGGTGCTGAGCCGGACCGTGCCCGCGCTCGCGCTTGTCAACACCGTGGCCCCCGCGATCTCGGGCATGGCGGTGGAGGCGCAGACGCTGACCATCTCGACCGGCACATGGTCGGGGGGGCCGACTGCCTTTGCCTGCGTGCTGAGCAACGGGGCCGTCCCGACCGGCACCGGCCCCTGGACCTATGTCGTGCCGAACGCGGCCATCGGCAGCACGCTGACCGCGACCGTCACGGCATCGCGCGCGGGCACGGCGGCGGTTGCGGCCACCAGTGCCGCGACGGCAACGGTCACGGCGATTCCGCTGGTCAACACGGTGGCCCCGTCGATCACCGGCACCGCGCAGGAAGGCCAGACGCTGACTGCCAGCCCCGGCACCTGGACGGGCAGCCCGACCGGGTTCGCGTACCAGTGGAACCGCAACGGCGTGCCGATCCTCGGGGCGACCGGCAGCACGCGGGTGATCGACGCGGGCGCGGTGGGCGCGGTCAATACGGTCACCGTGACCGCCTCGAAGGCGGGCACGGCGTCGGTTTCGGCGACCAGTGCCGCGACGGCGACGATCACGGCGATTCCGCTGGTCAACACGGCGGCCCCGGCGATCACCGGCATCGCGCAGGTCGGGCAGACGCTGACCGCCAGCCCCGGCACCTGGACGGGCAGCCCGACCGCCCTTGCGTATCAGTGGCTGCGCGGATCGACCGCGATCAGCGGGGCCACGGGCAGCACCTATGTGCCGGTCTTTGCCGATGTGGGCACCACCCTGCGCGCACAGGTCACGGCGTCGAAGGCGGGCACGGCGGATGTGGCGGTGGCCAGCCCCGCAACTGCGGTCGTCCTGCCAGGACCGGCCCCGATCACGGCCATCGACACCTATGGCTGGCAGGGCACATGGCCGTCCCCGCCAACCACCGTCGCGGGCAACCTGGTGGTGACCCGGTCGGGGTTCGATGCGGCGGGGGCACCGGCGAGCTTTGCCGAAACGCTGCAGGTGACCGCCCGCGTGCGGCAGCCCGGATCGGCCACGCCCTCGGCCGATCAGGTCGCCTTGTCGGATTACGTCTATGCTGGCGAGACCATCACGGGCGTCACGAACAACTCGGCGCTGCCCTACCCCTATGCCCATTTCGCCTGGGCGGTGCCCGACGATCAGGAGGTCAAGGGCAACACCGTCTTCCTGCGGATCGCGGTGGCGCACCGGCACGCGCGCGCCGGACGGCCCGTGGCGGCGGTGCGGTTCATCGTGACCGACCACCTCGGGGCCTCGGCCAGCCTGCTGGTCACGGCCTGCGTGCCGGTTGCCTATCCCGTCAGCGGGCTGTCGGCCTGCGTCTACGAGGGCACGGTGGATATCAGCGCCCTGTCGACGCAGGGGCAGCCTGCCGTGGTGACGGGAACCGACATCAAGAACCTGACCATCGACGCCGAGTTCCGCCCCTGGGTCGGCACAGCCCATCGGATCAGCGCCATCGCGGCGGCAAAGAACGCCAGCGGCAACCGCACGCTGCTGTTCGCGAACAACCGAAACAACTGGCGTCCGACCCTGTTTTCCTACGTCAGCACCACGGGGAACGATGCGACGGCCGTGGTCAGCACCACGGCGGCCACGGCGGCGGCCGCGCCGTTCCGGACCATCACGGCGGCGGCCGTCGCCATGCGCAACTGGCATGCCGCGAACACCGGGCGCGGGGTGCAGGACGGCACGGTCATGCGGTTCTTCGAAGGGGTGCATACCTGGGCCACCTGGACCAACCGCGTCTACGATGCCTATCCGGCGACCATGGAAGCCGCAGACCCGACCAAGGCCGCAACGACCGTCATCCTGGACGCCGGGGTCAACACCGACAACAGCGCGCCTTCGCACCTCATCCTGCGCAACCTCACGCTGCGGAAATCGTCGGCGGCGAACGTCCGCATGATCGACAGTGGCAGCAACACCGGCGGGGCGAACGGATATCTGGTCTGCCAGAACGTGATCTTCGATGCAAACGGGTTCGCGCCGAACGGCAACATGATCTACCGGTTCCCCGCGTCCTACTACGAGGGCTGCACGCAGAACGCGGACCTGGCCGGCGGCAACAGGGTCGTCGGGTGCCAGGGGAACTTCCTTTCGCCCGGCACGACCGCAGCCATCGCCTGCCGCGTCCCCAACGGGCAGATCAACCCGAACACGCAGGACCGGGTGGACGGCATCTTTGTCGGCTGGAACTTCATCACGGCAAACCGGGCGACCTACAGCCAGTCGCTGGTCTGCGGATTCTCCACGACGGAACTGGGCATCGGGATTGTCGGGAACATCCTTGAAACCTTTGGCACCGGCGGGGCCGGGTCGTCGTTCCTGATCAACGGGGACGGCAACACCGAAACCTCGAAGAACATCACCATTCAGGGCAACACGGTGATCGGAGGACGCGCCAACATCAGCTATACCGATTTCGGCGGAGCCGTCCGGCGCGACCACCTCTCGACGCTGCGGTTCAACCTGCTGTACGAGGAAAACCACAAGGCGGGCGACTTCTTCGCCTATACCGGCGACACGCCCAACGCGGCGCGGATCGGCAACTGGAACGTGCGGTACGGCGTCGGGTCCGGCTACAGCACGATCCTGCAAGGCGAAAGCCGCGCCTCGGCAACCCCGTACTATCCGATGTCCTGGATCGGCGACGTGGCCCCTCCCGGCAACGTGGCGGGCACCGAAGACGTGCCGCTTGCCGTCGCCTTCGTGAATGACCAGTCGGCGACGGTCTCTGGCGGCGGAACCGGCGGCGGCAGCTATCAACTGACACCGGGCAGCGTGGCGGTGGTGGCAAGGATTCCGGGCAGTCTGACGGGGTATCCAAACGACCTGCTGGGCCGCGCCATTCCGACGTCCGGCGCGGCAGTCAGCGGCGCGATCCAGATGCCATGACGGGCGTCCTGCGAAAGCGGGGGGCCGGGGGCGCGGCACCGCCCCCGCACACGGTGCATCGCCGCAAAGCCCCCCGCCGACCCGCACTGACCGTTCCGCGAGTGGTTCGGAAACTTGCGTGCCGCGCGGGTGGACCCCGCCCCAGGGGTAACGCCCTAAGGCCCCTTCGGGGGACCGTGAGCCCCCGCCGTCAACACCCCGAAAAACACCCTTTCAACGACCGTTCCGAAAGGAGCGAAAACGTCCCTTTTCGCGCGAAAAGCAAAAATCGCGCTGCTGCAGATTCTGGTGACAATCCCTGCCGACTCTGGTGGCGAGCCACACACAGTCGACTTGTCCACAGAAGTTTCACGAAGAAAAGGCTTTACACCCTTTCGCTTTGGCCACACCATATCTAGTAAGGATCATGTTGGGCAAACGCTGATCCTTGCCAGACACCCAGCAGCTTGTGGGTCGTGGCCCGCAGGCAGCTTCATCAAGAGGCCGGGCACATGTCGCTTTCCGAAGACTTTCTGTCGACCGAAGATCTGCATCCGATCGACATCGTCGAGTCGCTGGCGGAATCCAACGACTGGGAGTTCGACCGCGTCACCGACGACCAGATCGCCATGGCCGTCGAAGGGCAGTGGAAGACCTATTCGCTGACCCTCGCCTGGTCGGCGCAGGACGAAACCCTGCGGCTGATCTGCACCTTCGAGATGGAGCCGCCCGAAGGCCGGATGGGCGAGCTTTACGAGGTGCTGAACCGCACCAACGACATGGTCTGGACCGGCGCCTTCACCTACTGGACCGAACAGAAGCTGATGGTCTGGCGTTACGGGCTGGTGCTGGCGGGCGGGCAGTATGCCGGGCCGGAACAGATCGACCGGCTGATCGCGGCGGCGGTGATGGCGGCGGAACGCTTCTACCCGGCGTTCCAGCTTGTCGCCTGGGCCGGCCACAGCCCCGCCGACGCGATGAAGGTCGCCATTGCCGAGGCCTACGGGCGCGCCTAACACTGGCCGCGACACGGTCGGGGACAGCAGGCATGATCTTTGCGGAAGTGAACCGTCGCGGTCTGGGGCTACTGGGCTGCGGCAAGATGGGGTCGGCGCTGCTGGAGGGCTGGCTGCGCCAGGGGCTTGCACTGAGCGCCGTCTGGGTGGCCGAGCCGCAGCCGTCGGACTGGCTGCGCGGGCTGGCGGCCAAGGGGCTGCACCTGAACGAAGGGTTTCCGGCGGGACTGGCCATCGTGCTGGTCGCGGTCAAGCCGCAGATGATGGCGGCGGCGCTGCCGGTGCTGGGCCCCCTGGGCGGGGGCGGCACGCTGTTCGTCTCGATCGCCGCCGGAACGCCGATCCGCTTCTACGAAGGCGTGCTGGGGGTGGCCACGCCCGTCGTGCGCGCCATGCCCAACACCCCGGCCGCCGTGGGGCGCGGCATCACCGCGCTGACCGGCAACGCAGCGGCGACCGAGGCTGATCTGGCGCTGGCCGAGGCCTTTCTGTCCGCCGTGGGCCAGACCGTGCGGCTGGAGGGCGAACACCAGATGGATGCCGTGACCGCCGTGTCGGGGTCCGGCCCCGCCTATGTGTTCCACCTGATCGAGGCGCTGGCCGCAGCCGGCGAGGCCGAAGGTCTGCCCCCCGGCATGGCCATGCAGCTTGCCCGCGCCACGGTCAGCGGTGCGGGCGAACTTGCGCAACGGGCCGGCGAACCTGCCTCGCAACTGCGGATCAACGTCACCTCGCCGGGCGGGACCACGGCGGCGGCGCTGGCGGTGCTGATGGACGAGGGCACCGGCCTGCCGCCCCTGATGCGCCGTGCGGTCCATGCCGCCGCCGAACGCGGGCGGGAGCTGGGCAAGTGACCATCACCTGGGATGACTTTCACAAGGTCGATATCCGCGTAGGCCGCATCACCCGCGCCGAACCCTTTCCCGAGGCGCGCAAGCCCGCAATCAAGCTGTGGGTCGATTTCGGCGGCGATCTGGGCGAAAAACGGTCGTCGGCGCAGATCACCCGACACTACGACCCCGAGACGCTGATCGGGCGGCAGGTGCTGGCGGTGGTCAATTTTCCGCCGCGCCAGATCGGCAAGGTGATGTCCGAGGTGCTGGTGCTGGGCCTGCCCGATGCCGAGGGCGAGGTTGTGCTGATCGGCCCCGACAGGGTCGTCCCGCTTGGAGGAAAGCTGTTCTGATGCCGACGCTGCTGATCACCCGCCTTCTGCCGCCCCGTGTTCTGGACGTCGCCCGGTCACGTTTCGACGTGACCCTGCGGGCGGAAGAAAACCGCGTGCTGTCACCCGACGAGTTGCGCGCGAGCCTGCGCGACTTCGACTATGTTCTGCCGACGCTTGGCGACCGGTACTCGGCCCAGGTCTTTGCCGACGTGCCGCACCCGCGCGCGCGAATGCTGGCCAACTTCGGCGTCGGCTACAACCATATCGACGTGGCCGCTGCCCGGGCGGCAGGGGTGATCGTGACCAACACGCCCGGCGCAGTGACCGATGCCACCGCCGACATTGCGATGATGCTGATCCTGATGACCGCACGCCGCGCGGGTGAAGGCGAGCGGTTGCTGCGCGCCGGACGTTGGGAAGGCTGGGGGCCGACGCAGATGCTGGGCGCGCCGGTGTCGGGCAAACGGGTGGGGATCATCGGCATGGGGCGCATCGGCAAGGCCATTGCACGGCGCTGCCATGCGGGTTTTGGCATGGAGGTCGTCTATGCCAACCGCTCGCCGGTCGAGGACCCCGGCGTGCCCGCCCGCGCGGTCGGGCTGACCGAGGCGATGGCGGCGGATTACGTCGTGGTGGCCGTGCCGGGCGGGGCGGCGACGCATCACCTGATCGATGCCGTGGCACTGGCGGCCATGCCGCCGCATGGCATCTTCGTGAACATCTCGCGCGGCGATGTGGTGGACGAAGCGGCGCTGGTGGCGGCGCTGGCCGAAGGCAGGATCGCCGGTGCCGGGCTGGATGTGTATGAATTCGAGCCCGTCGTGCCAGAGGCGCTGAAGGCGATGGAGAACGTCACCCTGCTGCCGCATCTTGGCACCGCCGCGCTGGAAGTGCGCGAGGCGATGGGGATGCTGGCAGTGCGGAACCTGCTTGCCGTTCTGGACGGGCAAGAGCCGCCGAACCGGGTCTGACCGCAGGAAAGAACCGGAAAAGACGCGCCGGTCTGCCTGATCTCTGCCCCGATCCTGCCATCAGGCAACCACCTCAAGTTGCAACATCCAGTCCGACCAAAGCGGACAGGTGCAGGATGAAAGATGGGCTTGGGGCCGATCCCGGCGAGGCAATGCGGGTCGATGGCATCGTCGCGGGGACGCGGATCGCGACGGGTACGGGCTGGCGCGCAGTCCAGAGCCTGCAACAGGGAGATGACGTTCTGACCCTGGAGGCCGGGTATCAGCCTCTTGCGGGGCTGTGGTCTGCCCGCTTGCCGGGGGGCACTGCACCCCCCGAATTCTGGCCGGTTGCGGTGCCGCAAGGCGCGCTCGATTGCCGCGAGGCCCTTCTGCTGTTGCCCGACCAGAAGGTGCTGATCGAATGCGATCAGGCCGAGGCCCTGTTCGGCGACGCCCTTGCCCTGGTTCCGGCATCGGCGCTGGAAGGTTGGCGGGGCATTTCGCGGGTATCGCACGTCACGGGGGCCCGCGCCGTGACCCTGGTCTTTGCCGCGCCGCAGGTCATCTACGCCAGTTGCGCGGTGCTGCTGGCCTGCCCCGGCCAGTCGGTTGGTGCCGCCGACCTGTTCGCCGACCGTCCGCCGCGTCTGGCCGAGACTGCGCTGACCGGAGAACAGGCGCGCCACCTGGTTGCCTGCCTGATCGCCGAAGACCTTGGCAGCGCGCTGCGCGGGTGACCCGCTTGCGGTTTCAGGCAGCCGCCTTTGCCTTTGCGAAGCGTCCGTAGAAGGTTTCGCCCTTTATCGCCATGTCGCGCAGCAAGGCGGGCGTCGTGAAGCGGGTGCCATGGCTGGCCGTCAGCGCGTCGCAGATCTCCACCGCCCGGGCGGCCCCGATGATGTCGAGCCACGAGAACGGCCCGCCCGACCAGGGCGCAAAGCCCCAGCCCAGGATCGCGCCCACATCGCCTTCGCGGATGTCGGTCAGTACACCTGCCTCCAGCGCCCGCACAGCCTCCAGCACCTGCGCCATCAGCAGGCGGTGCTGCACCTGCGTAAGGTCGGGCTGCTCCCCGGCTACCGGCCAGTGCGTGGCCAGACCGTCCCACAGCCCCTCGCGCTTGCCGGTGGCATCATAGGCATAGAAGCCGGCATTGGTCTTCTTGCCCAGACGGCCCGCATCGGCCAGCGCGAACAGCACGGCATCCACCGCGCCATCCGGATAGGCATCGCCCATCGCGGCCTTCGTGGCCTTGGCGATCTTGACCCCAAGGTCGATCGAGGTTTCGTCCACCAGTTGCAGCGGCCCCAGAGGCATGCCGACCAGCCTGGCCGCGTTTTCCACCAGCACCGGCTCCACCCCTTCGGCGACCATGCGGATGCCTTCGTTGATGTAGGGGATGATGCAGCGGTTGGCGTAGAAGAAGCGGGCATCGTTGACCACGATGGGCGTCTTGCGGATCTGGCGCACGAAATCCAGAGCCTTGGCGACGGCACGGTCGCCGGTCGCCTTGCCGCGGATGATCTCGACCAGCATCATCTTGTCCACCGGGCTGAAGAAGTGGATGCCGATGAACTGGTCCGGCCGCGCGCTGGCCCGGGCCAGACCGCTGATCGGCAGGGTGGAGGTGTTGGTGGCGAAGATGCAGTCGGGGCCGGTCGCGGCCTCCACCTTCGCCGTCACCTCAGCCTTGATCTTCGGGTCTTCGAACACCGCCTCCACGACAAGGTCGCAGCCCGCAAGGGCGGCATAGTCGGTGGTGGCCGTGATCCGGGCCAGCACCTCGGCCTTCTTCTCTGCCGTGACCTTGCCGCGCTTCACGCCCTTGTCGAGCAGGTCCTGCGAATGGGCGCGGCCCCGGTCGGCGGCCTCTTGCGCGGCGTCGATCAGCACGACCTCGATGCCCGCATTGGCCGAGACATAGGCAATGCCCGCCCCCATCATGCCCGCGCCGATGACGCCCAGCCGCTTCACCGACTGGTCGGCCACGGCAGGCCGGTTCGCGCCTTTCTCCAGCGCCTCCTTGTTGATGAACAGGCTGCGGATCATCGCGCCCGACGAGGGGTTCATCAGAACCTGCGTGAACCAGCGCGCCTCGATCTTCAGCGCGACATCGAAGGGCACCAGCGCGCCCTCATAGACCGCCGACAAGAGCGCTTTCGCCGCCGGATAGACACCCATCGTCTTGGAATGCACCATCGCGCTGGCCCCGACAAAGGTCATGTAGCCCGCCGGGTGATAGGGGTTGCCGCCCGGCATCTTGTAGCCCTTGTCATCCCAGGGCTTGACCAGATCGGCCGGTTTCGCGGCAAGCACCCATTCCTTCGCGCGGGCCAGAAGCTGATCGGGGTCCACCACCTCGTCGATGATCCCGGCGGCCTTCGCCTCTTTCGGGCTGCTCAGCTTGCCCTCCAGCAGGAAGGGCGCGGCCATCATCGCGCCCAGCTTGCGCACCAGCCGCGTCGTGCCGCCCGCGCCGGGGAAGATGCCGACCATGATCTCGGGCAGGCCGATCTTGGCCTTGGGGTTCTCGGCGGCGATGATCCGGTGGCAGGCGAGCGGCAGTTCCAGCCCGATGCCAAGCGCCGTGCCCGGCAGGGCCGCGATGATCGGCTTGCCGCCCTTGAGCGTCTTGGGGTCCATCCCCGCGCGTTCGATCTTGCGCAGGATGCGGTGGATGCCCATCACGCCGTCGAAGATTCCCCCCGCGCCGCCCGCGTTCTTCATGCCCGCGATGATGTTCAGGTCCATCCCGCCCGCGAAATCCTTCTTGGCCGAAGTCAGGATGATCCCCTTGACCGCCGGATCGGCCAGGGTGGCGTCGATCAGGCCGTCAAGCTCGGCGAAGCCTGCGGTGGACATGACGTTCATCGACTTGCCCGCCACGTCCCAGGTGATCGTGGCGATGCCGTCGGCATCGGTGGAAAGGGTGAAATCGGTCATTCTTCGTTCCTCGTCGGGAAAAGTGTCAGCGCGGCCCGGTCCAGTCCGTGCCGTCCTTGTAAGTGAAACGGGCCTTGCCGCCCTCCATCTCGACCCGCAGATCGACGTCGGAATAGGTCGCGACCTCGCGCGGGGCCTTGGTGCCGACCACCAGGAACCGCGCCTCGCGGTCGGTCCGGTTGATGAAATGGTGCCCGTCGGGGTCGCCTGCCTTGAAGGCGGCGCAGTCGCCCGGGCGCATCACCGTCTCGCCCGCGTCCTGCACCAGGGTGCATTCGCCCATCGTCACCATCACGAATTCGTCCTCGTTCAGATGCCAGTGCCGCAGGCTGGACAGTGCGCCGGGGGCCAGGATCACCAGATTGACGCCGAACTGCGTCAGCCCCCCCGCGTCGCCCAGCCGCAGCGAGGACCGGCCCGCCATCATCTCCTTGTAGGGCGAGGGGTAGATGGAGCCGGATTTGACCGGCACAGCGGCAAGATCGAGCTTCGGCATGGTTCAGACCCTTTCGATGATCGTGGCAGCCCCCATGCCCGAGGCGACGCAGAGCGTGGCAAGGCCGGTGCCCTTGCCCGTGCGCTCTAGTTCGTCCAGCAGCGTGCCGATGATGATCGCGCCCGTCGCCCCCAGGGGGTGACCCATCGCAATCGAACCGCCGTTCACATTGACGCGTTCATGGTCCACGCCGAACGCCTGCATGAAGCGCAGCACGACAGAGGCGAAGGCCTCGTTCACCTCGAACAGATCGATGTCGGAGATGGACATGCCCGCGTCGCGCAGGATTTTCTCGGTCACCGGCACCGGGCCGGTCAGCATGATGGTGGGGTCGGTGCCGATCTTGGCCGTGGCGCGGATGCGGGCGCGGGGTTTCAGCCCGTGCGCCTGCCCGAACTCGGCATTGCCGATCAGGATCGCGGCCGCCCCGTCCACGATGCCGCTGGAGTTGCCGGCATGGTGGATGTGGTTGATCCGTTCCAGATGCGGATAGCGCATCATCGCGATCTTGTCGAAGCCCGGCATCGCCTCGCCCATGTCCTTGAAGGCGGGTTTCAGCGCGCCAAGCGACTGCATGTCGGTGCCGGGGCGCATGTATTCGTCCCGCGACAGGATGGGCAGGCCATTCTGGTCATGGATCGCCACGACCGACCGGTCAAAGCGCCCCTCGGCCCAGGCGGTGGCGGCGCGGTTCTGGCTGGCCACGGCCAGCGCATCGGCGTCGTCGCGGCTGAATCCGTATTCGGTCGCGATGATGTCGGCGGAAATGCCCTGCGGCACGAAATAGGTCTTCATCGCCAGTGCCGGGTCCACCGCAATCGCCGCCCCGTCGCTGCCCATGGCCACGCGGCCCATCATCTCGACCCCGCCCGCGATATAGGCCCGGCCCGCGCCGCCGCGCACCTGATTGGCGGCGATGTTCACCGCCTCCATGCCCGATGCGCAGAAGCGGTTGATCGACAGGCCGGGAATGGCCTCGTCAAGGTCCGACAGCAGCACCGCCGACCGCGCAAGGCAGCCGCCCTGTTCGCCCACCTGGGTCACGTTGCCCCAGATCACATCCTCGACCGCATGCCCGTCCAGCCCGTTGCGGTCCTTCAGCGCGTTCAGCACGCGGGCCGACAGGGCCACGGCAGTCACCTCGTGCAGCGCGCCGTCGGGGCGACCCTTGCCGCGCGGGCTGCGGATCGCGTCATAGATATAGGCATCGGTCATCATGGGTCTCCTCAGGCCCGGTCGGCAGGGCTGCCGGGCATCAGTTCATAGGGGGGCTTCCAGCCCGGCAGGCCGGCGATGCGTTCCAGCCAGGCGTCGATGTTCGGCCAGTCGGCGCGCGAAAAGCCGAAGGGTTCGGGGTAATAGAGGTAACCGCAGCAGGACAGGTCGGCGATGGTCACATGATCGCCCGCAATCCATCGCTGCCCCTCAAGATGGGTGTTCAGAACCGTGTAGGCCGCCTTCAGCCGCGACTGGAAAAATCCGATCACCTCGGTCGGACGCTTGTCGGCGGGGACAAAGTTGTTCAGGAACCGCGTCGTCGCGACCTGGGCCGAAAGCTTGTGATTGTCCCAGAACAGCCAGCGCAGCACCTCGCGCCGTTCCGCCGCCGACCGTCCGCCCAGACGCCCGGTCTTGGAGGAAATGTAGTCAAGGATCACGCCGGACTGGGTCAGCGTCGTGTCGCCATCCACCAGAACGGGCACTTCGCCCATCTCGTTGATCGCGCGGAATTCCGGGCTGCGCGCCGCGCCATTGAAGAAGTCGACAAACACCGGCTCCCACTCCATGTCCGCAAGGGTCAGCGCCAGCGCCACCTTGTAGGCGTTGCCGCTTTCGCCGAAACAGTAAAGCCGTGCCGTCATTGCCGTTGCCTTCCCTTGGGGGCAGGCCGGCAGGGTGCCTGCCCCTGGCCTTTCCCGATCTGATGGATGCGCCGGACTGATCCGACGGTCGGCGGATGGCGCAGACAGTGCCGCCGTCGCCAATTCTTCGCAGAAGAATTGTGACCCTAGAAGGCTTCCGCTGCCAGCGCCATCACCGGTTCGGCACCGGTCTCGATCCGCGCAAGGTGCATCGCGGTCGCGGGCAGGTGGCGGGCCATGTAGTAGCGCCCGGTCGCGATCTTCGCTTCAAGGAAGTCGCGGTCCGTCGCACCGGCATCAAGTCCCGCATAGGCCGCCTTCGCCATCCGCGCCCACATCAGCCCCAGGCACACATGCCCCATCATGTGCATGAAGTCATAGCTGCCCGCCAGCGCCGCATTCGGGGCCTTCATGCCGGTCTGCATGAAATACACCCCCGCCGCCTGAAGGTCTTTCGACGCGGCTTTCAGCGGGTCGAGGAACCCGGTCTTCAGCCGCGCGTCGCCCTCGTTCTCCTTGCAGAAGGTTTTCACCATCTCGAAGAAGGCCAGCACATGCCTGCCGCCGTCCTGCGCCAGCTTGCGGCCCACCAGGTCCAGCGCCTGCACGCCGTTCGCGCCTTCGTAGATCATCGCGATCCGGGCATCGCGGGCGAACTGCGACATGCCCCATTCCTCGATATAGCCATGCCCGCCGAACACCTGCTGTGCGGCCACCGCCATCTCGAACCCCTTGTCGGTCTGGAAACCCTTGATGACCGGGATCATCAGCGACACCAGCCCTTCGGCCTCGGCATCGCCCGACCGCACCGACCGGTCGATCAGCGAGGCACCCCAGAAGGTCAGCGCGCGGGCCCCTTCGACAAAGCTTTTCTGGTCCATCAGGTTGCGGCGGATGTCGGGATGCACGATCAGCGGATCGGCAGGGCCGGCCGGGTTTTCCGACCCCGTCACCGCGCGGCCCTGCAACCGGTCGCGGGCGTAGGCGGCGGCGTTCTGATAGGCGGCCTCGGCCACCGCATAGCCCTGCAGGCCCACGCCCAGACGCGCCTCGTTCATCATCGTGAACATCGCGCGCATGCCCTTGTGCAGGTCGCCCAGCAGATACCCGGTCGCCCCGTCATAGTTCATCACGCAGGTCGAATTGCCGTGGATGCCCATCTTCTCCTCGACCTTGCCGCAGGAGAGGCTGTTGCGCGCGCCAAGGCTGCCGTCCGGGTTCACCAGGAACTTCGGCACGATGAACAGCGAAATCCCCTTGGTGCCCTCGCCTCCGCCGGGGGCCTTGGCCAGCACCAGATGCACGATGTTCGCGGCCATGTCATGTTCACCGGCCGAGATGAAGATCTTCTGCCCGGTGATGCGATAGCTGCCGTCCGCCTGCGGTTCGGCTTTCGTCCGCATCAGCCCCAGATCGGTGCCGCAATGCGGTTCGGTCAGGTTCATCGTGCCGGTCCAGTCACAGGCGACCAGCTTTGGCAGATACGTCGCCTTCTGTTCGGCCGAACCATGCGCATGGATCGCCGAATAGGCCCCGTGGGTCAGGCCCTGATACATGTTGAACGCCATGTTCGCCGAAACGAAAATCTCGCCCACTGCGGTGCCCATCAGATAGGGCAGGCCCTGCCCGCCATAGTCGGGGTCGCAATCCAGTGCGGTCCAGCCGCCGCGCTTCATCACCTCGAACGCATGGCCAAAGCCGGACGGCGTGCGCACGACGCCGTTTTCCAGCCGGCAGCCCTCGCGGTCACCGATCGGGTTCAGCGGGGCCAGCACGTCGGAAGCGACCTTGCCCGCCTCGTCCAGAACGGCATTCGTGAAGTCCCGGTCAAGGTCGGCGTAGCCCGGAATTCCGGCCTCGGTCACCTTCAGCACATCATGCAGCAGGAACTGCATGTCCTTCACGGGGGCGGCATAGATCGGCATCGTGGTCTCCCTTTTGTCGTCGTCTCAGGCGGCAACAGACCCCGGGTGCAGGGTGCCCAGCACCTCCTGTCCCCAGGCAAGCTGCCCTTTCAGTTCGTCGATGGCCGAGTCGAGCGCGGCCCTTTCGCGTTCCATCTGCGCCAGCCGGTCGGCGGCGATCCGGCAGGCCAGCGCGATCTGCGCCTCGTCCCCGGTCTGGCGGTCATGCAGGTCCAGCACCTGGCGGATCTGCTCCAGGCTGAAGCCGAACCGCTTGCCGCGCAGGATCAGCTTCAGCCGTGCCCGGTCGGTACGCGTGTAAAGCCGTGTCGTGCCGCGCCGGATCGGCGACAGAAGTTCCTTCTGTTCGTAGAAGCGCAGCGTCCGCGGGGTCACGTCAAAATCCTCGCACATCTGTCGAATGGTCATCAGTTCTGTCATGGCATCGTCCCTTTCCTTCGAACGGGGCTCAGATGCGGTCTTGTCGAAAACCTTACTAGAGGTGCGGGCTGTGACGTAAATGTAACGTCACGTCAAAAAGCGCGTGACGTAATGTCAGCAAAGATGACGCGAGGTAAGGCGCAAGGATCGGTCGCTGTCAGGGACGGCAAAAACCCGTGAAACGCGCAGTCAGACCGATCTTGAGGCGGTTTCGCGCAGGGTCTGCAACTCGGCCATGGCCGTATCGATCTCGTCGCGCTGGCGCTGCAATTCGGCAAGCTGGCGGTCTGCCAGGGCCACAAGGGCGGCCATCTGCGGGCCGGTGCCCTTGCGTTCATAGATTTGCAGCCACTGGCGAATCTCTTCCAGGCTGAAGCCGAACCGGCGGCCCCGCAGGATAAGGGTCATCCGCGCCACCTCGCGCGGGCCGTAAAAGCGGGCGCGACCGTCCTTTTCGGGCTGCAGCAGTTCGATGTATTCGTAGTAGCGCAGGGTGCGCGGCGTTGCTTCGAACTTCGCGCACATCTCCTTGAAGCTGAGGCGGATGTCGGGCACCGGACACTCCTGACTTGGTGCCTCCACCCTAGGACCAAGCGCCGCGTCACGCAATCCGCGCCTCGTCGGCTTGCATCGGCAAGCCCGCCGCGCCAAGGTCGCCCCGACGCCGTGGCACGGTCCGGGCGACGAGAGAGGGCGCATGTCGGACAAGGTGACCATCGCACAAGCCTTCATTCAGGCCCTGCCGCATGCCCGGGCGCTTGGCATGGTCCTGGACCGGATCAGTGACGGCGAATCCATCGTCTCGATGCCCTATGATGTTCGCTTCGTCGGCGACCCGGCGACCGGTGTGATCCACGGCGGGGCGGTGTCGGCCCTGATGGACACAGCCCTGGGTGCCGCAGTGCTGAGCCATCCGACGGCACCCGCAAGCACGGCGACGCTCGACCTGCGGATCGACTACATGCGCCCCGCCACGCCCGGTCAGCGGATCACGGCACGGGCCGAATGCTATCACGTCACCCGGTCGGTTGCCTTTGTCCGCGCCACGGCAAGCGATGACGACGCGGAACGCCCGGTGGCGACCGCGACCGGGGCCTTCACGCTGGAACGTCCGGTCGGGGCGCAGGCATGACCCGCCCGCCCCGGAACGAGCCGGTACAGATCGTCAAGCAGCGCCGCGACGCGGCCCTGCGCGCGCTGGTCGATGGCGTACCCTACATCCGGTTCCTGGGCATCAGCTTTGACCGGCGCGGTGACGAGTTGACCGCGATACTGACCTATGGCGAGCATCTGATCGGCAATCCGCTGATCCCGGCGCTGCATGGCGGGGCCACGGCGGCCTTTCTGGAAACGGCGGCGATCATCGAACTGGGCTGGTCGGCGATGTGGGAAGAGATGGAGGGGGGGCGCCTTGACCCGTCTGCCCTGACCCCCGCCACGCTGCCGCCGCTGCCGCGCACCATCGACTTCACGGTGGACTACCTGCGATCCGGCCTGCCGCGCGACGCCTATGCGCGGGCGCGGATCAACCGGTCCGGTCGGCGCTATGCATCCGTGCATGTCGAGGCCTGGCAAGACAATCGCGCCCGGCTGTTCGCGCAGGGCACCGGCCATTTCCTGATGCCCGACCGTGAGGGCTGAGCCGGCGGGGTCGGCCCGTCCGGCAGATGACCGGATCACGCCGGCCCGGGTTCTGAAGATCGCGCTGCCCATCGTGCTGTCCAACGCGACGGTGCCGATCCTGGGCGCGGTGGATACCGCCGTCGTGGGGCAGATGGGGCAGGCCGCGCCCATCGGTGCGGTGGGCCTGGGCGCGGTGATCCTCGCGTCGGTCTACTGGGTCTTCGGGTTCCTGCGCATGGGCACCTCGGGGCTTGCAGCGCAGGCGCGCGGCGCGGGCAACAGGGCCGAGACGGGGGCCGTGCTGATCCGCGCGCTGCTGATCGCCGGGGCGGCGGGGCTGGGGATCGTGGTGCTGCAGGGGCTGCTGATCTGGGCCGCCTTCCGCCTTGCCCCGACCAGCGCCGAGGTGTCGGCCATGGCGCGGCAGTACCTTGCGATCCGCGTCTGGGGCGCGCCCGCAACGATTGCGCTTTACGCCGTGACCGGCTGGCTGATCGCGGTCGAGCGCACGCGGGCGGTGCTGGTGCTGCAACTGTGGATCAACGGGATCAACATGGGGCTCGACCTGTGGTTCGTGCTCGGTCTGGGCTGGGGCGTGCCGGGGGTGGCGGCGGCGACGCTGATCGCCGAATGGTCGGGGCTGGCGATGGGCCTGTGGCTGTGCCGCGACGCCTTTGCCGATCCTGTGGCACGCGCATGGGGCCGCATCCTGAACCGCGTGCGGCTGACCGAGATGGCGCGGGTGAACGGCGACATCCTGCTGCGGTCGGTGCTGCTGCAGGGCAGCTTCACCGCCTTTGTGTTTCTGGGGGCGGGGCAGGGCGATGTGACGCTGGCCGCCAATCAGGTGCTGCTGCAGTTCCTGTCGATCACCGCCTATGCGCTGGACGGCTTTGCCTTTGCCGCCGAGGCGCTGGTGGGGCAGGCGGTGGGCGCGCGCCTGCCCGCGCAAGTGCGGCGCGCGGCGGTGGTGACGTCGGGCTGCGGCGCGGTGGGCAGCGGGCTGCTGGCGGCGGGTTTCTGGTTCGGCGGCCCTACGATCATCGACCTGATGGCGACGGACCCTGCGGTGCGCATGGCGGCGCGCGATTTCCTGCCATGGGTGGCGCTTGGTCCGCTGATCGGCATCGCGTCCTGGATGTTCGACGGCATCTTCATCGGGGCCACCCTGACGCGCGAGATGCGCAACGCCATGGTCCTGTCGGTCGCCGTCTATGCTGCAGCCGTGGCGCTGCTGCTGCCCGCCTTCGGCAATCACGGGCTGTGGGGTGCGCTGATGGTCCTGAATGCCGCGCGGGGCATCAGCATGGCGGCGCTGTATCCGCGCGCCGAGGCGAAGGCGGCCTGAGGCTACCCCAGTTCCTTTTCCAGCCGATCCGCCAGCGTCTGCAGCACCTTCAGGCGGGCGAACCGCTTGTCGTTCGCGGCGACCAGCGTCCAGGGCGCGGATTCGGTCATGGTCAGGGCCAGCATGTCCTCGACCGCGACGGAATAGGCGGGAAGCTTGTCGCGGTTGCGCCAGTCTTCTTCGGTGATCTTGAAACGCTTGTGCTGGGTGTTCGCGCGCGCCTCGAACCGGCGCAACTGTTCCTGGGGGTCGATGGCCAGCCAGAATTTCTGCACGATATAGCCGCCTTGGGTAAGCTGGCGCTCGAAATGGTTGATCTCGGCATAGGCGCGGCGCCAGTCGTCGGGGGCGGCAAAGCCTTCGACCCGTTCCACCAGCACCCGGCCATACCAGCTCCGGTCGAAGATCACGGTCTGCCCGCGGTCGGGGATGCGCCGCCAGAAGCGCCACAGGTAGGGGTGGGCCAGTTCCTCTTCGGTGGGGGCCGAAATGCCGATCACGCGCGCCTCGCGCGGGTCAAGAGCGCCGCGCAGCCGCCGGATGGCGCTGCCCTTGCCCGCCGCATCGTTGCCCTCGAAGGCACAGATCAGACCGCGCTTGCGAAAGGCCTTGCCCTGGGTCAGGTCGAACAGCCGGTTCTGGGCGGCGTCGAGCGCGGCTTCGTAGCCGGATTTGTCGATCTTCTGCGTCAGGTCCAGCCAGGACAGCGCCGAGGGGCCGGTCGTGATCCGGCGCGGTTTGGCGGGCGGCTTTGCGGCCCTTGGCTTGCGCGGCACCGGCGCGCGCAGCGCGGCCAGCACCGTCCGGCCGACCTCAAGGTCGCGCCTGTGCGGATCGGTCGCGTCGATCACGACCCAGGGCTGCGGGCTGTCGGCCGATGCCTCGACCATCGTGCCCACGGCCTCGACCAGCCGCATCCGTTCTTTCCTGCGGTCCACCTCGGCCCATTCGCGCACCAGCGTCCGCCCCGGGCCGGAACTGCGGTCGCGCTTGGCGCGAAAGCGTTTTGCAGACAGGTCGGGCGCAAGCTCCAGCCAGATTTTCACCACCGTCACGCCTTCGCGGTCCAGCATCGTCTCGAATTCGTTGATCGCCCGCAAGGACCGGGCAAAGCCGTCACGGTCGGTCTGGCGCAGCGCCCGCGCCCGCAGCGCGAGGTGATACCACGACCCAACGATCAGCCCGATCCGCCCCTTGCGCGGCAGGTCGCGCCAATAGCGCCAGCCGGGCGGGCGGCGGTTCTCTTCGGCGTCGGTCAGGTCATAGGCCAGCACATCCACAGACCGGGGGTCAAGCCATTCGCACAGCCGGTTCAGCACCTCGCCCTTGCCCGCGCCGTCCGGGCCGTTGACCAGCACCAGAAGCGTGCGGGCCTTTGCCTGCGCCAGATCGAACTCGGCGTCCAGCAGCGCGCCGCGCAGGGCCAGCACCTCGGCCTCGGGGTCCTGTGGATCGACCGTGTCGAGGGTGTCGCCGTTGTCTTCGTCCATCCTGCCCGGTCCTCCTGTACGCGCGGGCAGGTTGGCATTCTGCGCTTCATCCCGCAAGTGCCGGGACTTGCGGGCGCTTCGGTCAGCGGCGGTTGGCGGTGCCGACTGCGTCGGCCACGGTGGCAAAGCCGTCGCGCGCCAGCAGCAGGTCAAGCCCGCGCGCAATGCGCGCTGCCAGCGACAGGCCCTGATACACCATCGCCGTGTAAATCTGTACCGCCGAGGCCCCGGCGCGGATCTTGGCATAGGCGTCCTCGGCCGACCCGATGCCGCCCACCCCGATCAGCGGCAGCGCACCTTGCGTCAGCCCGTGCAGCCGCGCCAGCACGGCGGTTGACCGCGCGAACAGCGGTTCACCCGACAGCCCGCCCGCCTGCGTCCGGTCGGGGCTTGTCAGCCCGTCGCGCGACAGGGTGGTGTTGGTGGCGATGATCCCTGCAAGGCCTGCGGCCAGCGCCACTTCGGCCACATCGGCAAGGTCCGCCTCGGTCAGGTCGGGCGAGATTTTCAGGAACACCGGGATCGGGCGGGGCAGCGCCGCCCGCGCCGCCATTACCCCTGCCAGCAGCGCGGCCAGCGCCGCGCGCCCCTGCAGGTCGCGCAGCCGTTCGGTATTCGGGGACGAGACGTTGACCGTGGCGAAATCCACCACCGGACCGCACAGAGCCAGCACTTCGGCGAAATCGGCGGCGCGGTCGGGGCTGTCCTTGTTCGCGCCCAGGTTCAGGCCGACCGGAATGCCGGGGGTGCGGGCGGCCAGCCGTGCCCGGAGCGCCTGCGCCCCGTCGTTGTTGAAGCCGAAGCGGTTGATCGCCGCCCGGTCGGCGGTCAGCCGGAACAGGCGCGGGCGCGGGTTGCCGGGCTGCGGGCGCGGGGTCGCGGCCCCGACTTCCAGAAAGCCGAAGCCCGCGCGCGACAACGGGGCCAGCGCCACCGCGTTCTTGTCATACCCCGCTGCCAGCCCGACCGGATTGGCCAGCGCCATCCCCGCCAGCGTCGTCGCCAGCCGGGGGCCCGTCACCGGCCCTGCCAGGGGCACCATCCCCGCCCGCAGCGCCGTCAGCGACAGGCCATGCGCGGTCTCGGGATCGATCCGATGCAACAGCGCAAGGCCCGCCCTTTCGACCAGGTTCACCAGAGCCCCTCGGGAAAGATGTGCCCTGTCGCGCCAAGCGGCAGCGACTTGTCCCAGACCACATCGTCAAGCCGCAGAGACCGGTAAAGGTGGGGAAACAGCGCCCCGCCGCGCGACGGCTCCCACTTCAGTGCCGGGCCAAGCTGGGCCTCGTCCAGCGCCACCAGCACAAGGTCACTTTCGGTCGCGAAATGGCGGGCAGCGGTCTCGGCCACCTGGGCGGCGGTCGAGAAATGGATGAAGCCGTCGGCCAGATCGACCGGCGCACCTGCGGTTTCCCCGGCGGCGCGAAAGGCATCCCATTCAGGGCGGCGAAAGATCTTGTAGATCATCATCGCCGCGTGATGCACCATGCCATGCGCTTCGGTCAATGGCCGCTGCACGTCAGGTCTTTGTCACAGGGTCAGGATAGGCTTCAGGCCAACGAATACCGACCCTGATTGCTGAGGAGACTGACCATGCCCAGGCCCCCCCTGCTTGCCGCCGTGCTTGTCGCGCTCGTCGCACTTTCAGGCCCGGCTGCAGCCGAAACGGTGAAGATCACGCTTCTGGGCGTGGGCGACATCTACGAATTTGACGGCGACGGCGACCGGGGCGGCTTCGCCCGGCTGAACGCCGTGGCCAGGGCCGAACGCGCCGCGAACCCCAACACGCTTTACCTGATGGACGGAGACATGCTGTCGCCCTCGATCCTGTCGGGCTTCGACAAGGGGCAGAACACCATCGACCTGACGAACCTGGAACCCTTCGATCTGGCCGTGCCGGGCAACCACGAGTTCGACTTCGGCCCCGAGAATTTCCTGGAGAAGATGGCGGCCTCGAAATACCCTTGGGCCGCGATCAACATCACGCAAGGCGACGGGTCGCCCGTGCCGGGCCTGGGCGGGGTGACGGTGAAAGAGGTGGCGGGGCTGAAGATCGCGCTGATCCCGGTGGCGCAGGATACCACTCCGCAGGTCTCTTCTTCCGGCGACCTGAAGTTCCTGCCCACGGTGGACACCGGCATCGCCGCCGCGAAGGCCGCGCGGGCGGACGGGGCCGATCTGGTGGTGGGCGTGGTGCAGACCGACATGGGCAATGACCGGCAGTTGCAGGCCAGCCATGCCTTTGACGTGATCCTGTCGGGCGACGATCACACCTATGCCACCGCCTATGACGGGATCACCGCCTATGTGGAAACCTCGATCGACGGGCGGTTCCTCTCGCCGCTGGACCTGACGGTCGAGATCGGGGCCGACAAGGACGGCAAGCGGACCGTGAAGTGGACCCCGATGTTCCGCTTCATCGACACGGCCGCCGTGACCCCCGACCCCGAATCGCAGGCCATGGTCGATGCCTTCAGCGCCAAGCTGGATGCCGAGCTGAATGTGCCGGTGGGCACGACCGAGGTCGCGCTCGATTCGCGGCGCAACGTGGTGCGGGGCGGGGAATCGGCGATGGGCAACCTGATCGCCGATGCGATGCGCGACGCGACCGGGGCCACCATCGCGATCACCAACGGCGGCGGCATCCGGGCCGACCGGACCTATGACCCGGGCACCGTGCTGACCCGGCGCGACATCCTGACCGAACTGCCCTTCGGCAACGTGACCGTGGTGACCGAACTGCCGGGGTCGCAGGTTCTGGCGGCGCTGGAGAACGGGTTCAGCCAGGTCGAGAAGGGGGCGGGGCGGTTCCCGCAGGTTTCCGGTCTTACGGTGGTGTTCGATCCGACCGCGCCCGCAGGGTCGCGCGTTGTGTCGGTGAAGGTCGGCGAGGCCGAGTTGCAGCCCGACACGGTCTATCGACTGGCGACCAACGACTTCATGCTGGGCGGCGGCGACGGCTATGCCGCGCTTGGCGGCGGCAAGGTGCTGGTGAACAAGGGCAACGGCAACCTGATGGCCAGCGACGTGATGGACTATGTGGCCAGAACCGGCAAGGTGACGGTCGGCGTCGAAGGGCGGATCACGAGGGCCGGGGCGAACTGACCGCGCCGCGCGCGGGCGGTTGGCAGGGGGGTGCCGCCCGGGTAGTCTGACCGCATGTGCGGGCGTTTCACCATCACCCACCCGAACGAGGCGCTGGCGGCGCTGTTCGATGCCCTGCCCGGCAACGACCTGCCGCCGGTGCCGCGCTACAACGTCTGCCCGACGCAGGCGGTGGCGGTGGTGACGGCAGAGGCCGGGCAGCGGCGGCTGCGGGCGATGCGGTGGGGCTTCCTGCCCGCCTGGTACAAGACCCCGACCGACGGGCCGCTGATCATCAACGCCCGGTCCGACACCATCGCCACGAAGCCCGCCTTCAAGGCTGCGGTGCGCGAACGGCGCTGCCTGATCCCGGCCTCTGGCTTCTACGAATGGACGGAAGGCGCGGGCAAGGCGCGGCTGCCCTGGTACATCACCCGGGCCGATGGCGCGCCGATGGCCTTCGCCGGGGTCTGGCAGATGTGGGAGAGGGAGGGTCAGGCGCTGGCCACCTGCGCCATCGTCTCGACCGAGGCCGGCCCGGACATGGCGCGGCTGCATCACCGCGAGCCGGTGACGGTGGCCCCGCAGGACTGGCCGCTGTGGCTGGGCGAGGCAGGCACCGGCGCGGCGGTGCTGATGCAGCCGCAGCCGCAGGGGCATTTCGCGATGCACCGGGTCGACCCGAAGGTGAACTCGAACCGCGCCGAAGGGGCCGACCTGATCGCTCCGCCGGTTGCCTGACCGGCTTTCGAACGGGCCGTCGGGACGATAGACCCGAACCGTCGCGGGCGTTGTATAATGGTAAGACCTCAGTTTTCCACACTGAAGACGCGGGTTCGATTCCCGCCGCCCGCTCCCGTCGCGGCCGGACTGGCCGACCTGCTTGCGGCGCGTCCGTGCCGGGGTTATACCAGAGGGCGCGCGGGCGTTGTGTAATGGTAAGACCTTAGCCTTCCAAGCTAAAGACGCGGGTTCGATTCCCGCCGCCCGCTCCAGCCCTTGCGACTTCACATTTCATGACCGGCCGGTTCTTCCGGTTCGGGCGTGGTAAGCTTGACCCCTGCGTCTGAATCTTTGGGGGGAGGGCAGCGCGATGAGCGGGCATCATGGCAAGGTCTGGTGGTCGGAACTCTGGACTCGCGATCCGGTCGGGGCACGCGGCTACTACGCCGCGCTGACCGGCTGGACCTTTGGCGAAATGCCGGTGGAGGGCGGCGTCTACCACGTCGCAAGCCGCAACGGCGAGATGACGGCGGGCATCATGGACATCTCCGGCATGCCCGGCATGGACGACACGCCGCCGCACTGGTTCACCTATCTGGCGGTGGACGATGTCGATGCCGCCGTGCAAGCGACGACCGCCGCAGGCGGACAGGTGATCCGCGCGCCCTGGGACGTGCCCGGCGTGGGCCGCATTGCCATCGTCATCGACCCGACCGGTGCCACCGTGGGCATCATGACCCCGCCCGCAGCAGGCTAAGCGGCGCGTAGGGTGCGTGCTTGCACGCACCGCCCGCCGACGCCCGGGCGACGGTGCGTGCAAGCCTGCACCCTACGCGGATTGGGATGAGCGGTGCGTGCAAGCACGCACCCTACGGGCGGGTCGTGCCACGGGACGGGCGGTCACATGTTCTCGGGCTGCGGCATCCCCAGGACGTGATAACCGCCGTCCACGCGAATGATTTCGCCGGTGGTGCAGGCGCCGTAGTCCGACGCGAGATAGACCGCCGTCCCGCCGACCGCCTCCAGCGTGGCGTTCGACCGCAAGGGCGCGTTCGCCTCGGTCTGGCGGAACGTGGCCCGCGCCCCGCCGATGGCGGCCCCGGCCAGCGTCTTCATCGGCCCCGGGCTGATCGCGTTCACACGAATCTTCTGCGGCCCGAGGTCGTTCGCAAGATAGCGCACGGCGCTTTCCAGCGCGGCCTTGGCCACGCCCATCACGTTGTAGTTCGGCGTCACCCGGTTCGACCCCTGGAAGGTCAGCGTCAGCAGTGTGCCGCCATCGGGCATCAACGCCGCCGCGCGGCGCGACACGTCGATGAAGCTGAAGCAACTGATGCTGAGCGAATTCCGGAAATTCTCGCGCGAGGTGTTGATGAAGCGCCCCGTCAGTTCGGTCTTGTCCGAAAACGCAATGGCATGGACCAGGAAATCCAGCGTTGCCCACCTGTCGGCCAATGCGCCAAAGCAGGCATCCAGAGAGGCGTCGTTCATCACGTCGACATCGACCAGGAAATCCGAACCGACCGAAGCCGCCAGCGGCTCCACCCGCTTTCCAAACGCCTCGCCCTGATACGAGAAGGCCAGTTCGGCCCCCTCTGCGGCCATGGCGCGCGCGATGCCCCAGGCGATGGACCGTTCGTTCGCGACGCCCATCACAAGGCCGCGCTTGCCTTTCAGGAGTTCGGCCATTCCCTGTCCCTTCGACGGCTGTCTTCAGCCTTGATACTTGCTCATGATCAGCGTGGCGTTGGTGCCCCCGAAGCCGAAGCTGTTCGACAGGACGGAATCGAGCACCACGTTGTCACGCATCGTGGTAAGGATTTCGCCCGGCAGCAGGGCCGGGTCGAGATCGGTCACATTGGCCGAGGCGGCGATGAAGCCGCGGTCCAGCATGAGGAGCGAATAGATCGCCTCGTGCACGCCGGTTGCCCCCTGCGAATGTCCCGTAAGCGACTTGGTGGACGAGATCGGCGGGGTGGTACGGTTGCCGAAGACGCGGCGGATCGCCTCGATCTCGGTCACGTCGCCGACCACGGTCGAGGTGCCGTGGCTGTTGATGTAATCGATGCTGCGGCCCGCAGGCAGGGTGGACAGCGCCTGTTTCATCGCCCGCTCGCCCCCCTCGCCCGAAGGGGCGACCATGTCGCTGCCATCCGACGTGGCGCCGTAGCCCGTGACCTCGGCGTAGATCTTCGCGCCGCGCGCAAGCGCATGGCCCATCTCTTCCAGCACCACGATCCCGCCGCCGCCCGCGATCACGAACCCGTCGCGCGTGGCGTCATAGGGGCGCGATGCCGTCGTCGGGGCGTCATTGTACTTGCTGCTCATCGCGCCCATTGCGTCGAACAGGCAGGACAGCGTCCAGTCCAGTTCCTCGCCGCCGCCGGCAAAGACGATGTCCTGCTTGCCCATCTGGATCAGTTCGGTGCCGTTCCCGATGCAATGCGCCGAGGTGGAGCAGGCGGAGGTGATGGAATAGTTCACGCCCTTGATCCTGAACGGCGTGGCCAGGCAGGCAGATGTGGTGGAGGACATGCCCTTGGTCACGCCGAACGGGCCGATCTTCTTGGGGCTGCCGCTTTCGCGCACGATGTTGTGCGCGCGGTAAAAGGATTTGGTCGATGGCCCGCCCGAGCCGACGACAAGGCCGGTGCGTTCGTTCGACACCTCGCCCGGCGCAAGGCCTGCGTCGGCGATGGCGTCGCGCATCGCGATGAAGGCATAGGCGGCCCCGTCACCCATGAAGCGCAGGTCGCGCTTGTCGATGTTGTCTTCCAGCACGATGTTCGGCTGGCCCTTCACCCGGCTGCGAAAGCCGTGTTCGGCATAGTCTTCGGCAAAGATGATGCCGGATTTCCCGGCACGGAGCGACGCCTCGACCTCGGCGGCCGTGTTGCCGATGGGCGAAACGATGCCGATCCCGGTGATGACGACGCGACGCATGGGCAGTCCTCCTTCGCAGTGCGGTCAGCTTGCCGACAGCGCGACCTTCATGTCCTTGACAAGGTAGATCACCTCGCCATCCGCCTCGACCCGGCCGTCGGCGACGCCCATGGTCAGGCGGCGGGTCTGCAGGGCCTTGGTGAAATCGACGTGGTAGGTCAGCAGCCTGCGGTCAGGGCGGACCATGCCGGTCAGCTTGACCTCGCCCACGCCAAGCGCATAGCCGCGCCCCTGCCAGCCGCGCCAGCCCAGGTTGAACCCGGTCAGTTGCCACAGCCCGTCAAGGCCCAGGCAGCCCGGCATGATCGGGTTGCCGGGAAAGTGGCAGGCAAAGAACCAAAGGTCGGGCGTGATGTCGAATTCGGCCACCACATGGCCCTTGCCATGTTCGCCGCCGTCTTCGCTGATATCGGTGATGCGGTCCATCATCAGCATCGGCGGCTCCGGCAACTGCGCGTTGCCCGGCCCGAACAACGCGCCGCGCGCGCATTTCAGCAGGTCGTCCTTGTCGAAACGCGTAGGGTATACCCCCATGGGCTTCGGCTCCTGTATTCGGTCACGGTCTGTTACGGCATGTTGCACCTGTGCTGTAGCATCCGGGGTGGCGCAGTTGCAAGGCCGGGTGCCCGGATCGTGACCCGACGGCGGGTGCGTTGCGGCGGGATTCCCATTGAAAATCTGCGACAACGGCGCGTATATGGAGGGTGACAAAAGGGTGGTCGAGGGGAAAGATGGCGCAGATTTCGGCAGAACGCGGTGCTGCATGGCTGGCGCGGGGCGGGCTGCGGCCCACGCGGCAGCGCGTGGCGCTGGCTGAACTGCTGGTCGGCGACGGCGAGAACCGCCACGTCACTGCCGAGGGGCTGTATGCGGCCTGTCTGGACAGCGGCGAGCGGGTGAGCCTTGCCACCGTGTACAACACCCTGCGCGCCTTCTGCGAGGCCGGTCTGATGCAGGAAGTGGTGGTTGACGGCCACCGCAGCTATTTCGACACCCGGATGGACGATCATCCGCATTTCTACTGGGAAGACCGGGGCGAGTTGACCGATGCGCCGGTGGACCAGTTGCTGATCGCCAACCTGCCCCTGGCCCCCGAGGGAACCGAGGTCAGCCGCGTCGATGTGGTGATCCGTCTGCGCCGCATCTGACGGCACGGGACCTTTGACGTCTGCGCAGGGCGGACCTGCGCCGATGCAGGTTGCATCCGCAGGCAGCAGGTCCAGATAATGTTTGCAGACACAGGAAGACAGCCGACCGCCGTTCCGGTGATCAGGCCACTGTCGCAAACCACAGGATGAATCACCATGACCGATAGAACGCTTTTCAGCCCGCTGCACGCAGGCAAGATCGACATGGCCAACCGGGTCGTGATGGCCCCGCTGACCCGAAACCGCGCCCGCCCCGAGGATGACACGCCCACGGCGCTGCATGTCGAGTACTATCGCCAGCGCGCGACGGCCGGGCTCATCATCACCGAAGCGACGCAGATCACCCCCGAAGGCAAGGGCTATGCCTGGACGCCGGGCATCTATTCGGCAGCGCAGGTGGCGGGATGGCGGGCCGTGACCGATGCCGTGCATGGGGCGGGCGGTCGGATCGTGCTGCAACTGTGGCATGTGGGCCGGGTGTCGCACACCAGCCTGCAACAGGGCGGCAAGGCCCCGGTCGCCCCCTCGGCGATTGGTGCCGGGACCAAGACTTTTGACGGCACGGGATTCGTGGACACTTCTGTGCCGCGCGCGCTGGAAACCGCCGAACTGCCACGCATTGTGGCCGACTATGCCCATGCCACCGCGAACGCCCGCGCCGCCGGATTTGATGGCGTCGAAATCCACGCGGCCAACGGCTATCTGATCCACCAGTTCCTGGCCACCGGGTCGAACCACCGGACCGACGGCTATGGCGGATCGGTCGCGAACCGCACGCGCCTGCTGGCCGAGGTTGTGGCGGCGGTCGTGGGCGCATGGGACGCCGATCATGTGGGTATCCGGCTCAGCCCGTTCTCGAATGCGAACGGCGTGTCGGACAGCGACCCGATGACCACCTTCGGGGCGGCTGTGGATATCGTCGATGCCGCGGGGCTGGCCTACCTGCACATGGTCGAGGGTCAGACCGGCGGGTCGCGCGATCTGCCTGCCGGGCAGGACATCGCGGCGCTGCGGGCACGGTTCCGGGGCGTGTACATCGCCAACAACGGCTATGACCGGACCATGGCGATGGAGGCTGTTGCAAGCGGTCGGGCGGATGCCGTGGCGTTCGGCGTGCCCTTCATCGCGAACCCCGATCTGGTGGAACGCCTGCGTCGGAATGCACCCCTGAACAAGGCCGACCGCGCGACCTTCTACGGCGGCGGGGCCGAGGGCTATACCGACTATCCGATGCTGGAAGCGGCGGATTAAACTGGCTGCAAATTCCAAAAACGGATTGCCCGGTGTCAGGGCCGCGACGAATCGGCAAGAAATCCTACATAGACGTTATGTCGGTTGTGGCTTGCCGACTCGCTAACCTTATGGTAACGCACGCCATCTTGTAGAAGTTCAGGAGATCACGATTGCAAACTTGCAGCGTAGCAGCGGTTGTGCCTCTGTATAATGGTGAGAAGTTCATTGAGGAATGTTTGCTCAGTGTCTTTGATCAGTCAGAGAAGCCGGACGAAGTTATTGTGGTCGACGATGGGTCCAATGACGACGGTCGGGGGCTTGCCATAGTTGAGAGGATTGCAAAGTCCTTCCCTGTTACGGTACTAAGGAAGGAAAATGGGGGACAATCGTCTGCACGGAATATGGCTATTCGGCACACCGACTGCAGTCATATAGCGCTACTCGACCAGGACGATGTATGGCTCAGAGATCATATCTCAGTATTGAAGCGTCGGCTTGTAAGAATTCAGAATTCGCGCCGGACAAGCGAGAAGCGACCAGTCGGAGTTGTATATGGCAACCTCGATCAGATTGACCGCGATGGTCGAATGATAATTCACGGTGTCTTGGATATCGTACCGCCACATCCTAAGAAATCACTTCATGATTGCCTTGGAAAAGACATGTTCATTCTTCCCGGGGCCTCATTGGTTTCAAAGCAGGCTGTAATCGACGTCGGATGGTTTGATGAGCGACTTTCCGGATACGAAGATGACGATCTTTTCTTGAGAATGTTTTACAAAGGTTACGATCTCTCTTATGTGAACGAGTCAGTTACCAAGTGGCGAATTTATTCCAATTCTACGTCCTTCAGTCCACGAATGGCGAAGTCTCGAATGATCTATTTCCGAAAATTGATCGAAGCTTTTCCTGACGATCATCGATTGGAACAGTTCTGGACGCGAGACGTAATAGGCCCAAGATTTTTCAGACATGCGTACAGTGACTTCATTTCCGCTTCCCGGGCGGAGGACAAAGCGAGACTGGACCAAGCATGGGCAGACCTAAATGTGGTTATTCCTTCCCTGAACAGAAAGGTTCAAAAGAAGTTCATGAGGTACTCACCTACAATTGGCAGGTTTAGGTCGGGAAAGCTGTCTAGCGTTTCTCGTGAATTGCTTCGATACGTCCATCGGTCGCTTTGATTTGTTGTTGTTGCTGTTCGGCCAAGGATTGAAGTAGCAATTGTTTGCGATCAGTGCGCGGACTCTGGGCGGTCGATGATAGAAACACATAGAACTCAAAATTGGATGTGGTCAGAAATGCCTTCTCGTGGAGGTTTAACATCCCCAGTTCCCGAAGATCAGAAAGGATAAGGCGAAAACTTGAAGGAACGAAACGCCAGACGTGCACATCTATGTATTCTTCTTGACTGATATCGAACATATGCTTTGCGTGCTTGATGTCGCCTGCCAAATCGACCCGCCCGCCCGACCCATACTCCCAAGCAATCTTGCCATCGAGTGTGATGCGATTTGCTTCATGGTCAAAGACTGCGCGTCGGGTCGGCATGCGATCCTTCCGGAAGTTAGCTTGAAGCACCTCTCCGGTTGTGGTCACAGGCGAAAGAAAATCGAAGCAGGCACGCTTGTCCGGAACAGCAAGAGACAACACACCGCCAGGTTTGAGGAGAGCCTGACAATCCTGCAGGAATCCAAGAAGATCTGGCATGTGTTCAATGACATGCGATGCAATTATGAAATCGAAGCAGGCTCTCTCTTCAATCACCTCTCCAATAGTGCGCGGGCCAAGAACGTAGTCAACTTCTTCTATACGATCAATATCAACCCCTTCAGCGGCAGCGTACTTCTCCCGCAAGGCTTGACGACCGATGTAATCTGCAATCTTCACGTTCAGCCCACTTTTTTTGGGGGCCACGGGGGAATAGCTGGGGCCAATTTCCAGCCCAAGACCCATAGTGTCGGATTGAGACAAAAGCAGCTTTTGGCGAGCGTCGAAATTGTACATTTTTATTTTTCCTCGAGCTAAGGTGGAGTTGATCGCCACTGGCCTGCCTGAAACAACGCGCGGATTTACATCCCAACACAAACCCTCATAGTGTACAGTATCTTGGCCTACAGCCATGGTCAACAGAATTTGATTTTTCACCCACCATAACGCGTTCGTTCATGGATCAATTCGAACGGGGAAACGAGTCGCTTCTCACGGTTTTTTAATCGTGCGATCAGAACCACTGCCCCGACTCCATCAGCCCAAGGTCCATCAACTGCTGCGCGCGCCAGTGGAACGGGGCCGAACCCGGCCAGCGAAATCCGGAAATCGCGAAGCTGCTGGCAGGGTTCACCCTCAGCGCCTTGGCCGTGCGGAACGAGCAGACGGCGGCGGTCAGGTTGCGGTGCCAGGGGCAGGCACGGGTGTTGTATTCCGGAACGTTGAAGGTGAAGTCCGGCCTCATCTCCAGCCCCGGGCGGGCACGGAACAGCGCGATCCGGTCGATCCGGCGGCGGTCGGCGGGGATGTGTTCCTCGAACCGCCAGCGCAGGCCGCCGTACAGGTCGCGCTGGCGGTCCAGAACCTGCCCCGGCCGGGCAGGGTCGGGGCGGTCCAGCGCATGGTAGCCAAGGCGGTCGAACATGGCTGTTTCGCGACAGACGGCAGAGGGTGTGCAGTCAAGATCGGCGGCGTAAAGGTCGATCACGGCGGCAGCCATCGCCTCGCGCCGTTCCTCGGCATGAAAGGCCAGCATCTCGGTCACCGACCGCGTTTCCGCAAAGGGATGGAACAGGTATTCGGCATTGTAGCCCGCATAGATCCACTGACCCGGTGCGGCGCGGATCAGGCGGTTGACGGCACCGACCAGCGCGCCCTCGGCAAAGACATCGTGGTCGATGCGGTGGACCTCTGCCTCTGCCTCGGGCGGCAGGGGCATGTCCGGGTGGGCGAGCAGCAGAACCGTGCGAAATCCCGCCGACAGGTGGTGCCGCAGGGTCGAGGCGACCTCGACCCCGTCTTCGGCCAGGATCACCGCCAGCGGCCCGCGCGACAGGGTCGCGCGCCCGCGCCGCAGAAACGCCTCCAGCCCGCCATGACGCATCCCCGCCCCCGCCTTGCCGTGGCAGGGGTCTGCCACAGAATCGGTTAACGGGGTCTGCACGCCGGGCGGGGCGGTTGCGCAGGCCGGGCCGGATGATGTAGAACCCGGCCTTCCGGGTCGGGGAAACGGGTGCCATGTCGGAACCGAAAAAGCTGTTCATCAAGACCTACGGCTGCCAGATGAACGTCTATGACAGCGAACGCATGGCCGAGGCCATGGGGGCCGAAGGCTATGCGCAGACCGACCGCCCCGAAGAGGCCGACCTTGTCCTGCTGAACACCTGCCACATTCGCGAGAAGGCGGCAGAGAAGGTCTATTCCGACCTTGGCCGCCTGCGCCCGATGAAGGCCGCGAAACCCGGCATGAAGATCGGCGTCACCGGCTGCGTCGCCCAGGCCGAGGGCGAAGAGATCCTGCGCCGGTCGAAGGTCGTCGATCTGGTGGTGGGGCCGCAAAGCTATCACCGCCTGCCCGCGATGCTGGCGCGGGTGGCAGGGGGCGAACGCGCCATCGACACCGAATTTCCGCCCGAGGACAAGTTCGACCATCTGCCCGCGCGCAAGGCGCAGCTTGGGCCGACCGCGTTTCTGACGGTGCAGGAAGGCTGCGACAAGTTCTGCGCCTTTTGCGTGGTGCCCTACACGCGGGGGGCGGAAGTCAGCCGACCTTCCGCGCGCCTGCTGGACGAGGCACGGGGGCTGGTGGCGCGCGGCGTGCGCGAGATCACGCTTCTGGGGCAGAACGTGAATGCCTGGTCGGCGGACGGGATGGGGCTGGCCGGGTTGATCCGGGGGCTGGCGCGCATCGACGGGCTGGAGCGCATCCGCTATACCACCTCGCACCCCAACGACATGGAAGACGACCTGATCGCCGCGCATGGCGACGAGCCCAAGCTGATGCCCTATCTGCACCTGCCGGTGCAGTCGGGGTCGGACCGCATCCTGAAGGCGATGAACCGCAAGCATACGGCGGCGCAGTATCTTGACCTGATCGCGCGGGTCCGGGCCGCGCGGCCCGACATCCTGCTGAGTTCCGATTTCATCGTGGGCTTTCCGGGCGAGACCGAGGCGGATTTTCAGGCGACGCTGGACCTGATCCGGGCTGTGGGCTTCGGACAGGCCTACAGTTTCAGATACTCCGCACGCCCCGGAACACCGGCGGCGGAAAAGCCGGGGGTCGATCCTGCCGTGGCAGACGCGCGGCTGCAGGCGCTGCAGGCGCTGCTTGCGGCACAACAGCGGGCGGCGCAGGCTGCGATGCTGGGCCGTGAGGTTGGCGTGCTGTACGAAAAGCCGGGCCGCCTGCCGGGTCAGATGGTGGGCAAATCCGACCATCTGCAGGCCGTTCATGTTTTCGATCCCACCGGGAAGCCGGGCGATCTGGTGCGCGTTCGCATTACCGGGACCGAGACGAATTCGCTGGCCGCAGACCGGATGAACGCCTGACCGCCACCGCATCTTGGGGGACCTGCGCGAAACGGCGGCAGATTTCGCGGCCGCCACAAAAGCTTCACGTCCGTGGCTGCCAATTGTCTTGCCATGCGGGCGCGGCGCGCGCAGACTTTGGGAACGGACCGTTGTTCACGAAGGCATAAGGAGTCGTCCTTGGGCATCAGCGCGCTGACCCCCCCGCCCCGTTCGGAAGACGTCGTCGAAACGCTTCTGGAATTTCCCGACAACCGCCTGCTGATCGATCTTTGCGGCGAATTCGACCGCAATCTGGCGCAGATCGAACATCAGACCGGGGTCCATATCCTGCGGCGGGGCAACCGCCTTGCGGTGATCGGCGAGAAGGGGGCGCGGGAACAGGCGGCAGCAGTTCTGCGGGCGCTGTACGCGCGTCTGGAAAAGGGCAAGCCCGTCGTCGCCGGCGATATCGACGGCGCGCTTCGGATGGGGCGCCCGATGCAGGGCGCGGCGATGCAGGTCGAGCAGATCGAGATGTTCCAGGGCAGCAAGTACGAATTGCGCACCCGCCGCAAGTCGGTCGAGCCGCGCACCGAGGCGCAGAAGGCCTATGTCCGCAACCTGTTCGATCATGAACTGACCTTCGGCATCGGCCCTGCGGGCACCGGCAAGACCTATCTGGCGGTGGCGGTCGGTGTGACCTTCCTGATCGGCGGGCATGTCGACAAGATCATCCTGTCGCGCCCCGCCGTCGAGGCGGGGGAACGGCTGGGCTTCCTGCCGGGCGACATGAAGGACAAGGTCGATCCGTACATGCAGCCGCTGTACGATGCGCTGAACGACTTTTTGCCGCAAAAGCAGGTCGCCAAGCTGATCGAGGACAAGCAGATCGAGATCGCGCCCCTGGCCTTCATGCGCGGGCGCACGCTGGCCAACGCCTTCGTCGTGCTGGACGAGGCGCAGAACGCGACATCCATGCAGATGAAGATGTTCCTGACCCGTCTGGGCGAGGGCAGCCGCATGGTCATCACCGGCGACCGCACGCAGGTCGACCTGCCGCGCGGCACGGCGTCGGGTCTGGCCGAGGCCGAACGCATCATCACCGGCATCAAGGGCGTCAGCTTCAACTACTTCACCAGCAAGGATGTTGTGCGCCACCCGCTTGTGGGCCGGATCATCGAGGCTTATGAGCGCGACGATGGAGCCGCTGGTTGACTGTGTGATCGAGGACCCGCGTTGGGAAGGCTTTGGCCTTGCCGCGCGGGCCGAGGCGTCGGCGGTGGCCACGCTGTCCGACCTTGGGCTGCCTGCTGCCGGGTTCATGATCTGCGTGATGGGCTGTGACGATGCGCGCATTGCCGACCTGAACGGGCAGTTCCGGGACAAGGGGCAGCCGACGAATGTCCTGTCCTGGCCATCGGAAGACCGCGGCCCGGAAACGCCGGGGCAGGCACCGGCGCTGCCGGTCGCCGGATCGGCGGACGACCCAGAGGAACTGGGCGACATCGCCATCGCCTGGGAAACCTGCGGCCGCGAGGCGGCCGAACAGGGCAAGACGCTGGAGGATCATGTAAGCCACCTGATCGTTCATGCCACGCTGCACCTTCTGGGCTATGACCATCAGGACGATGCGGATGCGGCGCAGATGGAGGCCACGGAAATCCGGGTGCTTGCCAAGCTGGGGATAGGCGACCCATATTGAGGCGTGCCGTTGGTGGTCCTTCGGGGGCCCGGGCACAGAGCATGTTCAGGAAAGGAAAAATGGGCAGTAGCAACGACGGGACGCCTGCGGCGCAAGGCGCGCAGGACCCGACAGAGGGCGGACAACGCGGCTTTCTCGGTCGTATCCTGAGTGTCCTGACCCCCGGCAACGACCTGTCATCCTCGTCTGCCCGGTCTGTCGAGACGCCGGCCGCCGCCAACGCTGCGGGGCTTCCGGGCATCGGCAACCTGCGCCGCCTGCGGGTGGATGACGTGGCCATTCCCAAGGTGGAAATCGTCGCTGTGGCCGACGACATCGGCAAGGATGATCTGGTCGAGGTGTTCCGCAAGCACGGCTTTTCGCGCGTGCCGGTCTACAAGGGCACGCTGGACAAGCCGGTGGGGCTGGTCCTGCTGAAGGACCTTGCGCTGCAATACGGCTTCGGGGCGGTGGCGGGGCGGTTTTCCCTGCGCAAGATGCTGCGCCCGATCCTGTACGCACCGCCGTCGATGCCGGTGGGCGTGCTGCTGCAGAAGATGCAGAAGGACCGGGTGCACATGGCGCTGGTGATCGACGAATATGGCGGTGTTGACGGTCTGGTGACGATCGAGGACCTGATCGAGACCGTGATCGGCGAGATCGAGGATGAACATGACGAGGCAGAGGGCGCGCTGTGGGTGATGGAAAAGCCCGGTGTCTATCTGGCCCAGGCCCGTGCCCCGCTGGAAGAGATCGAGGCGGCGACCGGACTTCGCCTGCGCACCGACGAGGACGACGAAGAGATCGACACCCTTGGCGGGCTGGTCTTTCTGCGCTCGGGGCGGGTGCCGGCGCGGGGCGAGATCATCCCGCATGAAAGCGGCGCGATGTTCGAGATCGTGGATGCCGATCCGCGCCGGATCAAGCGCCTGCGCCTTCGGCTTCCGGGCGCGGCTGCGGCCCCTGCCGCGCTGCCCGCGCCTGCGGCGTCAGGCACAGGCTGAACCGGCATGAAACGGATGCGCCCGGGCTGGCCCGGAGGGGGCCAGGCGGGGGCTGCCCTTGGTGTGGGGCTGGTGATGGCGACGGGCCAGGCACCGCTTGGCTTCTGGTATCTGGCATGGCCCGCCCTTGTGGCGCTGCTGGCGCTGCTGTCCCGGGCGGCAGGGCCAGGGCAGGCTGCCTGGCTCGGCCTGCTGGCCGCACTCGGGCATTTCGGGCTGGCGCTGTCCTGGCTGGTCGAGCCGTTCCTGATCGATGTTGCCCGGCATGGCTGGATGGCCCCCTTTGCCGTCGTCCTGATGGCCGGGGGGCTCGGGCTGTTCTGGGCCGGGGCTTCGGCGGCAGGCTGGCGGGCGGGGCAGGGGCGTTGGCGACCGCTGGCACTGGCGGTGGCGCTGGCCGCCGCGGAACTGGCGCGTGGCTATGTGCTGACCGGCTTTCCCTGGGCGATGATCGGCCATGTGTGGATCGACACGCCCGTGGCACAGGTGGCGGCGCTGGCCGGGCCTGTCGGGCTGACGCTGCTGAGCACGGTTTCCGCTGCCCTTCCCCTGATGCTCGGCGCGGCGGGCCTTGCGGCGGGTCTGGCCCTGCTGGGGGCTGCCGCCACCTTTGGTACCCTGCGCCTTGCCGCACCGGACCCGGCCGACCGCCCGGTGACGCTGCGGCTGGTGCAGCCCGACGCCGCGCAGCAGGACAAGTGGGACCCCGACCGCGCCCGTATGTTCTTCGGCCGCCAGCTTGACTATACCGCCGCCGCCCCGCGCCCCGATCTGGTGATCTGGCCCGAAACCGCCGTTCCCTGGCTGCTGGACCAAAGCCCCGAACTCGCTCCGATCATCGCGGACGCGGCGGGCGGGGCCACGGTGGTTCTGGGCGTTCAGCGATCCGACGGCCTGCGGTACTTCAACAGCATGGCGGTGATTGCCCCCGACGGTAGGGTCGGTGCAGTCCATGACAAGCACCACCTTGTTCCCTTTGGCGAATACATCCCCTTCGGCGATCTGGCGTCCGAATGGTTCGGCCTGACCGCCTTTGCCGCGCGCGACGGCAATGCCTATTCCGCCGGGCCGGGGCCTGCTCTGGTCGATCTGGGGTCCGGTCTGGGCCGGGTGCTGCCGCTGATCTGCTATGAGGCGGTCTTTCCGCAGGACCTGCGCGGTCTGCCTGCGCGTCCGGACTGGCTGCTTGCCATCACCAACGACGCATGGTTCGGCACCCTCACCGGCCCCTACCAGCATTTCGCGCAGGCCCGGCTGCGCGCCATCGAACAGGGCCTGCCGCTGGTGCGTGTCGCCAATACCGGCATCTCGGGCGTGATCGACGCCCGGGGCCGGGTGCGTGCCCTGATCCCGCTTGATCAGGCTGCCTGGCTTGATGTGGCCTTGCCGGGGGAGCTGCCGCAGCCGCCCTATGCCCGGTGGGGCGAGCTTCCGGTGCTGCTGGTGCTTGCAGGGTTCGCGGCGGTGCTTGGGCCGATACGTCTTCGCAACAGGGCTTGACCGGAAGGCAACTGTTGGCTAGCCCATCTGTCTTGGCGTCCCAACGGCTTCCTGGCGGGACGATGTCATGCAATGGAGCACTTTCATGTCACGTCAGAACTATACCTTTACCTCGGAGTCCGTTTCCGAGGGCCATCCCGACAAGCTGTGCGACCGCATCTCGGATGCCGTTCTGGATGCCTTTCTGACGGTCGAGCCGAATGCCCGCGTCGCCTGCGAGACCTTCGCGACCAGCGGCATGGTGGTTATCGGGGGCGAAGTCGGCCTTTCCGATACCGAAAAGCTGCGCAGCATGATGGGCTCGATCGACGAGATCGCCCGCGACTGCATCAAGGACATCGGGTACGAACAGGAACAGTTCCACTGGAACACCTGCCATGTGCTGAATTTCCTGCACCAGCAGTCGGCCCATATCGCACAAGGTGTGGACCGCGACGGGGCCGGCGACCAGGGCATCATGTTCGGCTATGCCACGCGTGAGACGCCGGAATTCATGCCGGCACCGATCCAGTATTCCCACGCCATCCTGCGCCGCCTGCGCGAGGCGCGCAAATCGGGTGCCGAGCCGACGCTGCGCCCCGATGCGAAATCGCAGATCAGCCTGCGCTACGAGGGCGGCAAGCCGGTCGAGGTGACCTCCATCGTGCTGTCGACGCAGCATGCCTTCGAAAACCAGACCTCGGCCGACATCCGCGCCATCGTGGAGCCCTATATCCGCGAGGTGCTGCCGGCGGACTGGATCAGCAACCAGACCGAATGGTGGATCAACCCGACCGGTACCTTCGTGATCGGGGGGCCCGACGGCGATGCGGGGCTGACCGGGCGCAAGATCATCGTCGATACCTATGGCGGTGCCGCGCCGCATGGCGGCGGCGCGTTTTCCGGCAAGGACCCGACCAAGGTGGACCGGTCTGCCGCCTATGCCGCGCGCTATCTGGCCAAGAACGTGGTGGCGTCCGGTCTGGCCGACCGCTGCACCCTGCAACTCAGCTATGCCATCGGCGTGGCCAAGCCGCTGTCGATCTATGTCGATACCCATGGCACCGGCGTCGTGCCCGAGGACGTGATCGAGCGCGCCGTGGCCAGCGTGATGGACCTGACCCCGCGCGGCATCCGCACGCATCTGGGCCTGAACCGTCCGATCTATGCCCGCACCTCGGCCTATGGCCACTTCGGCCGCGCGCCCGAGGCGGATGGCGGGTTCAGTTGGGAACGGCTCGACCTGGTCGAGGCGCTGAAATCGGCAGTCTGAGGGCGCAAGCCGGGCGCGGGGGGATCGACCCCCCTTGCCCGGCGCTGCCGGGTCCGGCGGAACCGGAGTGGCGCGCCGGGATGCGGTGCGTCGCCGAACCGGGGCAGGGTCTGCAAGGGGGCAGGGGATGCCGACGGATATAGCAGGTCTGACGCAACTGGGCAGCCGGGCCGATCTGCCCGCAAGCCCCGAGGCGGCGGTGCTGGAGCGGGTGCCCGCCCCCCGGGCCCCTTCGCCCTATCTGGTGCGCTTCACGGCACCCGAATTCACCTCGCTGTGCCCGATGACGGGGCAGCCGGATTTCGCCCATATCGTGTTCGACTATGTGCCCGGCGACTGGCTGGTCGAATCGAAGTCGCTGAAGCTGTTCCTGCACGGCTTCCGCAACCACGGTGCGTTTCACGAGGACTGCACGCTGCTGATCGCGACCCGGCTGGTTGCGCTGCTGGACCCGGTCTGGCTGCGGATCGGGGCCTACTGGTATCCGCGCGGCGGCATCCCGATCGATGTGTTCTGGCAGACCGGCACGCCGCCCGAAGGCCTCTGGCTGCCCGATCAGGGGGTGCCGCCCTATCGCGGGCGGGGCTGAACGATGAGCGACCTGACGCGCGAAGGCTGGCGCAACTTCTATGGCCGCCGCTTCGGCAAGACGCTGCGGACCAGCCAGAAGACCTGGCTGGCGCAAGACCTGGACTCGCTGCGGCCTGCGGGCTTTGCGCTGGCCGAGAACCCGGACCGTCTGCCGGTCGAACCCGGCACGATCTTCGGCGATGCCCGGCCGGTCTGGCTGGAGATCGGCTTTGGCGGGGGCGAGCACATGGTGCATATGGCCGCGACCTATCCGCAGGTCGGCGTCATCGGCTGCGAACCCTTCGTGAACGGGGTGGCGATGCTGCTGGGCAGGATCAGGGCGGCGGGGGTGGGCAACCTGGCGGTCTATCCCGGCGACGCGCGCGATGTGATGGACGTGCTGCCCGAGGGGGCGGTGGCAAAGGCCTTCCTGAACTACCCCGATCCGTGGCCGAAACGCCGCCACCACCGCCGCCGCTTCGTCACGCCCGACCATCTGCGCCCGCTGGCGCGGGTACTGGCTCCGGGGGCAGAGTTCCGGATTGCCACCGACATCGCCGACTATGTGCGGCAGGCGCTGGAGGAGGTGCCGAAGGCGGGTTTCGTGCTGGAGGCATCGGGCGGGGTGCCCTGGCCCGACTGGATATCCACCCGCTACGAGCAGAAGGCTCTGCGCGAGGGGCGGACCCCGCAGTACCTGACCTTCCGCCGGGGCTGAGCGCCGCAAATTTCTTGCCAAGAAATTTGCCAAAAGCCTTGGAAGGCTTTTGGTCCGGCGGTGGACCCCGGGTTGCGGGTGCGCTATCAGGCGCCGACCCAGAAGGAGGCCCCCATGTCCGCACACGGCACCGTCCAACCAATGACCGCCCGCCGCTGCGGCCCGCTGCGGGGGCGCGCCGAGGTGCCGGGCGACAAGTCGATCAGCCATCGCGCGCTGATCTTCGGGGCGATGGCCGTGGGCGAGACGCGGATCACCGGGCTTCTGGAAGGGCAGGACGTGCTGGATACCGCGCGGGCGATGCGCGCCTTCGGGGCCGAGGTGACGCGCCACGGTGAAGGGGCCTGGTCGGTGCATGGCGTGGGCGTGGGCGGGTTTTCCGAACCCGCTGACGTGATCGACTGCGGCAACTCGGGCACCGGCGTCCGGCTCATCATGGGCTGCATGGCGACCACTGCGATGACCGCCACCTTTACCGGCGATGCGTCCCTGCGAAAGCGCCCGATGGGGCGGGTGACCGATCCGCTGGCGCTGTTCGGCGCGCAGGCCTACGGGCGCGCGGGCGGGCGGCTGCCGATGACGGTGGTCGGGGCCGCCGATCCGGTGCCGGTGCGCTATGCGACGCCGGTGGCCAGCGCGCAGGTCAAGTCGGCGATCCTGCTGGCGGGCCTGAACGCGCCGGGCCAGACCGTGGTGATCGAGCGCGAACCCACGCGCGACCATTCCGAGCGGATGCTGCGCGGCTTCGGGGCCGAGCTGTCAGTCGAGAAGACGGCCGAGGGCCATGTCATCACCCTGACGGGCCGACCCGAACTGCGCCCGCAGAGCGTGGCCGTGCCGCGCGACCCCTCTTCAGCCGCCTTTCCGGTCTGTGCCGCGCTGATCGTCGAGGGGTCCGACATCCTGGTGCCCGGCGTCAGCCAGAACCTGACGCGCAACGGGCTTTACCTGACGCTGGTCGAGATGGGCGGGCAGATCGACTTCCTGAACCCGCGCGAAGAGGGGGGCGAGCCGGTGGCGGACCTGCGCGTGCGCTTCTCGGGCGAGATGGTGGGGATCGAGGTGCCGCCGGAACGCGCGCCCTCGATGATCGACGAATATCCGGTGCTGTCTGTGGTGGCGGCCTGCGCCACGGGCCGCACGGTGATGCGCGGGGTCAGGGAGTTGCGCGTCAAGGAAAGCGACCGGATCGACGCCATGGCGCGGGGGCTCGAGGCCTGCGGCGTGCGGGTCGAGGAGGATGAGGACACGCTGATCGTGCACGGGATGGGCGCAGGCGGCGTGCCCGGCGGGGCCACCTGCAGGACCCATCTGGACCACCGCATCGCGATGAGCTTTCTGGTGCTGGGTCTGGCGGCGAAGGCCCCGGTTTCGGTCGATGACGCCTCGCCCATTGCCACCAGCTTTCCGGTCTTTGCGCCGCTGATGGCGGGGCTGGGGGCGGACCTGTCGCAAGTGTAGGCCGGAGGCGGCCCGCAGGGAGGCGTCCGGGAGGAAGGGGGGCTGTCTGCCCCCCTCGCCCCGGACAGGGTCCGGGGCTCACCCCCCGAGGATATTTCGGAACGGAAGATGTCTCAGGGCAGGGCGCGGGTGCCGATCCGCTCGGCCACCATGATCAGGTAGCCGTCGGGGTCCTGCAGCAGGAACTCGCGCTGGCCGCCCAGCCGGTCGCCCCAGTCGCGCCATTTCTCGCGCAGCGGGACGTAGAGGGGAAGGCCTGCGGCGGTTACGGCGGCGTGGACGATTGCCACATCCGCCACGAAGATCTGGGTTACTGCGCCGCGTCCGAAGGGCGGCTCCATCGGCCCCGTTTCCCAGTCACCGTCGCGTTGGTAGAACATGACCTGCGCACCCTCGGGCCGGGTGACGCAGGCCAGCTTCTGGGCCGGGCGCGTGAAAGCGGTGGCAAAGCCCATCGGGCCGGTCCAGAAGGCGAGCGTCCGGGTGAAGTCGCTGACCATGAACTCGGCGACCAGAGCGGCCCATGGGTCGGGGGGATGGCCGGTTCCCATCGGGACCTCGCGATTTGACAGGGGGCCAGCGTTAGGGAACAAGGGCCGGGGGTGCAAGGGGGACGGCGTGATCTTCACGGTGGCGATCGACGGGCCGGCGGCGGCGGGCAAGGGCACTGTCGCACGCGCGGTCGCGGACCGCTTCGGCTTTGC
>JAAFHX010000039.1 GCA_013297695.1 Rhodobacterales bacterium | reverse complement strand
GATCGAGACGGAACGCCATGTCATCCTGCAGGAAATCGGGCAGGCGCTGGACACGCCCGACGACATCATCTTCGACTGGCTGCAGGAAGTGTCCTACCCCGACCAGTCCTTCGGCCGCACCATCCTGGGGCCGGCCGAGCGGGTGGCGGGGTTCACGCGCGATGACCTGACGCGCTTTGTGGCTGAACATTATGGGCCGGACCAGATGATCCTGTCGGCTGCCGGGGGGGTCGATCACGACGCCATCGTGGCGCAGGCGACTGAAATCTTCGGCGGTCTGGCCCGCGTCGGTAACGGCGTGATCCAGCCGGCCGCCTTTCTGGGCGGCGAGCGGCGCGAGGTGAAGGACCTGGAGCAGGTGCATTTCGCGCTGGCCTTCGAGGCACCGGGCTATCGCGCGCCCGATGTCTATGCCGCGCAGGTCTATGCGACCGCGCTCGGCGGCGGCATGTCCAGCCGCCTGTTCCAGAAAATCCGCGAGGAGCGGGGCCTGTGCTATTCGATCTTTGCGCAGTCGGGTGCCTATGAGGATACCGGGCAGATCACGCTGTATGCCGGGACCTCGCAGGAAGAGATCGGCGAGTTGACCCAGCTTACGCTGGACGAGTTGAAACGCTCGGCCGAGGACATGACGCCGACCGAAGTTGCCCGCGCGCGGGCGCAGTTGAAGGCTGGGCTGCTGATGGGGCTGGAAAGCCCGTCGTCCCGCGCCGAACGGCTGGCACGTCTGCTGGCGATCTGGGGCCGGGTGCCGGATGTGGACGAGGCGGTTGCCCGGATCGACGCGGTTTCGACCGAGGATGTCCGCGCCATTGCCGGGGCGATGCAGACGGCCCGGATGGCGCTGGCGTTGTATGGCCCCGTTGCCGTCGCCCCGGGGCTGGACGCGATCCGCGCAGGACTGTCGGCCTGATGTTCGGAAGGGGCGGGCGGCGGGTCAGGGTCGAGACCGAACGCATGACCCTGAGATTGCCGCAGCATTCGGATTACACGGCGTGGTCACGCCTGCGCGAAGGCAGCGCCGCCTTCCTGATGCCCTGGGAACCGGTCTGGGCCGAGGATCACCTGTCGCGCAAAGCCTTTACCAGCCGGGTCTATTGGGCCAGCCGCGCGGTGACCCAGGGAACCGCGCTGCCGCTTTTGCTGATCCGCCGCAGCGACGGGGTGCTTCTGGGGGCGATCACGCTGGACAACATCCGGCGTGGCCCGGCGCAGGCCGGAACCCTGGGGTACTGGGTCGGCGCGGCCCACGCCCGGCAGGGTTACATGCGCGAGGCGATTCTGGGCGTCGTGCATCATGCCTTTTCGGTGCTGGATCTGAGCCGGATCGAGGCTGCCTGCCTGCCGGAAAACGCCGCCTCGCGCGGGGTTTTGGAGAAATGCGGCTTCAAGTATGAAGGCGTGGCGCAAAGCTATCTGCAGATCGCCGGGCGCTGGCGGAACCATGTGCTCTACGCCAGCCTGCGCGGCGACCGGCGCGGCAGGACGGATGTCGGCTGACACCTTTGCGACCGCCCTCTGCAGCGGGGGTGACCTTGGGAAATCCTGTCCTACATCAAGGCTCGGAGGTGTCCAATGCTCAAGCTTCTGCTTCCGACGCTGCTGCTCGCTTTGCCTGCCACGGCGCAGGACCGCATTCCGTCGCATTGCATTGCCCTGGCGGGGACGACCCCCGGCGTGCAGGTCTACCGGGCTGCGTTCGGCGACCCGCTGGAACCCGATCATGTGCGCCTGACCTATGTCGATCACGCCACCTTCCTGATCGAGACGCCCGGCGGCCTGGTCGCCGCCACGGATTACACGGGCAATCTGGGCGGACATGCCGTCATCCCCGATGTGGTGACGATGAACAACGCCCACGCTACCCACTGGACCGCAACGCCCGACCCGAAAATTCCGCACGTTCTTCCCGGCTGGGCCGATGCCGACGGTCCGGCGGACTACAACCTCGATCTGGGCGAGATGCTGGTGCGCAACGTGACAACCGACCAGCGTGACCGGTTTGGCGCGGGCGTGCGGCCGAACAACAATTCGATCTTCATCTTTGAAGTGGCGGGCCTTTGCGTCGGCCATCTTGGCCACCTGCACCAGGTTCCCAGCCCCGAGCAATATGCCATGATCGGGCGGCTGGATGTGGTGATGGTGCCGGTGGACGGCGGCTATACGATGAGTACCGAGGCAATGGCCGAGGTCGTGACCCGCCTGCGGTCATCGGTCGTGATCCCGATGCACTGGTTTTCCGGGGCCTCGCTGGAAACGTTCCTGAGCCGGATGGAAGGCAGCTTTGACGTGGTGCGCACCGAAACCAGCAGTCTGGATCTTTCGTTGTCCGACCTGCCGGGGCGGCCCACGATCATGGTGCTGAACCCGGAATGGTAGGCCCTTGCATCGGCCCCCGGCCCCTTTAAGCAAGAGGGCAGAGGTGCCGATGCTGAACCCCGCCGATTCCGATTTCCTGTCACGACTGGCGGCACTTCTGCCTGCAGACACGGTGCGCCCGGCCGAGCCGCGCCATCTGTCGGAACCTCGGGGCCGTTGGCACGGGCTGGCCGGGGCCGTGGCCCTGCCGCGACAGACGGAAGACGTGGCCGGCATCGTTCGCGCCTGTGCAGAGGCCCGCGTCGGCATCGTGCCCTGGGGCGGCGGCACGGGGCTGGTCGGCGGTCAGATCATGCCCGAAGGCCCGGCACCGCTGTTGCTGTCGCTGGAACGGATGGCGGCTCGGCGCGCGGTGTACCCGGAGGAAAACGTGCTGGTGGTCGAGGCCGGGATGATCCTGGCCGATGTGCAGCGCGCGGCACTTGCCGCGGGGCGGCGGTTTCCGCTGTCACTGGCGTCAGAAGGTTCGGCCCGGATCGGCGGGAACCTGTCGTCGAACGCGGGCGGGGTGAACGTGCTGCGCTACGGCAATGCCCGCGACCTGTGTCTGGGGATCGAAGCGGTGCTGCCCGACGGGTCGGTGCTGCATGGGCTGAAGCGGTTGCGCAAGGACAATACCGGCTATGACCTGCGGCACCTTCTGATCGGGGCAGAGGGGACCCTTGGCATCATCACCGCGGCAAGCCTGAAACTGGTGCCGATTCCGGCGGCCGAAGGCACGGCGCTGCTGGTGGTGGAAAGCCCCGCAGCCGCCCTGTCGCTGCTTGCGCTGGCCGAAGGCCGGCTGGGTGGTCTGATCTCGGCTTTCGAACTGATCGGGCGGGCGGGTTTCGAGTTTCTGGCCGAGACGATGCCCGAGGTCCGCCAACCCTTTGCGGTCCCGCCCGACTGGTCGGTGCTGATCGATCTGGGCCTGCCACAGGGCCTGTCGCCACAATCTGCCCTTGAGGGGCTGTTCACCGACGCGGCCGAGGCCGGTCTGGTGCATGACGGGCTGATCGCCGCATCCGGGGCGCAACGCCGCGACTTCTGGCATATCCGCGAAAGCATCCCCGAGGCGAACCGCCGGATCGGCGCGATTTCCAGCCACGACATCGCGCTGCCCCTTGGCGCGGTGCCCGAATTCATCCTGGGCGCAGGACCCGCACTGGCGGCCCTGGGCAATTTCCGGATCAACTGCTTTGGCCATCTGGGCGACGGCAACCTGCATTACAACGTGTTCCCCGCGCGCGGCCGCAGCCGGGCCGATCACGAGAATGCACGCGAGCCGATCAAGCGGCTGGTGCATGACATGGTCGATGCGATGGGCGGATCGGTCAGCGCAGAACACGGGATCGGACGGCTGAAGGTGGGCGATCTGGAACGCTACGGCGACCCGGCAAAGCTGGGCGCGATGCGGGCAATCAAGGCGGCGCTGGACCCTGCCGGGATCATGAACCCGGGTGCGGTGCTGCGCGGCTGAACCCCCGGGGGGGTTTGCCCCGCCGGGCTGAATCGGCGGGGACTTTTGGGGTGGTTGGGTTTGGAAGGGTAGTGGGGTGTGCCCGAAGGGCCCTTCGGACCCCTGCAGAACTAGTCCGATTCGCTTGAGAAATGGTTTACGTCATCTTTGTGGGCCGTGCGGCCCATTGCCGAAACCCTGCTCCATTGCCGCAATGGCCGAGGATGCCTAGCATGGCAGCGGAAACGGAACAAAGGGGCAAGTCAAATGGCATTCAGCAGTCTTCTGGCAATGCTTGTCATCGGCCTGATCGCCGGCTGGCTCGCGGGGCGGATCGTGTCGGGCTATGGCTTCGGCCTGCTCGGCAACATGGTCGTGGGCGTCGTGGGGGCCTTCATCGCCGCGCTGATCCTGCCGAAGCTGGGCTTCACCGCCGGGGGCGGAGTCCTTTCAACCGTGCTGCATTCGACCCTTGGGGCCGTTGTGCTGCTGGTCCTTCTGCGGATCGTCAAGCGCGCCTGATCGGGGGGCAGGTCATCCCTGCAAGGTCCGCACCCCGATTTCGCCCTCAAGCCGGGCCTTCATCGCCGCCACGGCAGATATCGCGCCCGCAGCGGTGGTATAATAGGGAATCTTGTCATACAGCGCCACGGCGCGGATGTCGCGGCTGTCGCTGATCGCCTGGGTGCCTTCGGTGGTGTTCATCACCAGGGCGATCTCGTCGTTCTTCAGCCGGTCCACGATGTTCGGACGGCCTTCGTAGACCTTGTTGACCAAAGTCGCGGGGGCGCCCTGTGCGGCCAGCCAGGCGGCAGTGCCGCGCGTCGCCACAAGTTCGAACCCCATGGCAACCAGATCGCGCGCCGCCGATGACAGGGCGTTGGTCTTGTCGGCATCCTTGACCGACACAAAGACCCGTCCGCCCGTCGGCAGATGCGTGCCGGCCCCCATCTGCGCCTTGAGGAACGCCAGCGGGAAGGTGCGGTCCCAGCCCATCACCTCGCCGGTGGAGCGCATTTCCGGCCCCAGCAGCGTATCGACGCCGGGAAAGCGGGCAAAGGGCAGCACTGCCTCCTTCACCGAGAACCATGGCGTCTTCGGGTCGGCCAGCGTCAGCGGATCGGCCAGCGGCAGCGGGTCGTCGGGGCCGACACCGGCGGGGTAGGGCGGGCGCATCGGGAAATTCGACAGGGGCTCGCCGGCCATCAGCCGGGCGGCGATGGAGGCAATGGCGCTGTCGGTGGCCTTGGCGACGAAGGGCACGGTCCGGCTGGCGCGGGGGTTCACCTCCAGCACATAGATGTCGTCGTCCTTGATCGCGAACTGCACGTTCATCAGGCCCACCACATGCAGCGCGCGGGCCATGGCCTCGGTCTGCACCTTCAGGGCGGCCACCGTGGCGTCCGACAGCGAATAGGGCGGCAGGCAGCAGGCGCTGTCGCCCGAATGCACGCCCGCCTCTTCGATATGCTGCATGATGCCCGCCACATGCACCGCCGTTCCGTCGCAGAGCGCATCGACATCGACCTCGATCGCGCCCGAAAGGTAACTGTCCAGCAGCACCGGGCTGGTTCCCGAGACCTGGACCGCCTCGCGGATATAGCGTTCAAGCTGGGCATCGTCGCGCACGATTTCCATCGCGCGGCCGCCCAGCACATAGGACGGGCGGATCACCAGCGGATAGCCGATGCGGGCCGATATCGCAAAAGCCTCATCCCGGGACCGGGCCATGCCGTTTTCGGGCTGCCGGAGGTTGAGTTTGTGCAAGAGCTGCTGGAACCGCTCACGGTCTTCGGCAAGGTCGATGGCATCGGGCGTGGTGCCCAGGATCGGGATTCCCTCGGCCGCCAGCGCCTGTGCCAGCTTCAGCGGCGTCTGCCCGCCGAACTGTACGATCACGCCGTGCAGGGTGCCGTTCTCCTGCTCCACCCGCAGAATCTCCAGCACATGCTCCAGCGTCAGCGGCTCGAAGTACAGCCGGTCCGAGGTGTCGTAGTCGGTGCTGACCGTTTCCGGGTTGCAATTGATCATGATCGTCTCGTAGCCCGCATCGGTCAGCGCATAGCAGGCATGGACGCAGCAGTAGTCGAACTCGATCCCCTGGCCGATCCGGTTCGGACCGCCGCCAAGGATCACCACCTTTTTCGCGGCCGTCGGGCGCGCCTCGCATTCCACATCGCCCATCATCGGGTATTCATAGGTGGAATACATGTAGGGGGTCTGCGCCTCGAATTCGGCGGCGCAGGTGTCGATGCGCTTGAAGACGGCGGTCACGCCCAGATTGCGCCGGGCGCGGCGGACCTGACCTTCGTCACGGCCGGTCAGTCTGGCCAGCCGGGCGTCGGTAAAGCCCATCATCTTCAGCTTGCGGATGCCCTCGGCGGTCAGCGGCAGACCGCTTGCGCGGACCTGTGCCTCGGCGTCGACGATTTCGCGGATGCGGGCGATGAACCAGGGATCATAGGCCGTGGCCGCCTGGATCGCGTCATCGCTCAGCCCGTGGCGCATCGCCTGTGCGATCAGTCGCAACCGGTCGGGTGTCTGCGGTGACAACGCCTTGATGACCGCGACATGATCCGGCGCGCCGGGGATGGCGATCTCGTCAAACCCGGTCAGGCCGGTCTCCAGGCTGGCCAGCGCCTTTTGCAGCGATTCATGGATGGTGCGGCCGATCGCCATGGCCTCGCCCACCGATTTCATCGCGGTGGTGAGTTCCGCCTTCGCTCCGGGAAACTTCTCGAAGGCAAAGCGCGGGATCTTGGTCACCACATAATCGATCGAGGGTTCGAAACTCGCCGGCGTGACTTTGGTGATGTCGTTGTCCAGTTCGTCCAGCGTATAGCCGACCGCCAGCTTGGCCGCGATCTTGGCGATGGGAAAGCCGGTGGCCTTGGACGCCAGCGCCGAGGACCGGCTGACGCGCGGGTTCATCTCGATCACCACCATGCGCCCGTCGCGCGGGTTGATCGCCCATTGCACGTTGGACCCGCCGGTTTCCACCCCGATCTCGCGCAGCACGGCGATGCTGCCGTTGCGCATGATCTGGTATTCCTTGTCGGTGAGCGTCAGCGCCGGGGCCACGGTGACCGAGTCGCCGGTGTGGATGCCCATCGGGTCCAGATTCTCGATGGCGCAGACGATGATGGCGTTGTCGGCGCGGTCGCGCACCACTTCCATCTCGAATTCCTTCCAGCCCAGAAGGCTTTCGTCGATCAGCACCTGCGCCACGGGCGAGGCATCCAGGCCCGACCGCACGATGGCCTCGAAATCATCACGGTTGTAGGCCACGCCGCCGCCGGTGCCGCCGAGCGTGAAGGCGGGCCGGATGATCGCGGGAAGGCCGACATGGTCGATGGCGGCGATGGCCTCGGCCACACCTGCCGAGATGTCATAGCGTCCCGATGGCAGCTTTGGTGCTGCGATGATGGTCGCCTTGGGGTTTTCCAGCCCGATCCGGTCCATCGCCTCGCGGAACAGTTTGCGGTCTTCGGCCATTTCGATGGCCGCGCGATTGGCCCCGATCAGCTCGACGCCGAATCTCTCCAGCACCCCCATGTCGGCCAGCGCCAGCGAGGTGTTGAGGCCCGTCTGCCCGCCCATTGTCGGCAGAAGCGCGTCAGGGCGTTCCTTTTCGATGATGCGGGCGACGATTTCGGGGGTGATCGGCTCGATATAGGTGGCATCGGCCAGGCCGGGGTCGGTCATGATCGTGGCGGGGTTGGAGTTCACCAGGATCACCCGGTAGCCCTCTTCGCGCAGCGCCTTGCAGGCCTGGGCACCCGAGTAGTCGAACTCGCAGGCCTGACCGATGACGATGGGACCGGCGCCGATGATCATGATCGACTTGATGTCGGTTCTCTTCGGCATCGCTGGCCCCCTTTGCGCAAATTGTCCGGGGTTATAGCCATGCCGGTCTTGGGCGCAACCCCGCAACGGGCACCGGGAAAAAGGAAAGCGGCCGGGTTTCCCCGGCCGCCCCCGAAGCAGATGCAGGCGGGCTCAGCCCTTTTCGCCGACCGCGCGTTCGGCGGCGGCGATGGCAGCCTTGCGCAGGGCGATGGCATTGCCGGTCGGCGGGCCTTTGAAGCGACGGCTTTCAACCCCGAACCACAGCACCCCGAGGAAGATCAGGAAGGCGGCGGAGTAGTACCACAGCCCCGGCACAAAGCTGGTCCCGGCAGCCGGATCGCCCGGAATCGAGATGACGAAGGCATGTCCGCCGATGGTCACCACTGCGGTACCGATGGCCACGATGACTGCGAACACCAGATACAGCCCGCCAAGATGGAACGGTCCCCGTTCTGTCCAGGCATCCTTGTTGAGCGCCCCCGCAAGGATCGGCATGGCGTAGGAAATGTAGAGATACATCGCTGATCCGGTGGAAAGTGCCGCAAAGGCACCAAGCGGCGTGGTGAGCGCGGTCAGGATGGCGCACAGGATCGCCGTCATCCAGATCGCCGCAGTGGGCGTGCGGAATGTCGGGCTGACGGATTTGAGCGCCGACGAGAACGGCAGGCCGTCATCCCGGGCAAAGGCATAGATCATCCGCGAGGTCGATGTGACCGCCGCCAGCGCACACAGGAAGTTCGACACGATGATGCCGACCAGCATCAGCTTGCCCACAAACGACCCCAGGATGGCCGCGATGAACAGGTTGTTGAAGGATGACCAGCCCATCGCCGCCTGGGCCGGAACATCCGGTATGGCCAGGATCATGGCAACGATCATCACAAAGCCGAAGATCAGCGACCAGAAGACCGAATGCAGCATGCCCTTGTGCACCGTGTGCCGGGCGTTGACCGTTTCTTCGGCCGTATGGGCCGACGCGTCAAAGCCCGTGATCGTGAACAGCGGATACAGCAGGCCGATGATGATGGCCATCAGCGGACCGGCCTGCGGCGCGACCCCGCCCCCCGGGGCACCGGTGTTGTTGGTAAAGACAAAGGCGCGCCCCAGATCGACGCTTGGAGCCGCCATCAAGAACATGACGATCAGCACGACCGTGACCGCGAGGATCAGATACCCTGCAAAGTCGGTCAGGATCGTTGTCAGCCGGATGCCGAAGTTGTTCAGCGCCGCCTGCGCGAACAGAAGCGCCACGACCGACCAGATCTGTGTCCACATGGTCCAGCCCGAGACATCCCACCCAAGGACGGCACCGAAGAACAGGTCCTTCGTGATGAAATACAGGAACACGTTGATCGCAGGGACAACGAACAGCAGGCCCAGCAGGTTCGTATAGGCCGTTGCCCAACCCCAGAACCGCCCGCCCAGGATCGAGGACCAGTGATACAGGCTTCCCGCAGTCGGATAGGCCGAGGCAATCTGCCCAAGGCAGGCCGCCACGATCAACGCATAGACCCCCCCGATCAGCCAGCCGATGGTCAGCGAAAAGGTTCCCCCGGTGGACAGCGCGATGGGGAACGACCCGAGTCCCCCGGAAATGATGCAGATGATCGAGAACGAGATTGCAAAGCTCTGGAAGGGTCCCATCCGGCGGGACAGTTCCTGGGCATAGCCCATGCTGTGGAGGAGTTTCACATCCTCGTTGTGTTGAAGGTGGTCGTCTGCCGGCATGTCTGTCTTCCCCGTTGCTTGCCCATTCGGGCGTTCTTGTTGCCGCACAGGAGGGTTCCCGCGTCGCATGGCCCAAGGAAACCGGAAAGCGGCCGACTGGCAACCGGATATCGCATGTGCAAGGCGATCGGCCGCGCTAAGTGTCGCAAACTGCCTGCGGTGCGTGGCAAACAGGCAGGCCGCCCGGCGGTCATCGCGCAAGGGTACAGGCGGAAAGACGGGAAGGAACGGGCTGCGGTGATCCTGTGTGAGCATGGTCCGAAAGGACGACCTGCGGTCTTCCGGGACCCCGTTTCGGTTGTCATGGCAGAACGGCCGGAGGATTTGCCGGGTGCCTTTGCGGCGCTGGACGCGGCGCGGTCGCGCGGGTTTTGGGTGGCGGGATACGTCGCTTACGAAACCGGCTATGCCTTGGAACCCCGTCTTGCCGCCTTGATGCCTGCCCGGCGCAACGGGCCGCTGCTGCTGATGGGCATTTTCGACGGTCCCGGGTCTGCCGATGCCGTTCTGGCAGAGGCGGCAGTGCAGGCTGCAGGCGCACGGATCGGCGCACCCGAACCTGCCATCGCGCGCGATGCCTATGACGCCGCCATCGCGCGGGTGCGGGACTATATCGGCGCGGGCGACTGCTATCAGGTCAACCTGACCTTTCCGATGGAGGCGCGGTTGCAGGGCGGCTCGGCCCTGGGCCTGTATGGTGCCCTGCGGCGGACCGGGGCGGTGGGCCATGGCGCGCTGGTCGATCTGGGCAAAGGTCCGGTGATCGTGTCGCGGTCGCCCGAACTGTTCTTCAGGATCGAGGCGGGTGGCCGGATCGTCGCCCGTCCGATGAAGGGCACCGCGCCGCGCGACCCCGATCCGCAGCGTGATGCAGAGATCGCAGCCCGGCTTCAGGCCAGCGAAAAGGACCGGGCCGAAAACCTTATGATCGTGGATCTTCTGCGCAACGACATCGCGCGGCTGTCGCGCGTGGGGTCGGTGAAGGTGCCCGCACTTTATGCGATGGAACGGTATTCGACGGTGCACCAGATGACCTCGACCATCACCGGCGATCTTGTGGGGACGCCGGGCCTGGGCGATCTGATGGCGGCGCTGTTCCCTTGCGGATCGGTGACCGGCGCGCCGAAAATCCGCGCGATGGAGATCATCCGCGAGGTCGAAACCACGCCGCGCGGGGTCTATTGCGGGGCGATCGGCTGGATGGCCCCGGACGGGACGGCAGATTTCAGCGTCGCGATCCGAACCTTGTCGCTGTTCCCCGGGGGCCGTGTGGTGATGAACGTGGGCGGCGGGGTGGTGATCGACAGCACCGCCCAGGGCGAATGGGAGGAGGCGCTGTGGAAAGCGCGCTTCGTGAAGGCGGCTGTGACGAAGGGCTGAAGCTGATCGAGACGCTGGCCTGGGATGGCGCGGCACTGGTGCGGGGCGACCGGCACCTGGCACGGCTGGCGCGGTCGGCTTTGAGGCTTGGCTGGGGCTGCGACCTTGCCGCAGTGTTGACGGCGCTGCACAAGGGGCGGTCCGCCCCCGCCCGGCTGCGCCTGACCCTGGACCACGCGGGCCGGATCGAGGTGACCGAGGCTCCCTTGCCGCCCACCGCCCGCTTTTGGCGGGTCGGTCTGGCGCAAGAGCGGCTGAATGCCGCAGACCCCTGGCTTACGCTCAAGTCCACCCGCCGCGCGGCCTATGACGCGGCCCGCGCCGCGCTGCCCGAAGGACTGGACGAGGTGGTGTTCCTGAACGCTGCGGGACAGGTCTGCGATGGCACCATCACCACGGTCTTCTTCGATGCGGGCGAAGGGCTGGCCACCCCGCCCCTGACCTCCGGCCTGCTGCCTGGCGTCTTGCGCGCCGAACTGCTGCAGACCGGTCGGGCGCATGAGGCCATCCTTCGGCGCGAGGACCTGGCCGGGGTGCGGCTTTGGGTCGGCAATTCCCTGCGTGGACTGATCCCGGCCGTCTGGCAGGGATGAAGCAGGCGGTATCTTGATCTGCGTCAAATCCAACTGACGCGTTACGTGTCTAGCTAGCCTGACACTTTTGGGAGTCTGGCCGATGCGAATCCTGCTTGTCCATCCGAATTACCACTCTGGCGGGGCCGAGATTGCGGGCAACTGGCCACCGGCCTGGGCCGCCTATCTGGCAGGCGCGCTGCGGTCGGCGGGCTATGACGACGTGCAGTTCGTGGACGCGATGACCAACAACCTGACCGAGGCCGACCTGCGTGCCCGCATCCGGGACATCGCACCGGATGTGATCGGTGTGACTTCGATCACGCCGTCGATCTATGCTGCCGAAGAGGTTCTCAAGATCGCGAGCCAGGAGGTGCCGGGTGCGCTGCGCATGCTGGGCGGCGTGCACGCCACCTTCATGTTCAAGCAGGTCCTGTCCGAAGCGCCCTGGGTCGACGTGATCGTTCGCGGCGAAGGCGAAGAGATTCTGGTCGCGCTGATGGACGCCGTCCGCGACCGCCGCTGGCCCGCAGACGCGCGCCGCATCAAGGGCCTGGCCTTTCGCGAGGGCGACGAGATCGTGGCGACCCAGGCCGCGCCCACGGTGAAGAACCTTGACGGGATCGACCCCGACTGGACAATCCTGGAATGGGGGAAATACATCTACGTTCCCCTTGGCGTGAAGGTCGCCATCCCCAACATGGCGCGCGGTTGCCCGTTCACCTGTTCCTTCTGTTCGCAATGGAAGTTCTGGCGCGACTACCGTGTGCGCGACCCGAAAAAGGTCGTGGATGAGATCGAGCGGCTGGTGAACGACCACGGCGTCGGGTTCTTCATCCTTGCGGACGAGGAACCGACCATCAACAAGAAGAAATTCGTCGAATTCTGTCAGGAACTGATCGACCGGGGCCTGCCCGACCGCATCAAGTGGGGCATCAACACCCGCGTCACCGACATCTACCGCGACCGCGACCTGCTGAAATTCTACCGGCGTGCCGGTCTCGTGCATGTTTCGCTTGGAACCGAGGCGGCAGCGCAACTGAAGCTTGACCAGTTCAACAAGGAAACCACCGTCGCCGAGAACAAGGAGGCGATCCGGCTTCTGCGCGAGGCCGACATCTTCACCGAGGCGCAGTTCATCGTGGGCCTGGACAACGAGACCGCCGAGACACTGGAGGAAACATTCCAGATGGCCTGGGACTGGCAACCCGACCTTGCCAACTGGTCGATGTACACCCCCTGGCCGTTCACGCCGCTGTATCAGGAGCTTGCCGACAAGGTCGAGGTCTTCGACTTCAGCAAGTACAACTTCGTCACGCCGATCATGAAGCCAGAAGCACTGACCAGGGGCGAATTGCTGGACGGGGTGATGAAGAACTACCGCCGATTCTACATGCGCAAGGCGCTGTTCCACTACCCCTGGCGCGGCACCGGGTTCCGGCGGCGCTATCTGCTGGGCTGCCTCAAGGCCTTTCTCAAGGCGGGCGTCGGGCGCACCTTCTATGACCTCGGCAAGGTCGGCTACTGGGGGCCGCAGACCAGGAACAGCGTGAACTTCGACTTTGACAAGACCCGCACCATTGCGCCCGCGCAGATGGCCGACTGGGAAGCCTCGGCCGACAAGGCGCGCCGTCACAAGGAACGGCAAGAGGCACTGCGGGCGCAGGGCAAGGAACGCGCGCTGGAACGCAACGAGGCGAAGGCCAAGGCCTGCGGCGGCAGCACGGAGCAGATGGCCGAGTTCCGCCTGCCCGAAGCCGAGAACGTCTGATGACTGCGGCCGCAGGCCGCATCGGGCCGAACGCGCTGCTGCAACTGGCCCAGGTGCTGGAACGCGCGGGCGGGGTGGGCCTGCGCGAGGCAGTCTTTGCCGCAGGCGGCGTGCAGGGGTTGCCCGCGCTTGACGCAATGATCCCCGAAGGTCCGGTGGCGGCGGTGCATCAGGCGCTGCGGGCCCGCCTGCCCGACCGGGCGGCGGCGCTGTCGGATGAGGCGGGCGCACGCACCGCCGACTACATCCTTGCGCACCGCATCCCGAAACCGGCGCAAACGCTGCTGCGTCTTCTGCCGCCGTCCCTGTCGGCCCCGCTGCTGGCACAGGCGATCAGCCGCAATGCCTGGACCTTTGCCGGGTCGGGGGCATTCCGCGTTGTTACGACCCGGCCCATGGTGTTCGCAATAGCCGACAACCCCGTAGTCCGGGGCGAGGTTTCGGGCACCCCGGTCTGTCACTGGCATGCGGCGGTCTTTCGCGGGCTGTTTGCCGCCCTGGTCGATCCGCGCGCACGGGTGGCAGAGACCGCCTGCTGCGCCTGCGGTGCCCCGGCCTGCCGGTTCGAGGTTCGCTGGTGAGAAGTGGGGGGTTTTGCACCCCCCACACCCCCCGCAGGATACTTCTCCAAGATGAAAGAGGGCGGACAAGGCAGGTCGCGTGCCTTGACTTCGCCCGCGCGGCGCGGTGTATCGGCGCGACGCCGTCCTCTGCCCGCCTGCCGCCCGAAGGAACCAGCCGATGAACGCCTACCGCAGCCATACCTGCGCCGACCTGACCATCGCCCATGCGGGCCAGACCGTTCGGCTGTCGGGCTGGGTCCACCGGGTGCGCGACCATGGCGGCGTGCTGTTCATCGACCTGCGCGACCATTACGGCATCACCCAGGTCCTGGCCGACAGCGACAGCCCCGCCTTTGCCGAGATCGAGAAGCTGCGTGCCGAATGGGTGGTGCGGATCGACGGCCGGGTGAAGGCGCGCGACGCGGCGCTGGTCAACCCGAAGCTCGCCACCGGGCAGATCGAGGTCTATGCCACCGGCCTGACCGTGCTGGGGGCTGCCGACGAATTGCCGCTGCCGGTCTTCGGCGATGTGGACTACCCCGAGGAAACGCGCCTGACCTATCGCTTTCTCGACCTGCGGCGCGAAAAGCTGCATGCCAACATGATGCTGCGGTCGAACGTGGTGCGCAGCTTGCGCAACCGCATGTGGGATCAGGGCTTTACCGAGTTCCAGACGCCGATCATCACTGCATCTTCCCCCGAAGGCGCGCGCGATTTCCTCGTGCCCTCGCGCCTGCACCCCGGCAAGTTCTATGCCCTGCCGCAGGCGCCGCAGCAGTTCAAGCAGCTCATCATGGTGGCGGGCTTCGACCGCTACTTCCAGATCGCGCCGTGCTTCCGCGACGAAGACCCGCGCGCCGACCGCAGCCCGACCGATTTCTACCAGCTTGACGTGGAGATGAGCTTTGTCGAGCAGGAAGACGTCTTCGCCGCCGTGCAGCCGGTGATCCAGGGGCTGTTCGAGGAATTCGGGCAGGGGAAGACGGTCGCCCCCGACTGGCCCCGGATTGCGTATCGGGATTCGCTCCTGTGGTATGGCAGCGACAAGCCCGACCTCCGCAACCCCTTGAAGATGCAGGTCGTCAGCGAGCATTTCCGCGGCTCGGGCTTCGCGATCTTTGCGAAACTGCTGGAGAACGAGGGGACGGAGGTCCGCGCCATCCCGGCGCCGAAGGGGCCGTCCGGCGAGCCGGTGGGCCGCAAGTTCTGCGACCGGATGAACGCCTTCGCGCAACAGCAGGGCCTGCCGGGGATGGGGTATATCTTTTGGCGGAAACGTGAAAATCCGATTGAGCTCGAATTGTATCGCCAAGCATCGGAGTGGATAAAGCAACGCGCCGTAGACAAGTCTCAACTCGATCATGTCCTATGGACGAGCAAAGAGTCCGGTGACGCGGCAATACACTCAGCGTTCTCGGGGCTGCAAACGATTATCGAGTCCGGCGATGCTCTCGACTTGTTGGAAGCGCAAAAGCGCATTGAAGTCTATTTTGGCCCGATGGAAGCCGCAGGCCCCCTCGCCAAGAACATCGGCCCGGAGCGGACCGAAGCCATCCGCCAGCAACTCGGCCTTTCCGTCGGCGACGCCGCCTTCTTCCTCGGCGGCAAGCCCGAGACATTCGAAGCCGTGGCTGGGCGCGCGAGAAATGAAATCGGGCGGGAACTGGGGCTGGCGGAAACCGACACGTTCCGCTTTGCCTGGATCGTCGATTTCCCGATGTACGAGAAGACCGACGAGGGGCGCATCGACTTCTCGCACAACCCCTTTTCCATGCCGCAGGGCGGGCTTGACGCCCTGAACGGCGACCCGCTGGCGGTCTATGCCTACCAGTATGACCTCGCCTGCAACGGCTATGAACTGATCTCCGGCGGCATCCGCAACCACAAGCCGGAAATCATGTTCAAGGCGTTCGAGCTGGCAGGCTACCCGGCGTCGGAGGTGGAGAAGCGGTTCGGCGGCATGGTCAAGGCGTTCCGCTACGGCGCGCCCCCGCACGGCGGCTGCGCCATGGGCATCGACCGCGCCGTGATGCTGCTGGCCGACGAGGCCAACATCCGCGAGGTCATCATGTTCCCGATGAACCAGCAGGCCTGCGACCTGCTGATGGGCGCGCCGAGCGAGCCGACCAACGAGCAGTTGCGGGACCTGCGGCTGCGGGTGGTGCCGAAGGATTAGGGGGCCACCCCAATCATGATCAGAGGCACGGCCGGAACGCCGCGCCCTTGCCGGATCAGGTTGTAAAGCTCGCCTTCGTAGTAGCCGGGGCCGGAGGACATCTGGCTCTGCAATTCCTTCATCGGCAGGATTTCTATGCCAAGATCGATGACGTCGCCCACAAAGAACGCCATGTGCTTCACAAAAAGATCGTAGGCGACAAAGGCATACTTTCCGAACTGCACTTCCACCGCGATCCGTTCCTTGACGAAATCGGTCTGGTTGTAGGACGCTATCGGCGTTGCTCCGGATTCCTCGATCAGCCGTTTCTGTTCGGCAGGCGGAAGCGTCATGGTCTTGCGGATCAACTGCGCATCGCTGGTAACCCAGTATCCGGTCCGGGTCTCCGCCCAGCCCCGCGCACGAAAGGCATCTCCCACGGCCGAATTCATGGCCGGTGGCGAGAACAGTTCCCGCCCTACCATGCGCTGCTCTTTGGAGATTTTCTTTTGCAGCGCATGCGCATCAACCTGCGCGATCGCGGACTGGATTTCATCCCACAGATGCGGTTTGCGATAGCAGAGATATTCGTAGCCGTTCAGGTGCGAATAGGTCTGGGCAATCCGCACTCAGTGTCCCCCGCGTGGCAGGGCAGGATCGTAGACCGGCTTGAACATCGGCCGGGTTTCCAGATCGCCCTGAACGCAGCGCGCCAGTCGTTCGTTCGCGATGCGAACATATTCCGGGATCAGGTCGCAGCCGTAGGCTTCGCGCCCGTGCCGGACCGCCGCGACCAGCGCGCTGCCGACGCCCATGTAAGGGTCCAGGACCCGATCTCCCGGACTGGTCATGGACAGGACCAGACGTTCCACAAGCTCCACCGGAAACTGGCAAGGGTGCAGGGTCTTTTCCACATGGTTGTTCTTCACGTTGGGAATATCCCAGACGTCACTCGGGTTCTTCCCCAGCGGGTTGCCCGACAACTCGCCCGCCCTGGGCCCTTTGAAATGGCGCTTCTGCGGATACTTCGACGGAATGCGGATCGGGTCGAGGTTGAACGTGTAGGTGTCCGACTTCGTGAACCAGAGGATCGTTTCATGCCGACCCGAAAGACGGCGTGAACAGTGCAGGCCGTGCCCGAAATGCCAGACAATCCGGTTGCGCAGTTTCAGGCCCATGGACTTGAACACGGGATACAGCACTGCGTCCAGAGGAAAGACCTCGCCATCATCGACGTGGTTTCCAACCTGCCAGCAGATCGACCCCTGAGGGTGCAGGAGTTCGGCACAGCGGGCAATCACTTCGGTCTGCGCATCGACATAAGCGACAAGCGATGACTTGCGCTCATAGGCTTTACCGATGTTGTAAGGCGGTGATGTAACAATGAGCTTGAAATGGGCCTCGGGAAAATTCCTCAGGAAAGACCGGTTGTCGTCCTTGACCGCCTGATAGGCGGGCATCATGACCGGCGGAGAGACCGCATCGAAGCCCAGATCATTCATCGCAGAGCACTCCCTTCCCGGTGCGGTACTGGAACCGCCACGGCGGGTCGGCCAGAACGCAAGCGAACTTGTCTGCCCCCAGAAAATCGTGCAGGTGTTGTGCTGCGCCTGTGCCCATATCCAACATCTTGCGGCCCCCCGGACTCTGCGACAAGGTGAACAATAGAAGAACGAAAGTAAAGGCCGGATGAACGATTCGTCTCCGCTCTACACCGCTTCGGTGCCGGTGTTCCGCCACTACCTTTCCCGGCTGAATGGCTTTCTCGACCGCACTGCGGGCCGCGAGGCGGTGCTGACGGCGCGGCTTGCCCCCGACATGTTCACCTGCGGCCAGCAGATCGCCACGGCGAGCGGATTCGCGTTGCGCACGGCCTTTCCCTTGGCCGGATTGCCCGTGCCGGTGCTGCCCGAGCCGCCGCCCGACCGGGACGGGTTGGCCGTCCGCATCGCTGCGGCGCAGGAGGCGCTCGCTACGCTGGACCCGGGTGCTTTCGCGGCGGCAGGAACGCGGCGCATCCGGCACCGGGCGGGTTTTGCCGACCTCGACCAGTCGGGCGCGGATTTCCTGCACCTGTTCGGGATGCCGAATTTCCTGTTTCACACCAGCATGGCCTTTGCCATCCTGCGCGCCAACGGGATCGAGATCGGCAAGGCGGATTTCGACGGTCTGCATGATTATCCGCCGGGGTTCCGGCTGTGAGGGGCCAAAGATGCCGGACCGCGACATGACCGGGCCGCGTGAAGTCGGGTTCCCGGTGACGGGATTCGTGCCGCCCCCGACCCCGCCGGGGCAGGTGCTGACCGGCCGCTTCGTTCAGGTCGAGCCGCTGCGCGCCGACGCCCATGCCGCCGACCTGTTCCGCGAAATGCGCGCCGACGACCGTATCTGGGATTACCTGCCCTATGGCCCCTTTGCCTCTGCCGCCGACCATCACCAATGGGTCGCGGCGCGCGAGGACAGCGCCGACCCGGTGTTTCATGCGCTGCGCGACCTGCGGACCGGGCGGGCCGCCGGGGTCGCGTCTTGGTTGCGGATCACGCCCGACATGGGGGTGATCGAGGTGGGCCACATCTGCCTTTCTCCGGCGATGCAGGGCACGGTTGCCGCAACCGAGGCCATGGTGCTGATGATGGGCTGGGCCTTTGGCGCGGGCTATCGCCGCTATGAGTGGAAATGCGACGCGCTGAACCTGCCCTCCCGCCGTGCGGCGGAACGGCTGGGCTTCCGGTATGAAGGCACCTTCCGGCAGGCGGCCATCGTCAAGGGACGGAACCGCGATACGGCCTGGTATTCGGTGATCGACCGCGATTGGCCTGCCCTGCGTGCCTGTTTTGACCGCTGGCTTGCGCCCGCGAACTTTGACGCCGGGGGCCGCCAGCGGCAGCGCCTGTCGGACCTGACGGCGGCGCTGCCGGGCGATTGACCGCAATCACCAAAGCTGGTGCACATGGGGTGCTACCAGCCGGGCATAGATGTCGCGGGCGGCCCGCATGGTCGCGTCGGGCAGGGATGCCAGCGCATCGGCGGCGGCATTCGCCTGTGCCTGATCGGCGTTGCGCGCGCCGGGGATGACGACCGAAACCGCCTGTTCCATCAGGATCCAGCGCAGCGCCATCTGGGCCATCGTGGCCCCCTGCGGCACCAGCGGGCGCAGTTCCTCGACGGCCTGCAGGGCCACGTCATAGGGCACGCCCGAAAAGGTCTCGCCCCGGTCAAAGGCCGCGCCCTCGCGGTTGAAGGTGCGGTGATCGTCGGCAGCAAAGTGGCTGTCGGCGGTCATCTTGCCGGTCAGCATGCCGCTGGCCAGAGGCACCCGAACGATCACGGCGACCCCGCGGCGCAGGGCCTGCGGGTAGAACAGGTCCGCCGGGCGCTGGCGAAAGATGTTGTGGATGATCTGAACCGACACCACGCCGGGGAATTCGATGGCCTTCAGCCCCTCTTCTACCGTTGACACCGAGACGCCATAGCGGGCGATCTTGCCCTTGGCCATCAGGGTATCAAGCGCCGAAAAGGTCTGCGGCTGATAGTAGACTGCCGTCGGCGGGCAGTGCAGTTGCACCAGGTCCAGCGTGTCCATCCCCAGGTTCTCGCGGCTGCGGTCAACGAAAGCCTCAAGGTTCGCAAGGGTGTAGCCGTCGGCCACATGCGGGCTCAGCCGCCGCCCGGCCTTGGTCGCCACAAAGGGGCGCGGGCCGGGGCGTTCGGCCAGGACGGCGCGGATCAGCCGTTCCGACCGCCCGTCGCCATAGACATCCGCCGTATCAATAAAGGTCACACCACTGTCGAGTGCCGCATGCAGCGTGGCGCGGGCGTCATCCTCGCTGACCTCGCCCCACGAGCCGCCGATGGCCCAGGCGCCAAAGCCGATGGCAGTGGTGGTCAGGCCTGTGCGGCCGAAAGGGCGGGTGGACAGGGTCATGGCGGTCTCCGGGGCTCTGGATGCTTCCCTGGGGTGTAGCGCGACAGGCCGCAGCGGGCCATGCCCAAGTTGCGGTCAGCCCGGAGTGAAAGGGCCCGGAGCCGCCGCAAGGCGCGCCTGAACCAGGGCTGCCAGCGCGGGCAGACCCTCTTCGCCCGCAGCGGCCCGCAAGGCCGCCTGCGCAAGCGCCCGGTCCCCGGTCGATCGCGCGATCCCCGCCAGAAAGCGCGTCAGATAGCTGCGCGGCACCGTTTGGGACGGTTCCGCAAGCAGAAGTGCCGCATGCGCAAGATCGTCCGTCAGGGCAAGGCGATCCGGCAGGTCAGGCGTCGCGGCGTCTGTCATCGCCCGCGGCGCACCGGGAAAAAGGCCGAGGATGGTTGACTGGAACTCGACCAGACTGTGCAGCGGCTTGGCCAGGAACGCCGCCGCCCCGGCGGCAAGCGCCCGGGGAACCAAGTCGGTGTCACCGCTGGTTGCAAGGATCGCCGGGCTGAACCCGGGCGGGCAGGTCAGTTCGCGGATCAGGTCCGTTCCCTCGCCATCCGGCAGGCCGAGGTCCACGATCACCACATCAGGCCGCCAGACGGCCAGATGCCGCCGCGCCTGACCCAGGCTGTCGGCCCGGCGCATCCGTGCACCGGAGTGCTGGCACATGAGCCGCAGCGCATCAGAGGCAAAGCGGCTGTCCTCGACCGCAAGGATCGTCACGCCATGCAGCGGCAGAACGGGCCGCGTGACAGGCCCGCCCGATGGTACGCCGAGACTGGACAGATCGGGGGTGGGCAAGGTGAACTCCTGACAGGTGTCCTTCCGGGCTACGCCACAGGGCCTAACAAGCGGTAAATCCGCGCCCGCAAGGTCTTGCGCCGGCGTGCGGCTCTGCCCATAAGCCGAAACGGTCAGCCACCAGAGGAAGCCTGCGATGATCGGACGCCTGAACCATGTCGCCATTGCCGTCCCGGACCTGCAGGCAGCGGCAGAACAGTATCGCGGCACCCTTGGCGCAAGGGTTGGCGCACCGCAGGACGAACCCGACCACGGCGTCACCGTGATCTTCATCGAACTGCCCAACACCAAGATCGAGCTGCTCTATCCCCTGGGCGACAATTCCCCGATCCGGGGGTTCCTGGACAAGAACCCTTCGGGGGGCATCCACCACATCTGCTATGAGGTGGAGGATATCCTCGCCGCCCGCGACCGTCTGCGCGCCGCAGGCGCGCGGGTGCTGGGCAGCGGCGAGCCGAAGATCGGCGCGCATGGCAAGCCGGTCCTGTTCCTGCACCCCAAGGATTTCAACGGCACGCTGGTGGAACTGGAACAGGTCTGACACCGTGAGCATCACCGCCGTCATCGTCGTCTATGCGATCACCTGGTTCATGGTGTTCTTCATCGTGCTGCCGCTGCGGTTCGTGTCGCAGGCCGACAGCGGCAGCGTCGTGCCCGGCACGCCGTCCTCCGCCCCGGCGGAAGAGGTCGTGCGGCGCAAGGCGTGGATCACCACCATCATAGCCACGGTGATCTGGGCCGTGGTCTGTGCGGTCATCGTGTCGGGCACGATCACCGTCAGGGATTTCGACTTCCGGGGGGTGATGGGTCCTGCGCCTGCAACCGATGGAACAGGTGGGTAAAGGTCGCCGCCCCCAGCACCGGCACCAGCAGGTTGATCAGCGGGATCGACAGCGGCGCGGCCATGAGCGCGCCCGCCAGCCAGATCTGCCCGGCATTCCGGCGGCGCAGGTCGCGCGCGCCGTGCCGACCCAGCCTGCGCATCGCGACCAGAGTGAAATACTCGCGGCCCAGCAGATAGCCGTTCACCACCCAGAACAGCACCGGCGCAAAAGGCCCCGAGAACGGATAGAGGATCAGCGCCACGACGTTGGCCGCCACGATCACACCAAGAAAATTCACGGAATCGACCAGCGCCGTCGCCAGCGGCACCGGGCTGGCGGGCGGCAGGGCGGGGTAGTGCCGCACTTCGACCGCCTCGGCCACATCCTCCAGAAAGAACCCGGTAAAGGCCGCCGCCACCGGCACCATCAGGAACACCGACAGCCCGATCATCAGCAGCACCGACCCCCAGGACAGGATCGCCTCCAGCCCGCCAAAGCTGCCGACCCGGGGCAGGGAGATCGTATCGGGCACGAACCAGCCGATGGCGGTCACGAACAACGCCGTCACCCCCGCCAGCAGCAGCACCGTCAGCCCGATGCCCCGCAGCAGCACTGACCGGAACCGCGCATCGCCCAGTTGACCAAGCGCCCGCAGGAAATCCGAAAAGATCATCGGGCGGTCATTCCGCCATCCACAGCGTCAGCGCCGCCACGTCTGGCCTTGGCCGGTCGGGCAGCAACTCTGCCGCCCCGGTGCCGATGTGGATGATGCCGGCAACGGATTCCTGCGGTGCAAGGCCCAGCCCCTGCTCTACGAACCCCCGGTCATAAACCGGCCAGCCCGACAGCCAGCAGGCCCCCCAACCCGCCGCCGTGGCGGCATTGACCAGCCCGAGGCACAGTGCCGAGGCCGACTGCGTCTGCTCGATCAGCGGGATTTTGGGCGAGGGCTTTGGGCTGGCAACCACCACGACCGCCAGATGCCCCGCATCGAACTGTCCGCGCCCCTTGGCCGTCTGCTCGGCGTCCAGCCCAAGCGCCGCCGCCCGTTCCGCCACCAGCCCGGCCAGCCGACCCATCGCCGCCCGGCCCAGCACGATGAACCGCCACGGCTCCAGCTTGCCATGATCGGGCACGCGCGCCGCCGCCGCAAGGATCGCCTGCAGTGCGTCTGGTTCCGGCACCGGTGGCGTCAGAAGCTTGGCCGGATAGGACCGGCGCGCGGCAAGAAAGGCAAAGGCGGCGGGGTCTGCTTTCGTCATCGTAGGCATCCTGCGTCTGATTGACCAACACCATCGGGCGGATGGGTCAGGGGCGCAAGGCACATGCCGCGCCCTTTCGGCGCAGGCGCACAAAGGTGCCTATCCGGGCTGTGGTCCTTGCACGGCGATGTTGACGTAGGGGCATTTGTCGTTAACCATTTCCGGCACGCCCGACTATGTGAAGTGTAACTCAACCGACTGGAGTGCCCATGCTTGAAAACCTGAAATCTACCCTTTTGGCCGCCGGACTGACCCTGACCATGGCAGCGGCAGCTTCTGCGGCTCCGGTCAGTTTCGATCTTTCGGCCAAGTTCCTCAACGGGCCCGCAGTCGGAACGCCATTGGAAACGCTTCTTTTCACGGTCTTCTATGACGACGACGATCTGACCTATGGAACGACCGATGACGGAGACGGCACCCTGAGTCCTTGGGAAGACCTCGAGATCGCCCTGTTCGGTTTTTCGGGCTTCGAGACCGTCGATGTGGACTATCCGGATTTTCCCAGAGTCGTGTTCGAAGATTATGTGCCGATCTCGATCGACTTCCTGATCGACAGCTTCACGCTTCCCGAACTGGCGTTCTTCGGCATCGACATCTGGCGCGTCGGGGGCGAGGTGATGAGCGACCCGGACGACCCTGATCTGTTTGCCCTGGTGTATGATCCGACCACCGGCACCTACACGAC
>JAAFHX010000038.1 GCA_013297695.1 Rhodobacterales bacterium | reverse complement strand
ATGTGGCGAACATCCTTGTTTCCAATGACAGTTGCGAGGTGATGGTGGCAGGCGGCGTGCTGCGCCGGTCCGACGGCGGGCTGGTCGGCGATCTGACCGCGCAGTTCATCGAACAGTTCAAGGTGGATTTCGCGATCATCGGGGCCTCGGCGCTGGATGACGATGGCGATCTTCTGGATTTCGACCTGCAGGAGGTGCGCGTCAGCCAGACCCTGATCCGCCGCGCGCGGCAGACCTATCTGGTCTGCGACGCGTCCAAGTTCACCCGCAAGGCACCGGTTCGGATCGCCTCGCTGCGCGACATCGACCGCCTGTTCACGGACCGCCCCCTTGCCCCGGCGCTGGAGACGCTTTGTGCCGGTTGGGGTACCGGGGTGACGGTGGCTGTCTAGGCTCCGTCCGCCGTGCAGGCGGCGATGCCGGACCGCAGATGCTCGGCGGCTCGGTCAACCGCGCGGTCGATCAGCGGGCCGGGATCAGTCACCGCCGCGTCAAGCTGCGCTGCCGCCACCTCGAGCCGGGTGTCGAGGGCGGCGAGACGGTCTGACAGGGCCGCAACGCCCTCGCACTGTCCGTGCAGCGCGGCCAGATCGCCGCGCAGGCCCGCCACCTCGGACCGCAGGCCAGACAGTTCCGCTGTCACCGGGTTCAGCCGGGCAAGACCCTGGGCCAGCCCGCCCGTGACCGCGCGCGCCTCGGCCAGCACGTTCCAGCCCAGCCACAGGCACAGCGCCAGCAGGATGAGCGTGGCATTCACCACCGCGAGCACAAGCGACCAAAGCGTGCGGCCAAGTCCGGGCGGGGGTGCGGTCATGATCTGTCCTCAGGGTTGGGAAAGGCTGCGGCCGGGCCAGCCGTACCCCCGTTGCAGGGCAGGCCGGTGCAGGGACCGCCGAAGCGGCCGGCGGTGTCGTCCCCGGCCCCGACGGGTCCGGCGATCAGCATGCCCGGAACCAGCGCCCGCAGGTCAGGCATCGCGTTCCTCGGCCGACAGGCGGAAACTGCCCAGCCGAAAGCGGTCGGCCAGCCACAGCATCAGACGTTCGGGCGCCGACAGCGCGTCGCGTTCCGCGATCACCCGGCGGGCAAGGCCGGGGTCATTCGTGATGATCCCGTCCACCCCCATGGACATCAGCCGCGACATGGTCATCGCGTCGTCCACTGTCCAGACATAGACCTGCTTGCCCGCCCGGTGCGCCCGGTTCAGCAACTGCACCGATATCTGCCCGGTGTTCACGGCGATGAAGTCTGCATCAAGCCCGGTCAGATCGCCGATCGCCCGCGCCGCCAGTACGCCGCGCGGCCAGTCGGGGCGCAGGGCCGCCATCGCCTGCACCTGCGGATAGGACAGCGACATGCTGGCAACCTGGTTCGCCATGCCTGCGGCATCGACCAGCGCCACGACCCGTTCGGCCAGCCGATCATCGTGGCCGTAGAATTTCAGTTCGATCAGCACGCGCGCCCGCCCCTTTGCCAGCGCCAGCACCTCGGCCAGCATCGGCGTCCGCGCGTCTGCATAGTCCGGGCCGAACCGGCTTCCGATGTCGATCCGCGAAATGTCGTCGGGCGTGGCCTGCCAGACCTTCAGCGGCACCTGTGCCAGCTTCATGAAATCCTGGTCATGGGCAACGGCCACGGTGCCGTCGGCAATCTCCTGCACGTCGATCTCGACCCAGTCGGCCCCGTCCTCGATGGCCTTCTGCACGGCAGCAAGGGTGTTTTCCGGGCGCAGCGCCGCCGCGCCGCGATGGGCGATGACCGCGACCGTCCGGTCGGCGCCGACACGCGACAGAACGGCGTTGCCCGCCAGCAGACCGACCAGGACAAGACCCGCCGCCCCAAGCGCCAGCGCGGCAGGGTGCAGGCGCGGGCCGGGTCCGGCGGGCAGCGACAGCGCCTTGGGCGTGCCCGTCGTCCCGGCGAACAGATCGCTCATCAGACAGGCAAGCGCCCCATGCGCCAGCGCCGAAATGACCGCGTTGGTCAGGGCCCACAGCGCCAGCAGGCCCGCCGCAACCCCGGCCGCAAGGGCCAGACCGCCGTGGGACACGAACGGCAGCAGGTTCACCGAAAGACCCAGCAGGCCCGCTGCCCCGGCGGCAAGCAGGCTGCGCAGCGCAACCCAGATCGCGATCCGCGCAACCAGCCCCCGCCTGCGCCCGGACAGCCGTTGCGCGCTGGCCGCAAAAGACCCGCCCGGGCTGGCCAGCCCGAACATCACCAGCGGCAGGGCAATCGCCCAGGAGGCCAGCCGTGGCAGAAGCAGGGTCGCCAGCGCCAGCAGGATCGCTCCGATCAACCCCGCCGCCAGCAGGAAGGCCGGGGGGCGATAGGTGAGAAAGTAGTTGATGTCATGGTCGGTCAGCAGCCACAGCGCCACCGCCCCGCCCGCCGCCGCAAAGGGCAAGACAAGCACCAGAACCCGCAGGATCAGCGCAAGGCTGAACCGCAGGATGCGGGGCAGGCGCGGCCCGATCATCACCGCTGCCCCGCGCAGGGCCGCCAGCGGTCGGTGCTGCCCGGTGCGGATGGTCACCGTCATGGCCGCCACATCCAGAACCGACGCGGTCAGAAGGATGCTGGCCACCGCAAGGCCCCCAAGAAGGCCAAGCGGTGTCAGAAGAAACCGCAGGATATCCTGATCCGTCAGCGCCGAGCGGTCAGAGGTGGCGATGGTCAGCCCAAGAAGCAGGCTTGCCCCCGGCACGACCAGCGCCGTGACGATCAGGCGCAGGACAAGATGCGTGGCCAGGAACGGCAGGATCAGATGCCAGGCACGGCGGAAGGCGTTCAGAACCTCGGCCAGCATGGTCATTCGGTCGGCCTTTCCCGCTGCCCGTTCGCCAGCCTAGCGGGGAGCCGACCGGGCCACCATCCCAAAATCCGGTGCAGGACAGGGCGGACCCGCACGGACACTCTGCGTCTGGACCTATCGGCGCGGGGCCGCTGGCCCTACGATGCAGGACGGTGTGCGGTGATGATGCCAGGCGGAACAGTCCCTCGGAGGCGGATGATGGCTTTGACGACGAACGACCTGAGTGCCGTGATCGAGGCGGACCGCGCGCATCTTTGGCATCACCTGATCCAGCACAAGCCGTTCGAGACCATCGACCCGCGCATCATCGTCGAGGGGCGCGGCATGCGCGTCTGGGATGCCAAGGGCAAGGAACATCTGGATGCCGTTTCGGGCGGGGTCTGGACGGTCAACGTCGGCTATGGCCGCGAAAGCATCGCCAATGCGGTGCGCGACCAGTTGATCAGGATGAACTATTTCTCGAATGCCGCAGGTTCTGTTCCGGGATCGCTGTTCGCGGAACGGCTGATTTCCAAGATGCCGGGCCTGAGCCGCGTCTATTATTCGAACTCCGGGTCCGAGGCGAACGAAAAGGCCTTCAAGATGGTGCGCCAGATCGCGCACCGCCACCACGGCGGCAAGAAGTGGAAGATCCTGTACCGCGAGCGCGACTATCACGGCACGACCATCACGGCCCTGTCGGCCGGCGGCCAGCCGCAGCGCGTGATGCAGTATGGCCCGCTGACGCCCGGATTTGTCGAGGTGCCGCACTGCCTGGAGTACCGCAAGCAGTGGGACGTCGCGAATTACGGCGAGCGGGCCGCGGACGCCATCGAAGAGGTGATCCTGCGCGAAGGCCCCGACACCATCGGCGCGCTGTGCCTTGAACCGGTCACCGCCGGCGGCGGCGTGATCGTGCCGCCGGACGGGTACTGGGAGCGGGTGCAGCACATCTGCCGCAAGCATGACATCCTGCTGCACATCGACGAGGTCGTCTGCGGCGTGGGCCGCACCGGCACCTGGTTCGGATACCAGCATTACGGGGTGAAGCCCGACTTCGTGACCATGGCCAAGGGCGTCGCCAGCGGCTATGCCGCGATTTCCTGCACCGTGACGACCGAAGCGGTGTTCGACATGTTCAAGGACGATCCGTCTGATCCCTTGTCGTATTTCCGCGATATCTCGACCTTCGGCGGCTGTGCATCCGGCCCTGCGGCGGCGCTGGAAAACATGCGGATCATCGAGGACGAAGGGTTGCTGGAGAATACCAATGCGATGAGTGAACGGCTGCTGGACAACCTGCGCGCCCTGCAGGAAAAGCACCGCGTCATCGGCGACGTGCGCGGCAAGGGGCTGTTCTGCGGGGCCGAACTGGTGGCCGACCGGGTGACAAAGGAACCGGCGGAAGAAAAGATGGTGGCGGCGGTCGTGGCCGACTGCATGGCGCAGGGCGTCATCATCGGGATGACGAACCGCAGCCTGCCGGGGTTCAACAACACGCTCTGCCTGTCGCCCGCCCTGATCGCCACGCCCGACGACATCGATGCGATCACCCATGCCATCGACAAGGCGCTGGTGAAGGTGTTTCACTAACAGCACGGCGCGGGCCGGTGCCCGCGACCTTGGGGGAAAAGACCATGCAGATGAACCGGCGCCTGTTCCTGCTGCTGACCAGCACAGCACCCTTTGTGGCACCTGCGCTTGCGGGACAGGCGCTGGCGCAGACCGCCGATGCCGCCGATCGCATCTACACGGGCGGGCCGGTGATCACCATGACCGATACCCTGCCCGTGGCCGAGGCGCTGGCCGTCAAGGACGGGCGCATTCTGGCGGTCGGCACCAGGGCCGAAGTCGAGGCCGCGCATGGCGGCCCGCAGACCAAAGTGATTGACCTGGGTGGCAAGGCACTGCTTCCTGGGTTCATCGACCCCCATTCGCACTACATCAATTCGCTGCTGGTCGCCAATCAGGCCAAGGTCTATCCACCGCCGTCCGGCCCCGGGAAGGATGTGGACAGCATCGTGGCCGCGATCAAGGCCTTTGCTGCGGCAAAGTCGGTTCCCAAGGGCGACCTGATCGTGGCCTATGGCTATGACGACTCGGTCATGCCCGGCGGGCGGCTTCTGAACCGAGACGATCTGGACGCCGCCTTCCCGGACAATCCGGTGCGGGTCGATCATGTGTCGATGCACGGCACCGTACTGAACAGCCTGGCGATGAAGAAATACGGCTACAGCGACCAGACGGCGACCCCGCCCGGCGGCGTGATCGTGCGCAAGGAGGGCACGAACGAACCCTTCGGGCTGATCATGGAGACGGCCTTCCTGCCCGTCGCCTCGGTGTCAGAGCCGATGACGCCCGAACAGGAGATCGCGGCCTCGAAAGCCGGGCAGATGCTGTATGCCGAAGCAGGGATCACGACCGCGCATGAGGGCGCGACCCATCTGGGGCCGCTGCAGACGATGAAGCGGGTCAGCGACGCGGGCGCGAACATCATCGACATCGTGGCGTTTCCGTTCATCACCGACCTTGACCCGATCCTGACCGAGATTCCGCAGGCAGACTGGGGCAGCTATCACAATCGGCTGAAGGTGGGCGGGGTCAAGATCACCATCGACGGCTCGCCGCAGGGGCGGACAGCCTTCTTCACCACGCCTTACCTGCAGGGAGGGCCGGCAGGCGAGGCGAACTGGCTGGGCGAGCTGACCTTTCCGCAGGATACGGTCAACGCGATGGTCAAGCGCGTCTATGAGATGGGCGTGCCGTTGAACCTGCATGCCAATGGCGATGCGGCCATCGACGCCTTCTTCACCGCGCATGAACTTGCCGCAGCCGAGGACCTGACAAAGGACCGGGGCGTGACGATGATCCACGCGCAGTTCACCCGGAAGGACCAGATTCCGAAATACGTCAGCTACAAGATCCGGCCGTCCTACTACACCCTGCACACCTACTACTTTGCCGATACCCACATCGCGAACCGCGGCCCCGAACAGGCCGCCTACATCAGCCCGATGCGCGATTCCATCGACGCCGGTCTGCATCCCTCCAACCACACCGATTTCGTTGTGGCCCCACTCGACCAGATGTTCGTGCTGTGGTCGGCCGTCAACCGCATTGCGCGCAGCGGGGCCGAGATCGGGCCGGACCAGAGGGTGACGCCTTTGGAAGGACTGAAGGCGATGACGGTCTGGGCAGCCGAACAGTATGGCGAGCAGGACAGCAAGGGCACGCTGGAGCCGGGAAAACTGGCCGATCTGGTGATGCTGAGCGATAACCCGCTTGACGTCGATCCGATGAAGATCAAGGACATCACGGTGGTCGAGACGCTGAAGGACGGAACCACGATCTATCGCGCAGGCAGCTAGCCCCCGGCGCGAACGAGTCGGTGCGCGGGGTTGACAGCGACCCGTGGCAGGCGAAGGGATAAGTCCAGAGCAGCCCCGTGATGAGGCCAGAATGGCGATCCCGCCTGAAAGTTTCGTGCTGGCCCCCGGCGGGGGTGGAACCCTGCAGCAGCAGATTCGCACTATGGTGGCCGAAGGCATCCTGACGGGGCGGTTCCGCCCCGGCGACCGGATGCCGTCAAGCCGGGGGCTGGCCGCGCATCTGGGAATCGCGCGCATCACGGTGACGCTGGCCTATGCCGAACTCGTCGCGCAGGATTATCTGACTTCGCGCGGGCGGTCGGGCTATTTCGTGTCCGCCAACGCGCCGGAACCGGCAGACCCGGGTCCGATCCCGCCGCACAGGCCGGGCCAACTGGATTTCGACACCCTGCCGATCCGGCGGTTTTCCGCTGCGGCGCGGCTGGACCGGCCTCTCGACTGGCGCAGCTACCCTTATCCCTTCATCTACGGGCAAGCCGACGCCACCTTGTTCGATCACCAGAACTGGCGGCTCTGCGCGCTGCGCGCCCTGGGTCGCCGCGACTTCGAAACGCTCACGGGCGATCTTTATGACCGCGACGACCCTTTGCTGATCGACACGATCCGCCGCAGTATCCTGCCCCGGCGCGGGATCGACGCCGCGCCGGATGAAATCCTCCTCACCCTGGGCGCGCAGAACGGTCTGTGGCTGGCGGCGCAGGTGCTGCTGGGGGCCGGGCGCGTCGCGGTGATGGAGAACCCCGGCTATCCGGGCCTGCGCGGCATCCTTGACCAGACGCCCTGCATCGCACAGACCGTGGACGTGGACGCCGACGGCCTGCCGCCACAGCGCCTGCCCGACCGGGCGGATGTGGTGTTCACCACCGCCAGCCACCATTGCCCGACCAATGCCACCATGCCCCTGCCCCGCCGCCTGGCGCTGCTGAAGGCCGCGTCGGACCGCAACTTCCTGCTGGTCGAGGATGACTACGAGTTCGAGATGTCCTTCCTCGCCCCGGCCTCGCCCTCGCTCAAGTCGCTCGACCGTGAAGGTCGGGTGATCCATGCGGGGTCGTTTTCGAAATCGGTCTTTCCGGGGCTGCGGCTGGGCTGGCTGGTCGGGCCCGAAGCCTTCATCCGCGAGGCGCGCGCACTTCGCACCACGGTGCTGCGCCATCCGCCGGGGCAACTGCAGCGGACGGTGGCCTATTTCCTGTCGCTTGGCCACTATGACGCGCTGGTGAACCGGATGAAGCAGACCTACCAGCGGCGGCGGCGGGTGATGGAGGCTGCAATCGCAGACTGCGGGCTGGAGGTGGCGCAGCCCGGCGGCTTCGGCGGATCAAGCTTCTGGATGCGCGCGCCGCACGGGGTGCGGACTGCCGCCCTTGCCCTGCGCCTGCGCCCGCAGGGGGTTCTGATCGAACCCGGCGGGGCCTTCTTTGCCCCGAAAGCCCCCGATGACAGCCATTACCGGCTGGCCTATTCCTCGATCCCGGAAAACCGGATTGCCGAAGGTATCGGCCTGATCGCAGCCGGGATCGCGCATGGCTGACCGGTGCGTTCGGTCTGGCTTTGGCGCGGCGGTCGCGCTAGGGTCCCCTGTGTCCGCGGGAGATGACCGTCGCCATGGCAATCGCCTCTGCCCTGTCCCCCGAGCCGCTGCTGCGCCGCGTGCGTGCACCGAACCCTTCGGCCATGACGGGAACCGGCACGAACAGCTACATCCTGGGCAAGCGGCACGTGACCGTGGTCGACCCCGGGCCGGACGATCCGTCTCATCTTGCGGCCCTGCTGGCAGCTCTCGGGCCCGGCGAAGAGGTTGTTCAGATCATCGTCACGCATGCGCATGCCGACCACTCCGCCCTGGCGCGCCCGCTCGCGCGCAGGACCGGGGCCCCGGTTCTGGCCTTTGCGCCGCTCGCCGTGCAGCCCGATGCCGAGGGGATCGGCGGCGGCGAGGGCATCGACCGCAGCTTTGTGCCGGACAGGCATCTGGCGGATGGCGACGTGCTGCCGATGGACGGCCCGGCCCTGCGGGTCATCCACACTCCCGGCCACCTTGGCGATCACCTGTGCCTCGGATGGGGCGATCTTTGCCTGACCGGCGATCACGTCATGGGGTGGTCCACCTCGCTCGTCTCGCCGCCCGAAGGCGACATGGGGGCGTACATGTCCAGCCTTGCGCGACTGGCGCGCGAGCCGTGGCGGCGGTTCTATCCGGGGCATGGCGAGGGGATCGACGATCCGGCCCGCCGCTTGGCCGAACTGATCGCCCATCGCCGGAACCGCGAGGCGCAGATCCTTGCCAGCCTGCGCCCGGCACCGCAGACACCCGGCATGCTGACGAAGGTCGTCTATACGGGCACGCCACCTCACCTGATGGCGGCGGCAGAGCGCAACGTTCTGGCCCATCTTATTGATCTGCAACGCCGAAACCTGGTAAGCCATGGTCCGGGACCGACCCTGACCGCCCTCTTCACAGCCATCTGACAGCCCCGCGAAGTTTCAGGCAATTGCCACTGGACGCCCCCGAACACCCTTGCTATAGACCCCCCGGTGTTCCGGCGTAGCTCAGCGGTAGAGCAGTTGACTGTTAATCAATTGGTCGTAGGTTCGATCCCTACCGCCGGAGCCAAGAAATCAAGGGGTTAGCTGCCGAAAACAACTGCTAACCTTACGCGAAGTAAGGCTGGCGTGAGGCTCAGGGCTGGAGTTGTTCGCCCCGGCAGTAGGCGCTTTGCCGAGCTTTCTTGGGGAAACCTGATGGTGGAGAAGGCCCGTGCACCGCGAAACTGTACTGTCACTCTAGACGAAGGTGACCGTGTAAGGCTTAGGCCGCGCTTGCTATCCCTCTCAGCGGTCGGGCCGGACACCGTTGACGCAACCCTGCTGGGTGACTGCCTAGAGGTACAACCCTAATCAACCTGTTGATCTTGTTTTTCATGTCTGATTCACTCGCCCTGTCTTTCAGGGGAGGTGGCGATGTCGGCAGAGTTTTGGCTTTCGGACCGGGCGCGGGCGGTGATCGAACCGCTTTTGCCGTCGAACCAGCCGGGGGCGCGGCGTGTCGATGATCGCCGCGTGATCAGCGGGATCATCCATGTGCTGCGCACCGGGTGTCGCTGGGTGGACTGCCCGCCCGTCTACGGCCCTTCCACCACGATCTACAACCGGTTCAACCGGTGGAGTTGAGCCGTTGTCACGCCATTGGTCCGAGTGACAATGGCGAAGGCGGTCTTTGGGGACGCATCTTCGCCACACTTGCCGCGCAGGCAGAACTGCCGGGCGACCTCAGCATCGACAGCACCGCCGTTCGCGCCCACCGCTCCGCCCACGGCGGAAAAGGGGGGCGCAAATTCAGGCCATCGGGCGCTCGCGTGGCGGTCCGACCACAAAAATCCATTTCCTGACAGATGGTTGCGGGCGGGGCGTGGCCTTCAGCCTCAGCCCTGGAAACCACGCCGACATCTCTGAGGCCCCCGAACTCCTCGACAAATGCCCCGCGCCAACCCGCCTTCTGGCCGACAAGGGTTACGACGCGAACAGCCTGCGCGACCGGCTTGCGGCGACCGAGACCGAGGCCGTCATCCCCTCGACCAGATCACGCAAAACCCCCGTCCCCCACGACGCCGAAGCCTACCGCGACCGAAACCTGATCGAGCGCGCCTTCTGCAGACTCAAGGACTGGCGGCGCATCGCAACACGCTACGACAAACTCGCCATCAACTTCGCCTCAGCCGTCGCAATCGCAGCAATCATCCTGTGGTGGATTTGATTAAGTCTCGACCCTAGAGGTCGCGGGAAGCTTGGCCCCCGGCTCAGTTGACCTTCAGTTTCTAGACCCTCCCTACAACCTCAACAAGCGGTTCGGCGAGAACTCGTTCACCAAGAAGCCTGTGCAGGAATACACTGACTGGCTGGGCGGCGGTTTGAACTTCCTGTTGCCCACGGTGAGGCCGAACGGCTCCGTCTACATCTATGGGGACTGGCACACCTCGGCGTCAATCTTTGCTGCCGCTTCCGAACGGCTGAACGTTCGGAACCCATAACGTAGGAGCGCGAGAAGGGGCGCGGAGCGAAAACCAACTGGAAGAACTCAAGCGAAGACATCTGGTTCTGCACGATTGGTGACGAATACACCTTCAACGTCGATCAGGTGAAAGTCCGCAGGAAGGTGATCGCGCCCTACCGCAACGGCGACGGCACTCCAAAGGACTGGCAGGAGGGCGCAGACGGGAATCACCGTGATACGCACCCCTCTAACCTCTGGACCGACATCAGCCTCCCTTTCTGGTCCATGCCGGAGAACACGGACCACCCGACGCAGAAGAGTGAGAAGCTGCTTGCGAAGCTGATCTTGGCGAGCACGAACCCGGGGGCGTTTGTCCTCGACCCCTTCTTGGGCAGTGGAACCACGTCTGTGGTCGCAAAGAAGCTCGGTCGCCACTACCTTGGGATTGAGTGCGAGGAGGAGTACGCACTTCTTGCCGAAAGTCGGCTAGAACATGCCAGTCGCAGCGCAAGCATGCAGGGTTACGCTGACGGCGTGTTCTGGGAGCGGAACTCCCTTGATGCGATGAACGGCAAAGCGAAGCAGGACCGGCAACCGGACGATCATCCCGCCTTCGGCCTGCCGCAGGATCGCAAGGGTCTGAGCCTCAGTGTATCTGCTTGTCTTCATTCGGAATCTCCTCGTTCATCTTGCCGAGAAAATTCTACTTATGCAGCCCCTTACTTTCGGGGGGGATTACCCCAGCACCGCGACCGGGCTGGCGTAGAGCTGCGCCGTGGTCTCGAGGCTGGCGGCGGCGGCGTCCAGTTCGCGCAGCGCGGCCCAGCGTGCCTTGGAACTGTTGGCCGGCACCTCGGCCCGGGCCTTGGCGACCGACTTCGCGACGGCGGCGTCGATGTCACGGCGGTCGAAGTCGGCCCGGATCAGGCTCTGCTCGACCTCGGACGCCCGCGCCGCCAGGCCGTTGACAAGGGAGTCGATCATGCCGCCGAACTTCGCGGCGCGCCTGGCCGCGACCTCGGCCAGCGAGATCACGTCGGCGGTGCCGAGGATGGGCGCGGTGGACAGCGGGATTTCGAGAATGTTGTCGATCAGGGCGTGTTCCGCCATGTGTGCGCTCCATGCTGCACGGGCACCGCCGCCATTGGGGTTCCCTGATACCCCATATTGCCCGTTCCGGTTGTGGGACCCTAGCTCGATCCGTTGATCTTGGCGCTGGACCACTAAATCTGGCGCAAGAAGGGCCTTCACGGATTTCCGCCACGCGGGATACCCGGCAGGGGCGGCTAGGTGTTTGATCCCACGGTTTGATGGTGCGATCCTTTCGCAGGAATGGAAGGAGGCAACATGGGACAAGTTCGTCACGGGAGCGCCACGACCACACACGCCGTCAGAGCAGCAATACAGCGATCGCAAGTCGAAGGCCCGCCCGCCATCGGTTCGAGGGCGGGACTGAGGGCTCGCGCAGTTGAGCCGGGAGCTCGGCATCAATCCGAAGACAGTTGCGAAGTGGCGGAAGCGGTCGACGGTCCAGGAGATGAAGACCGGGCCGGCCGAACCGCGGTCCACCGTGCTGACCGAGGCCGAAGAGGCGATGGTTGTCGCGTTCCGGCGCCACACGCTCCTGCCGCTGGACGACTGCCTCTATGCCCTGCAGCCCTCGATCCCGCACCTGACACGGTCAGCGCTGCATCGGTGCCTTCAACGTCATGGCATCTCTCGCCTGCCAGATGTCGAAGGCGACAAGCCCAAGCGCCAGAAGTTCAAGCGGTATCCCATCGGCCCTCGCCATTGTTCTTGAACCAATGGCGAACAATGGCTCGATCCACATCGATATAGCCGAGGTGCAGACCGCCGAGGGCAAGCTATACCTGTTCGTCGGAATCGACCGGACCGCCAAGTTCGCCGTCGCTCAACTCGTTGCAACGGCTGACAGAAAGACCGCCTGGGAGTTCCTGCAGCACATGCTTGAGGCCGTGCCTTACCAGGTCCACACCATCTTGACCAACAATGGCATCCAGTTCGCCGAGCAGCCTCGCAACCGGAACACCATCTACTCCCGGCCAATGCGCTTCGACATGATCTGCGAAGGCGAGCCATTGTCCGCCATTGGTCCGAGGACAATGGCGAGCGGGATCGAGCACCGGCTGACCAAGCCCAACCACCCGTGGACGAACGGCCAAGTCGAGCGAATGAACCGCACGATCAAGGACGCGACCGTCAAACGGTTCCACTACGAAACCCACGACCAGTTGCGCACCCACCTGGCGGACTTCCTCTTGCGTCGGGGCCAACAGTCCGCCGGACTGTCGGCCAGTCCCTCCTCACCTACAACTTCGCCCGGCGGCTCAAGACCCTCGGCGGCCTGACGCCTTACGAATACATCTGCAAAATCTGGACATCAGAGCCAGATCGCTTCATCCTAAACCCGATCCACCAGATGCCGGGACTGAACACCTAGGGGCTCTGGCGGGCTGCCTGCGGGCGCTCCTCGTCGTCGCACCAGTGAGCCACCAGCGGCGGGCCGGGGTCGGTCTTGCGGACTTTGGGCACCCTCAGCGACCGGGTGGGGATGTGCGCCTCGGGTTCCTGAGCCGTGTTGCCCAGGCAGACGCCAATGACCATCTTGGGGGCGCAGGTCACGAGGGCGAGGACGGTGCCCGGCTGGTGTTGCGTTCCCGGGATGGCGGGCCGGTAGGCCGGGTCCATCCATGCCGTGTAGCCCGTACGGGCCAAGAGCCCCGCCAGCGTCACCCAAGCCTCCTGCTGCGTCTCAGCCATCAGTCCCCCCGTCGGGTGCGCGGGCCGGGAAACGGGGCGATGGTGGTGCCGGACGGAACGGGGCGGGGTGCGGGTTCCCGGCTTCCGGGCACGGGGGCCTCGGGCAGGTGTTCGAGTGGCTCGGGGAGGAAGTTACGGGGCGCGGGCGTCACATCGCGCATCGGCGGCATGGGGTCCAGTTCCCCGGCTGCGGCCTTCTGGGCGATGTATTCCTCCACCGTCATCTCCGCCGGGACGACCAGCACACCGCCCAGGTCGACGCTGACCTCAAGCTGCGCGCCCTCGCGGTATCCGAACCTGCTCTTGAGCAGGAAGATCGCGAGGCTACTGCTCTCAGCCTGAAGCGCTGGCCTACCTCGTTTCGTGGTGGAAATCCTTGCAGAAATCCTGGGGCGACTTCGCGCTTCCGTCATCGTTCCTGCGCCGCATCGGCTTTTCGGTCCTGCGCTACCTCGTCATCCTGCAATTTCTGCTGGGAACGTCGCGCCTGCCGATCGACGTCCAAACCTCAAGTATTACCGCAGCTTACACCGATCATCACATGGAAGGCGCACTGCTGCACCTTCAATCCTACGACGAATTCGCAGCGAGCCATGTCCGGCGGATCGCGACAATACACCAGTCGATGCGGGACAACGGCGAAAAGCCCACCGCCCGCAACATCGCTCGCCGCCTCAGCAAGGCAGCGCGGGAGGAGGTCAATAGTGGCCTGATCAACGAGATCATGTCCGTGCTGGACAGGGTCGAGAAGGAAGGCCCATCGGGCTTCGTGGTTGACGCCGACCCGAAGGAAAAATCCGCCAAAATTTTTGCCGAGCGGCAGAAATGGCTTGAACGTCTGAAACAGAACGAACGCAAACGGAACGAACGGCGCTTGCGGGAACTGCGCAAAGCTCGAATTGCGGAACAGGCGGCCTGCTTGTCAGACCCGTCGCCAGGAAATGTGATCGAGTTTCCAAGCAAGGTGCAACCAGACGATACGCAACTGGCGAAGGCCGGATGACATGCCAGAACCTCTTCGAACCGTCAGCACACCACTGTCGCCGATCAGATGCCGACCATTGGCAGGCCCTGTCGCGGTCGGTACCGGCCTCGCGCGGCAATGGTTCGTCGAGGGCGATGAGGTCGCCGTCCGGGTGCTGGCCGCGATCCTCATCCCCGAGCAGCGCCAGCGTGACGTTCGGCCGCTTCATCTCGCGATTGATACCGGTTCTCGCGTCGATCGCGCAACTCAAAGGGACGGGCACCATATAGCATCAGCGGGGTCAGCCTGTTGCCGTGACACCTCGTTTCTCCCTCGTCATTGCTTCCCCGTCATTCAAAAGTCACCGCAAGCGGAGCGCCGACTGCTTCGGCCCCGGTCACGGCAAAGGTCGCCGCCGCGAGGCTGCGCGCCTGAGCCGCAGCGGGGGCCGCAAAGTCATGGCGTGAATTGTCCGCAACCCGCCAGCCACCAAAGCCCTGATCCAGCAGGATCGTCAGCCGCCGTCCGTCACCCAATGCCGCCACCAGCGCACGATGATGCGGCAGCTCTGACTTGGGCAGCAGCCGGATCTCTGCTGCTGGCATCAGCGCCTCCAGCACCGCCAGCCGCTGCGCGTCCGACTCGAAGCCATCATAAACAAAGCGCGGGCCGGTGGCGGCCCGGTCGGCGCGTGCAAGCACCACCGAGCGCGCAGCCCGGGCCGCACCCGGTGCCGTTTGCATTACCTCGGCCAGCAGGCGCAGCGTATAGGCTTGCAGCAGATAGCGATCAGAATAGGCCAAAGAGACCACGCCGGCGGCTCGCAACGCCCCGACTTCGAGAGGGGCCAGCGCCGCCAGCCAGGACCAGAACCGCTTGCCGAACCCGGTTACCGGTCCGTCCAGCGCCATATCCGGGCGCAGGATGCGGGCATTGCCCAGGCCAAGCGATATCACCCTGTCTGCAGAAAACCTGGGGCCGACGGTGATCTCGGCCACCGGGCCGATCACCGCGGCAGATGCCGCGCCCAAACCCCAATCCACCCGAGGCAGCGCCTCGGCTGGATGGGTCACCGCCACGCCCTGTGCCTCTGAGCCCACCTCAAGACGCAGCAGCAGCGGGTGCCCACCCGCCAGCGGCAGCACCTCGGCCCGGTGCAGGTCGGCCCATTGGGCAAGACCATGCAGCGCCAACTTGCGCGACAGGTCAAAACCCGCCGATGTCAGCGCCCCCGACAGCAGGTGCAGGCGCGGCCGCACACCGGCGTCGGCAAGTCTCGGCAGCAGGCGGAGCAGCGGCCAGCCTGCCAGGTCCCATTCGGCCGGATCGCCATGCAACCAAAGGTCCAGCGCCACGATCTTCCCGGCCTGCATGGCCTGGCGCAACCGAACTGATGCGGGATAACCCGCAAGCCGGGTCTGGGGACCGAACAGGCGCAAAGCCTGCGGCAGGTCCAGCCGGGGGCGCAGCACCCGCGCCAGATCGAGCGCGCCGGGCCGATCCAGCACCGTCTCGCGCTGGTTCAGGTCGGGCCGCAGGATGCAGGACGGGCAGCCGCGCCGGCAGCCTTCAGGGCAGTTCAGCAATTCTTCGGCCCGCGCAAGCGCCGCTGCCAGCATCTCGGGGTCGGCCATCCGGGCCGCCAGCCCTGCCCCGCCCGCCGCCCGGTCGTGCAGAAAGACCGACATCCGCGCCTCGCCCGCAGGCCCGGCTGACCGGTCCGCCCCCGGCGCAATTTCGTCCGGTTCCACACCCAGCCGCTCGGCCAGCGCTTCGCGCAAGGCGGCGGCAAGAGTGCGGGCGGCAGGTTCGGTAGCCCCTTCGGGCAGTTGCCATTCCCACACATCACTGCGGGTGACCTGCGCCAGATGGACATGGCGCTGAATCCGCTGCGGCGCATTCGCCGAAGGGCACCAGCCGTCCTGCGTCAGCCTTAGCCCGCGGCCCCGGAACAGCGGCGCGTGGCGGCTCATCGCCGGGGACAGGGGTTCCGAAATGCCGGGAAGCGCCCGACCCATCGGCTCGGCCCGGCCGCAGTCAAGACAGATGGCGAACCCGCCGCCCTTCATCCCGCCCGCCGAGGCCACGATCTGCCCCGCCGGATCGGCGCGCATCCGGCCGGCCCCGTCCGGCTGCGCCCGCCAGTCGCCGCCCTGCGCAGAAACGCGGACTCGGTCCTGCGGCACGAAGGCCAGGTTCTCGTAGCCCACATGCGCCGCCCGGCCCCCCAGGAACCCCGCCGGGCGCAGCACCTTGCGCCGGTCCAGCCCCTCTTGCCCGCAGGCCGGGCAGGACTGCACGTCCGCTGCCTCCAGCCCGAAGGCATGGCATGACGGGCAGGACCACAGCGTCCGCAAATCCTCCAGCCCCGATGCGTCGGCCGCGCCCTGCCAGGCCGGCAGAATGCCTTCGGACAGATGCACCAGGCCGTCAATCACCAGTTCGGCCCCCGGCGCATATTCCCGGATCGCCTGATCCATCGGGCGCGCTGCCGTGCCACGTCGCTGATAGCTGCGCGCCTGCGGGCCGTCATCCTCGGAACGATGCGCCAGATTGGCAAAGGTGACGACATCGGTGGGAAAGCCGTAGGCCGGGGTAAAGCCGCGACGGGCGATCTCGCCCAGCAGGAAATCTCCTGCCAGCCGTTTTGCGCGCAGCTCCATTGCCTGCCGGGCGGCGGGGTCGTTGGTGGCCTCGGCCCCCTCCAGCAATAGTCGATGTTCGCGCCGCCAATCCGTGACCAGCGCCTCGAGCGCCAGCCGGCTCCGGGCAACCAGCCCTGCGCGAGACAAGTCAGCCAGTGCGGTGCCGAAGACCAGCGGCGCAAGCGCACCCTCCTGCGCCCGGCCCCAACCACCCTCCATATCCGCCAGGAATGCATCGGCCCGGGCATCGGGCAGCACCGGCTGATCTGCGCTGGTGCCTGCGCCCAGAAACGCCCCGATGGTGCCCGTGGGCTTTTCCCCGCCGTGCTCCCCCAGCCAGGCCGCCAGCAGCGCTGCATTGACATGGCGCTGCACCAGCGACGGGCTTTCCAGCCAGATTCTCGGGGCCACGATCGGGCGGCGCAGAAAGGCCAGCGGGTCGTCGGCAACCCGCCGGTCCAGCGGCAAGTCGCGGCAGAAGGTCAAAGTGAACGCCCAAGGTTCGTCCCTCCGCCCGGCCCTGCCTGCGCGCTGGCGATAGTTCGACAAGGCAGGCGGCACGTTGGCATTGACCACCAGCCGCACATCCGCCAGGTCCACCCCCATTTCCATCGTGGTCGAACAGTTCAGAAGGTTGATCCGCCCCTCGCGGAACGCCTGTTCGTAGCGTTTCAGAGTGGGCCGCGCGATCTGCGCCGAATGCTCCTGCGCCCGGACATAGGGCGGAAAGGCGGCAAGCCGGTCGTGCAGATCGCTCCACAGCCCCCGTGCGCGCAGGGCGGCCACCTGCGGGTCGTTCTCGGCCCACCTTGCGTTCGCCGCCCGCCCTTCCGGCGTCAGCCCCCCCGAATTCGCCAGGGGCAGGCGCGGCAGCGACGCTTCCTCCATCTGTCGTGCCGGATCGTTTGGGCTGCGCCCTGATAGATGGTAACCATAAGCTCGGCGCGTGACTGGGCAGACCCAGGCCCGATCCAGCCGCACCACCGCCGCGCGCGAAAAATCGAGCCGATAAGCCCCTGCCCCGGTATCCCGCGCTGCCGTCGATACAATCAGCACCCAGAGCGCATCCAACACCACACCGACCCGATCCTGATCCGCTGTGCTGTCAGGGGTGCCGCCGGTCAGGGCATAGACCAGCCCGGCCAGCCGGGCGAGCCGCCCCTGATAGGGAACCGGCGACGGCCATTTCCGCCCCCTCTGGGGCAAGTCCTCGGTCCGGGTCGTTGCCGCGTGGATCGAGTTGCGCTTGCCGAACCGCGGCGCGACCAGCGGCACCATCCATTCGGGCAGGTCCACCGCGAGGTTCTGGCGAAACACCAGGTCCAGCGCCGTCTGCGCCAGCCCAACCCAGCCATCGGCGTCGATTCCCGCCTCGGCCAGTGGCTGCGGCACATTTCCCTGCAACGCGCGCTCCTCCAGCGCCGAAAAGGTCAGGCGCAGCAGGCCCATCGTCTCAGGGTTGTTCTGCACGCGCGGGCGGCGGAACAGTTCGCGATACAGGAACATCTCGGCCAGCCGCGTGGGGTCGCCCCCAATGGCATCGCCAAGTTGCCGGTGCCGCCAGATGTCGCCCGCAAAGCCGGTCAGGTCGGTATGACTCGCCAGCCGGTCGCGCAGGCTTTTCCACTCTACGGGTTTGGCCTCAACCCCGCTTATCTCGGCAAGCCGACGTTCATCTTCTGCAGCGAAGTCACCAAGACCCTTAGCGTGCATCTGGCTGATTTTCTCTGTCAGCCGTGCCACCTCAACCGGATCGGCCTGCGGCCTTTCCTGCACTGCATGCCAAAGAAATGCACGGGTCAGGCTGCGCTCTGCCTCCTGCTGGAATTTCGCGGCCAGCCGCGCGACGCCCTGTCGGCTGTCGGAAAAGGTCAGCGCCCGCCGCCCACCTGCGGGCAGGCCCGCCGCGCCATCCGGCGGGGCGAGGTCCTCCAGCACTCCGCCGATGGCATTGCCCATCAGGAACGCCGGTCCATAGCGCAAACCCATCAGCCGCGCCCGCGGGGCCGTATCGCAACAGCCGCGGTCTTCGGCAAGCTCGATCAAGCGGTATTCCCAGGCGCGAATGCCCTCTGGCGGCGCGTTGTCGAGGATACGACCGTCTTCGGCCAGCCAAAGGCTCGCCCCCGGTGCCAGCCAGGCGATACCCGTCTCGGCGGCGGGGGCGTCCTCTTCCTCGGGTTCGGCATCCAGCGCGAAATCGTCCCCCTCGCCCGGATCCGGTGGATCGAGCCTGGGCTGCGCCCCGCCGGTCAGCAAACCCTGCAAGTGTGCCGTGCCGCAATCGGTGCAGGCGACCACTTCGAACACCGGCGCCCCACAGGCACAGCGTGCACGCGACTGCATCCATACCGCGCCGAAGGCCCAACCCGCACCTTCGGCCAAAAGTTCCGGCGCGCGATGCGGGCATTCAGGATCGGGGCAGGCCCAGACGCCGCCCTGCGCGCGGTGAAACAGATGCGCCCGCCAGAGCAACAGAGCCCGCCCCTGCCAACGCGCCCGCGCGCCCGCCTCCAGCAGCGCGACGGCCTCAGGGCTGCGGTCCGCCGCGCCGGTCAGCCGACGCGCCAGCTCGGTCAACGGCACGCCGCCGACCGCCATCTCGCGCCGCAGTGCCTGCATTCGGGGATGCGCTGCCAGCACCGCCCCCGCCGTCTCTGGCGGCATGCCAGCCAGGTCTTCCGCGACAAGCGGCCCGTCCGGCCCCGCAGGCGGCAATTCCGGCTGCCGCTCTCGCCCCTCGATGACCGCGATGTCAGCCTCGGGTCGCCCTGCCAGCGCCGCCGCAAAGGTACGCAGCTTGGCCGTGGCATTCACTTCGCCGCCGATGGTGGCGGATGTCGCCATCAGCCGAACCTGGCCCGGCTGCACGCCGAAGCCCGCCCGCACCCGGCGCAAAAGCAACGCCATTTCTGCAGCCTGGCTGCCCACATAGGAATGCGCCTCGTCCAGCACGATCCACCGCAACCCCCCGGCACTGGCCTGCAGAATGCTCCGGTCGCCGGTCCGCAGCAGCAGATACTCCAGCATGGTGATGTTGGTCACCAGGATCTCAGGCGGGCGGGCACGGACCTTTTCGCGTGATCGAAGTTCAATGCTGTCGGACTTATCCTTCGCTTCGCGCTCAGTATTTGGCGTCTCGCCGTTCCACAGCGCGAACCGCACCCGCCCGCCCAGCCCCGCGGCCCAGGCCGCCAGCCGCTCACGCTGACTTTCGATCAGCGCGTTCAGCGGGTAGAGCAGGATCGCCCGCACGCCGCCGCCAGGGCGCGGGTTCGCCAGAATGTCCTGGAGGATGGGGATCAGAAAGCATTCCGTCTTGCCCGCCCCGGTACCTGCCGTCACCAGCACCGACCGGTCGTTCGCAAGGCTCTCCCGCCAGGCCGATAGCTGATGCGCATAGGGAGGCCGGTCTGCAGGCAGGCGACCCACCTCGGCCCGGTCCAGAGCCGCCACCAGATCGGGCGAAAGAAGCCCTGGCGACAGCGCCGACAGCGACATCGCCGCAGGCTCCCAGGCCTTTGCAACCTCGATCACCGGATCGGGCAGCAGCGCACCCGGCGTTCCCGCCCCCCGCGCAAACTCGCGCAGCAACAGCCGGTTCAACCCACCTGATGCCAGCCGGGCGCGGGAAACCATCCCCCGCGCCGACCGGCTGGTCAAATGAGCCAGCGCTTGCGTCAGATGGCTTTCCTCGGTCATGGGGCAGTCTCCAACGCCAGACACAGCGCGGCCGGCAGGGCACGGTCGAACCATTGCACGTCGGCAGCCCGCAGCGCGATGAGCTGCAATTTCTCCTGTGCCGTGGGCTGGTGGCGCAGCCCAGCCGCCACCTCGGCCACTACCAGCGGGGCCTGCAGCAGCGGCCCCAGGCCGTCGAACAACCCAAAGTCCATCTGCAGCAACCGCGCCCTTTGCTCGCCGACGCCTTCCGGCAGCCCGTCAAAGCCCTGCGCGGCGCACTGCGACAGGGCGCGCAGCCGCTGCGCCGGACTTGGAACCGCCAGCGGCAGCGGCACGCCCCCTGACGAAAGCGCCAGTGCCAGCAAACCCCGGGCGCGCATCGCCTGCCCCAAATGGGCCGCCAGTTCCGGGCGCTGTGCCAGAACCTCGCCCGCCACCCGCGCCAGATGATCGACGATCAGCCGATCCCGCTCGGTCGCATCTATCCCGGCCGCTGTCAGCCGCGCCGACAGCCGGTCGTGCGCCACGGTCATCGCCAGTGCCCAATCGGCACAGCGGACCAATGGCCACCACAGCGGAGCCTCGCCCTCCAGCGCCAGCACCGCCGCCCGTTCGGCGCGGGGCCGGGTCAGCAGCAGCGCCGCCGCTGCTGCCGGAACCCGCGCCAGCGCGGCAACCTGATCAAGTCCCGAGGCATCTCCGGCCGCCCGTACCGCCGCTATGACTTCCCAGGCGGTATCCCAGCCGGGATCATCGGGGCTTTCCAGAAGCCGCCGCCAAAGATCAACATAGGTTGCAACGCGACCTTCGCGGGTCGATTGTGCCCGTGGTTGCGCCGACCATACAAAGGGCCGCATCACGCCGCGTTGCGGGTGCAGACCCTGCACATACCAAAGCCCTTCCGCCTGGCCCAGCCAGCCGATCAGGTCGCCCGCCCCTTCTGCCACCGTCTGGGCCCGGCGCGCGGGGTCATCAAGACAAACCGCCTTGAGCGCCGTGCCCGTCAGGTCAAGCCGCCCGAAGGCGCCGTCGCCCTGCGGTGGCCAGTCATATCGTCCGATCTCCAGCCGGGGCGTCTCTGCCCCGCCCGTGACCAGCCGCAGGTTCACCCGGCCATCGGCATCGCGCAGCAGCGCAAGGGCTTGCGCGATCACTTCGGCATGGACCGCCAGACGCGCGGTACCTGCCCCTGCAAAGGCCACACGCTGCCCGCCCTCCTGCGCCAGCCGTAACTGCACGACCCCGCCCGAGGCTGGAAACAGCCCGCGCCAGCCCAGAAGCCGGGCAAGGGACACGTCGCGATTGGCTGTCAGCCGTGCGCCCGCAGGGTCCAGCAGCACCGCCTGCCGTGCAGGCCAGGGCGCTTCCAGGTCCAGCGCGGCACCCGTTCTTGGATCAGTCATCCGCAGCGTCACCGCCCCAGGCCGAGCGTTGCAGCCCAGGTCCAGGCTCGCCCGCCCGTCCGCACTGACGATGGCCTGCACCCGCGCCTCGGCTGCACGCAGGTCCAGGTGCCAGGTCGGTTCCAGCCCGGTCGCCTCCAGCCGCAGCCGCCCCGCCCCGGTTTCCACCAAAACCAGCCGCAGCGCGGGCGGCATCGCCACCAGCCGCAGCCGGGCCAGCACGACCCCGCCTTCGGTCCATGCGACGACCTGCCCACCCAGCAGCCGCGGCAAGGGACGAACCTCGGCCCGCCGCCCCAAGGCCGCAAGCGGACGATCACCCTCGGCCCCCAGGATCACGGGCAGCCCCAGATAGATCGGCACGCCCCCCTGCGCGGTCCAGCCGGGCAAGGTCGGGGCATGCACAGGCACCAGCCGCACCGGCGGGGCTTCGGCGTCGGCCCCTGTGGCAACGCGCAGAACCTGCCCGCCGATCGTCACCTGCCCCTGCCCTGACAGGGGCCAGACCGACCCACCCGGCCCCGGCAGCGGCGACCCGACCGTCACCCCTTCGCCAGGTTCCGGCACCACCCCCACTGCCGCAAGTGCAAGAACCTGCGCTGCCCGGGTCTGCCCCCGGCCCGACAGCGGCACCAGAACCTTAACGTCCGCCGCCGCCGTATCCTCCGGGCGCCACAGCCCGGGCGCGTCCGCCGGCGACGGAAGGCCGGGGTCCAGTACAGCCTCGCCCAAGGCACGGCCATCGGCATGGACCGTCAGCACCACGGCTCGACCGGGGTCGATCTCCAGCAGCAGCGGCCCACGCGCGCTGCTGCGCTGCATGTCCCACCCGCCCTCACCCGGCACGGCGCGAAACCCCGCGCCGGTCTCGGCGAGCAGCCGCAGCACCCGGCCCGCCGCTTCTTTCGGCATCAGGTCGCCCGCCAGCCGCGCCGTCTCGGCCACGACCGCCACTCCTGCCCAGCCGGCCCCCCCATCCCGCAGCCTCAACTGCCGCTGCACCGGGACCGCCGGGGCCGCCACACGCCCCCGCGCCGCCGCCAGCGCCGGGCGCACCAGCGCCTCCAGCGCCCCCGGCGACAGTCGCAGCGGCAGATCGCGTTGCCAGCCGGGGCGCTGCGCATCCAGCCATGCCTCGGCCGCCCCTGCCGCCAGCCCTTCGGGCAGCACTGACCGCAAGGCGGCCAGACCTGCCGCAAAAGCTGCAAGCAGCCGCGCCTGCTCGCTGGTGCGCATCACCCGGGGCAAGCCCTGCACCGCGCGCAGTGCCGCCGCCTCGGCCAGGGCCGGGCCAAGCGCCCCTGCCGCCTCGATCTCGGCAATCAGGTTCAAGAGCACTGCCGCATAGCGCTTCCCCTCGGCCAAGGTCAGATCGGGCAATCCGCCCTCGGCCAGCAACGAGAACAGGAATTCCCGGTGCCCTGCCTCAGTTTGCCGCAAGGGCCGATGCCATGCCCTCAAGCCCGCTTCGGTCAGGCGAACGGCCGCTTCCCGGTCATAGGCCAGCCCCAGCCCGTCGAACACGAAGTCCCAGGTCAGTTGCCCGCCCGCAAAGCCGCTGCGAATGCGCTCGGACGCCCAAAGGACGAACCCCTGCGCGCTTGATCCTGCGGCGAAATGCCCGACAGCAATTCGCGTGCGCAGCATCTTTCCCAGGCGGCGATGTTGATCTGGGGTGATCTCGTAGCCATGCAGCGCCCGCCCGTCCGGTTCCTGCAAGCCGCGTTGCAGCAGGATCTCGGATAGTATCTGCATCGCTGACACACTCACATCGGTCACTGTTCGATACCGCCATGATGTGCTGACAGTTTCCCGCTTGTCCACACCGTAAATCGTTGGCCTTGAACAGGGAAACACCCCGGGTATGCCGGAAGGCAAAACCACTTGGGGCCCCCGTCTTTTCGGGAGAACGTCGCCTTTGACTTGTGCGTCGCGTCATGTGATGCATTTCGCTGGTGAAGTCGGCTCATTCACTTGACCTGCGCCTTCAATCGTCGGTATGGAATCCTCTTGCCAACGGCGGGGAACGTTGATGCCCAGCATCTCCAAGCGCGCCATCAGCCTTCCCGAAGAGCCTTCCGCCTAGGCTCTGGACCCATTAAACTGCTTGCCGATCGGACAACTCATTGATTCACTCGCGGCCTCAAGGAGGTGCCGCATGACCGAGATGATCCTGCTTTCCGATGCTCAGATGGCGCGGATATCGCC
>JAAFHX010000037.1:21276-24186 GCA_013297695.1 Rhodobacterales bacterium | reverse complement strand
GCTTTTCAGCGCGACCCAGTCCACCCGCTCGCTGCGCCGCGCGCCGCGATACTCGGCAAAGCTTGCGACATTCGGCACCACATAGCAGGCCGCCTCGGGCACGATCCGCTGCAGCCGGGCGCGGGGCAGGAATTCGATGCTGATCGACGCCGGACCCTTTTGCACCACCGACACATCCAGCCCTGCCTCGGCGCGCAGCCGTCCGACCACTCGGCCCAGGTCCTGCGGGGCCATGGGTGGCACGTCGCCCTTCATCAGCACGGTCACCGGGCCGTCAAAGCGGGTCAGCCGTTCCAGCACCCGCCCGCTTTCCAGCCGGAACTCAAGGTCGAGAAAATCGCGCGCCATCTCGGGGTTGCTGCGTTGGGGCGGGGTGGCGCGGGTGGGCGGAAACAGCTTCATCGGGGGCAGGGGCGCTTCGGCCACCACCCGGCGCTGTGCAGCCTCGGGCGCGGGCGCGCAGGCGGCCAGCGCCAGGCACAGCAGGGCCACGGCGCGCACCCTCATTGCGGGCGATCATATTCGATGAAGGGGGTCAGGACGCCGATCCGGTCGTAAAGCCGCCGCGCGGTGGTGTTGAAGCCCTGCGTCAGCCAATAGACGCCGGGCGTCCCCGCTGCATCGGCCTGCGCATAGACGGCCCCGACCAGCGCGCGGGCCACACCCCGGCCTCGGGTGTCGGGGCGGGTGAACAGGTCCTGCAGGTAGCAGACCTTCTCCACCTTCCAGCAGGTGCGGTGCGCGACGTGGTGCACCAGACCCACGACCCGCCCGTCCACCTCGGCCACCAGCCCGCGCATCTCGTCAGGATCGTCCGACAGCAGCCGTGCGAAGGTGGCGGCGGTAGTCGCCTCGGGCAGGGCGGTTTCGTAGAAGGTCAGGTAGCCCTGCCACAGTGCCCGCCAGTCCACCTCGTCCGCGGTCCGCACCGCCCGGATGGTCACGCCCGGGAGCGACGCGGGCGTGACAAAGGGCGCGGGCCGGTTGTAGCGGACAAAGGGCGTCAGCACGCCGATCCGGTTGTAAAGCCGTCGGGCGGTGGCATTGAAGTCCTGCGTGAACCAGTAGACCTGCGGGCAGCCTGCGGCATCCGCCGCCTGATAGACCGCCTTGATCAGCGCCCGTGCCACGCCTGCGCCCCGTGCCTGCGGCAGGGTGAACAGGTCCTGCAGGTAACAGACCTCCTCTGCCGCCCAGGAACTGCGGTGGAAGAGGAAATGCACCAGCCCCACGGGTCGACCCTCCTGCAAGGCAATCAGCCCCCGGAACTCTTTCGGCCCGCCCGCCAGCAGGCGCGCGAAGGTCGTCGCATAGACGTCTTCCGGCAGGGCGGTCTGGTAGTAGTCCAGATACCCCCGCCAAAGCGCGCGCCAGTCGGCTTCGTCTGCCTGCGCGACAGGCCTGATCTCCACCTGCGGGGACGGGGTCACGGCCACCTCGTTGCTGCGCGGGGCCACCCCGGTCGAAGCGGGCCGCCTCATCCCGCCTTGTCGCCGCGTGGCACCTGCACTGTCAATGCCGACCGTGATCGCAAGGCGGCAGCCAACGCCCCGCGCGGGTCTTGCAGATCATGCTCTGGCGGCAGCCATCGCGCTGCGGCCCCCATCCGGAAGGTGGCGAAAGACCCCGCCTGTGGTAGCATCACAATCATCGCCGGTAGTGTCGGGGTTCGGACCCATGAAACTTGTCCAGGAAGCGCCCGGCCGACTTGTCGTGACTGAAGACCAGGGTCCGGTTCTGCTGGCCATCTGGGGCGTGGCCGTTGCCTGGCTTGCGGTGATCTATGCCGTTCCGTTCCTTGGCCTTCTTCCCGGCCAAGGCGCGACCGTTCCGGGCATCCAGCCCACCGGCACCCCTTTCCCGCAAGGGGCAGCAGGCATGGGGGGCTCGGCCGGTGCGCTGATCGGGATCGTCGCCGCTGCGGTCACCTCGTGGCAACTGGCCTTTGCAAGCAGGACCACGACCGTCTTCGATTTCGGCAAGGGCCGGATCGAACGGGTGCGTTCGGGTTTGTTCTCCAGCACAACCGACGTCATCGCGGCCCCGCATCCGCGTGTTTCGGTTCACCGGCGTCGGGACGGGGAAGGCGATGTGCGCTGGCATGTCAGGGTCAGCACCGCGCCGGACCGATCCGGGCGCACCCTCAGTTTCAGCGCGGAGTCAGAGGCCGACGCGACCGCCTTCTGCCTCGGCTTCACCGACTGCGCCAAGGACCGGCCCGCCGCTACCGCCCCGAACGCGCCATGAAGGCCAGCCGTTCGAACAGATGCACGTCCTGTTCGGTCTTCAGCAGGGCACCATGCAGTTTCGGCAGCAGGTTCTTTCCCTCGCGCCGCAGGTCTTCGGGGCTCAGGTCCTCGGCCAGGATCAGCTTCAGCCAGTCCAGCACCTCGCTGGTCGAAGGCTTTTTCTTCAGCCCCGGCGTCTCGCGCAGCTCGTAGAACTGGGTCAGCGCCACCGCCAGAAGCTGTTCCCGGATGCCGGGAAAATGCACCTCGACGATGCGGCGCATGGTCTCGGCATCGGGAAAGCGGATGTAGTGGAAGAAGCAGCGCCGCAGGAAAGCGTCGGGCAGTTCCTTTTCGTTGTTCGAGGTGATGATGACCACGGGGCGATGCAGCGCGCGCACCGTCTCGCCGGTCTCGTACACATGGAACTCCATCCGGTCGAGTTCCTGAAGGAGGTCGTTCGGAAACTCGATGTCGGCCTTGTCGATCTCGTCGATCAGCAGCACCACGCGGGATGGCGCGGTGAAGGCCTGCCACAGCTTGCCGCGGCGGATGTAGTTCGCCACGTCATTCACCCGCGCGTCGCCCAACTGGCTGTCACGCAACCGGCTGACGGCATCGTATTCGTAAAGCCCCTGCTGGGCCTTGGTGGTGCTTTTCACATGCCATTCCAGGATCGGCA
>JAAFHX010000037.1:0-21258 GCA_013297695.1 Rhodobacterales bacterium | reverse complement strand
GTAGAGGAGAATTTCATTGCTCTGCGGGGGGTTGTGCCACCGTCAGGGGGCAGGAAAACAGGCCAGTCGGAAGGCAGCTTACCCGCCCGCCCATTTCGCCGCAAGCCGCCCCATCGGCTAGTGACAACCGCCAAGCCATGCGCTATTGCACCGCCCGAAGGGGTGCCGGATGTCGTCGAATATTGGGTCCACGCCGTCCGGCCTGCAGGAGAGAGCAGCGATGAAAGCCGAAATCTTTCTTCCCGACGACTATCGTCCGGCCGAAGACGAACCGTTCATGAACAGCCGCCAGCTTGAATACTTTCGGCGCAAGCTGATCGTGTGGAAGCAGGAGTTGATGGACCAGAGCGCGGAGACCATCGAAGGCCTGCAGGATTCCGGCCGCAACGTGCCCGACATCGCCGACCGCGCGTCGGAAGAGACCGACCGCGCGCTGGAACTGCGCACCCGCGACCGGCAGCGCAAGCTGGTGTCCAAGATCGACGCGGCGCTGCGCCGGATCGAGAACGGCGAGTACGGCTGGTGCGAGGTCTCGGGCGAACAGATTTCGCTCAAGCGGCTGGATGCGCGTCCCATTGCCACGATGACGCTGGAAGCGCAGGAAAAGCACGAACGCCGCGAAAAGGTCCACCGCGACGAGTGATCCCGGCCCGTGCGGCTGCAGCTTTCACGCAAGGAACAGCGCCGGGGTGGCAACGCCCCGGCGCGCGGCATTGCGGGGGCAGGAAGGTGAGCCTGATCGGGCAATCCGTCACCGTCATCGGGGCAGGCATCGCGGGTCTGGCGGTGGCGCGCGCGCTGGCGCTGCGCGGGGCGGGCGTGACCGTGCTGGAACAGGCCGATGCGATCCGCGAGGTGGGGGCGGGCCTGCAGATCTCGCCCAACGGGGCGGCGGTGCTGCGCGCCCTGGGGCTGGGCGAGGCGCTGGACCGGGCCGGGACGGCAGCCGAGGCGGTGATCCTGCGCGACGGGCTGACCGATGATCCGGTGCTGCGGCTTGACATGGCCGGGCGCGGCTTTCGGCTGGTGCACCGCGCCGACCTGATCGCGCTTTTGGCGGCAGGCGCGCGCGCGGCGGGGGTGCAGATCCTGTTCCTGCAGAAGATCGACAGCATCGAGCTGTCCGGCCCGCGCCCGGCGCTGGTCACCGCCCAGGGCACGCGCATGGAACCGGGCCTGCTGATCGGGGCCGATGGCCTACATTCCCGCCTGCGGGCCACCCTGAACGGCCCCGCCGTGCCGTTCTTCACCAATCAGGTCGCCTGGCGCGCGGTCCTGCCCGCCGAACCCGGCAGCCCGGCGGTGGCCGAGGTCCATATGGGCCCCGGCCGCCACCTTGTCAGCTATCCGCTGCGCGGCGGCACCCTGCGCAACATCGTGGCGGTCGAGGAACGCAGCCGCTGGACCGAGGAAAGCTGGTCCCTGCGCGATGATCCGATGGAACTGCGCCTTGCCTTTGCGGGTTTTTCGCCCCGGGTGCGCGGCTGGCTGGACCGGATCGAGGACGTCCACCTCTGGGGCCTGTTCCGCCACCCCGTCGCGCCGCGCTGGCACGGTTCGCACAGCGTGATCCTGGGTGATGCCGCCCACCCGACGCTGCCCTTCCTGGCGCAGGGGGCCAACATGGCGCTGGAGGATGCCTGGGTGCTGGCCGAATGTCTGGCGGGACACGACACGCCCGAGGCGGCTTTCGCTGCCTTCCAGGCGGCGCGCGCGCCCCGCTGCGCCCGGATCGTGGCTGCTTCGGGGGCCAACGCCCGCGCCTACCACCTGCACAGCCCCTGGCGCGAGGCGGCACATCTGGGGCTGCGGGTTGGCGGCAAACTTGCCCCGGGGCTAGCCCTGGGGCGGTTGGACTGGCTTTATGGCCATGACGTGACAACCTGACCTGCGCCTGTGGAGGAATAGTTTGCGCGATGGGGTTCGACCTGCATCCTGCCGCCCGTGCCGACGATTGCCGCGCCCCGACGCCGGGGCGTGAGAGGGGGAGCGACTTTCTGCCCCGCGCGCGTGAGCCGCTCACGCTGCCAGTTCGACCCAGACCGGTACATGGTCGCTTGGCTTGTCGCCGCCGCGCACGGCCTTGTCGATGCCGACACCCGTCATCAGGTCGGCGGCCTGTGGCGTCAGCAGGATATGGTCGATGCGGATGCCGTTGTTCTTTTCCCAGGCGGCAGCCTGATAGTCCCAGAAGGTATAATGCCCGCTGCGCGGCTCGCGGGTGCGGAAAGCGTCGGTGAAGCCAAGGTTGAGGGTCCGGCGCAGCGCGGCGCGGCTTTGCGGCAGGAAAAGGGCGTCGTCCACCCAGGCGGCGGGCCTTGCGGCATCCTCGGGCTGCGGGATCACGTTGTAGTCGCCCGCCATCAGCGCCGGTTCCTCGGTGGCCAGCAGCGCCTTTGCCCTGGCCTTCAGCCGCGCCATCCAGGCCAGCTTGTAGTCGTATTTCGGCCCCGGCGCGGGGTTGCCGTTCGGCAGATACAACCCGCAGACCCGCACCGCCCGGGCGCCGTTCACGGTCGCCTCGATCCAGCGCGCCTGTTCGTCGATCTCGTCCCCCGGCAGGCCGCGCGTCACATCCTCCAGCGGCAGCTTCGACAGGATGGCGACGCCGTTGAAGCCCTTCTGCCCATGGGTTTCGACGCGGTAGCCCATGTCCTCGAAGACCTCGCGCGGAAAGCCTTCGTCCACCGACTTGATCTCCTGCAGGACCACCACGTCGGGCGCGGCTTCGGCCAGCCAGCGCGGCAGCGCCTCGGCCCTCGCCTTGATGCCGTTGATGTTGAAGGTGGCGATCTTCATGCAGTTTCCCCTGGTTGCAGCCGGGGCGGGGGTTTCACACCCCCGCACCCCCGTGGGATACTTGTCCCAAGATGAAAGCCGATCCTTCAGAGGGCGCGGCGATATCCGGTCAGACCGGGGTCAGAGCGAGAAGCTGGTTCCGCAGCCGCAGGACGAGGTCGCGTTGGGGTTCCGGATCACAAAGCGCGCGCCGATCAGTTCCTCGGAAAAGTCGATCACGGCGTTTTCCAGAAAGGGCAGCGACACGGCATCGACCAGCACCCTGAACCCGCCCTTTTCAAGCACCAGATCGTCCGGCGCGGCCTCATCAAGCTTGATGTCGTACTGGAACCCCGAACAGCCGCCGCCTTCGACGGCCACGCGCAGGGCCCTGGCCTCGCCCGTCGCCTCGGCGATCTCGGCCAGACGGCCATAGGCGCGGTCGGTCACGCGGGGAAGGGCGGCGTCGGGGGGAAGCGTCAGCATGGCCATCGGAAAACCCTCCTATCCTTGCGATCACGATGCCAATATAGGCTGCAGCTACAGCCGCCACAAGCTTCAGGTCCGCCATGCTTGCCCCCTATGCCTGCCACCCGGACCAGAGCCGCGGCCGCCTCTGGCCGGAGCGGATGAGCACCTTCCGCTCGCCCTTCCAGCGCGACCGTGACCGGATCATCCATTCCTCGGCCTTCCGGCGGCTGAAGCACAAGACCCAGGTCTTCGTGGAGCACGAGGGCGACTATTACCGCACCCGCCTGACCCACACGATCGAGGTGGCGCAGGTCGCGCGCACCATCGCGGGCGTGCTCAACCTGAACATCGACCTGGCCGAGGCGGTGGCGCTGGCGCATGACCTGGGCCACACCCCGTTCGGCCATACCGGAGAGGATGCGATGGAGGCGCTGATGGCCCCCTTCGGCGGGTTCGACCACAATGCCCAGGCGCTGCGGATCGTGACCCGGCTGGAACGGCACTATGCCGGGTTCGACGGGCTGAACCTGACCTGGGAGGCGCTGGAGGGCATCGCCAAGCACAATGGTCCGATTGTCGGGCATGCGCCCGACGGGGCCCCGGTCTCGGGGCCGCTGCCCTACGCGCTGGCCGAGGCCAATGCGCAATGGGACCTGGAACTGGCCACCTATGCCAGCGCCGAGGCGCAGGTGGCGGCGATTGCCGATGACGTGGCCTATTCGCACCATGACCTGCACGACGGCCTCCGGTCGGGCCTGTTCACCGAAATCGACCTGATGGACCTGCCCGTGACCGGCCCGGCCTTTGCCGAGGTGGACGCGCTGCACCCGGGCCTTGACCCGATGCGGCGGCGGCACGAGGCGCTGCGGCGCGTCTTCGGGCGGATGGTCGAGGATGTGATCGCCGTCGCCCGCAACCGGCTGGAGGCGGCGCAGCCGAAATCGGTGGAGGACATCCGCAACCTTGGTGCAACGGTGATCCGGTTTTCCAAGCCTCTGTATCAGGACCTGAAGGCGATCCGGGGGTTCCTGTTCACGCGGATGTATCGCGCCCCCTCGGTCATGGCGGAACGCGCCAAGGTGACGGCGGTCATCAACGATCTGTTCCCGCTGTTCCTGAACGACCCCGCCCTGCTGCCCCCGCAATGGGCGCCGGATGTGGCGCAGGCGCGCACCAAGACCGAACTTGCCCGCGTGGTGGCCGATTATGTGGCCGGGATGACCGACCGCTTCGCGCTGCAGGAACATCAGCGGCTTTGCGGCTGACAGGGGCGCCCGGAATTTTCGCAGAAAATTCGTGTGTCCGCCGCTGCCATTGACGCGCGGGCGGGCCTCTGGCACAGGCTTTCGTACCCTACAGGACAGCCGATGATGAACCTTTTCGCCGATATCCGCAGCCTCGTGATCGAAGCCGTTGCCGCACTTGCGTCGGCGGGGACGTTGCCGCCGGGGCTCGATACGGCGGCGATCACGGTCGAGCCGCCGCGCGATCCTGCGCATGGCGACATGGCCACCAATGCCGCGATGGTGCTGGCCAAACCTGCGGGCCTTTCGCCGCGCGCAATTGCCGAGGCGCTGGCCGAACGGCTGGCGTCCGATCCCCGCGTGACCGGGGCCGAGGTGGCAGGGCCGGGGTTTCTGAACCTGCGGCTTGCCCCGGTCGTCTGGCAGCGCGTGGTGCGGGCGGCCCTGAGGGAAGGGGCGGGCTATGGCCGGTCAACCCTGGGGCAGGGCGCACGGGTGAATGTCGAATTCGTCTCGGCCAATCCCACCGGCCCGATGCATGTGGGCCATGTGCGCGGCGCGGTCTTCGGCGACGCCCTGGCGCGCCTGCTGGCCTTCACCGGCCACGACGTGACGCGCGAATACTACATCAACGACGGCGGCGCGCAGGTCGATGTGCTGGCGCGGTCGGCCTATGAACGCTACCGCGAGGCCAACGGCCTGTCGCCCGAGATCCGCGAAGGGCTCTATCCTGGTGACTACCTCATTCCCGTGGGCGCGGCTCTGAAGGCGAAATACGGCGACAGCCTGCTGGACAAGGGCGAGCAATACTGGCTGGCCGAGGTCCGCGAATTCGCCACCGGCATGATGATGGCGATGATCCGCGAAGACCTGGCGCTGCTGGGCGTCACGATGGACATCTATTCCAGCGAAAAGGCGCTTTATGGCACGGGCCGGATCGAGGCGGCGATCGACACGCTGCGGGGGATGGGGCTGATCTACGAAGGCGTGCTGGAGCCGCCCAAGGGCAAGACCCCGGAAGACTGGGAACCGCGCGAACAGACGCTGTTCCGCTCTACCGCCTTCGGCGACGACGTGGACCGGCCGGTGCAGAAATCCGACGGCGGCTGGACCTATTTCGCCCCCGACATCGCCTATCACTACGACAAGGTCACCCGGGGCTATGACGCGCTGATCGACATCTTCGGGGCCGACCACGGCGGCTATGTCAAGCGGATGAAGGCGGCGGTCGCGGCCCTTTCGGGCGGCCGCGTGCCGCTGGACATCAAGCTGATCCAGTTGGTGAAGCTGTGGAAGAACGGCGAGCCGTTCAAGATGAGCAAGCGCGCGGGCACCTTCGTGACCCTGCGTGACGTGGTCGAACAGGCGGGGGCCGACGTGACCCGTTTCGTCATGCTGACCCGCAAGAACGATGCGACGCTGGATTTCGATTTCGACAAGGTGCTGGAGCAGTCCAAGGACAACCCTGTCTTCTATGTGCAATACGCCCATGCCCGGGTGAATTCGGTGCTGCGCCGGGCCGCCGAGGCGGGGATCGCCTGCGATGACGCAAGCCTTGCGGGGGCCGATCTGTCCGGGCTGTCGCATCCGGCAGAACTTGCCCTGGCCGGCAAGATCGCCGAATTCCCGCGTCTGGTCGAAATTGCCGCCCGCAGCAACGAACCGCACCGGGTGGCCTTCTACCTGTATGAACTCGCGTCCGAATTCCACGGGCTGTGGAACCGGGGCAACGACGACGCATCCCTGAGGTTCATTCAGGGCGATTCGGCCACATCCCAGGCGAAAATTGCGCTTGTTCGGGCGGTCGGCGTTGTGATCGCTGCCGGTCTGGGTATTCTTGGCGTGACACCGGTTGAGGAAATGCGCTGACGACAGGCGACCGCCGGGGGAACGAGCAGGCAAGAACAAGGGCACCGGGGCGCAGACCGCCGGGCCGCAAAGGCAGGACATGGCGGACGCGCATTATCTGGAAGAAGACGCCGGGGGTTCCGGCCTTGGCCGGTTGCAGCAGATCATCAACCTGACCGGGGCCGGGGTATCGGTCGCCCTTGTGGCGGGGCTGGGCTATTGGGGCTATGAACTCGCAGTGCGCGACGTTGCGGGAATTCCCGTGGTGCGGGCGCTGGATACCCCGATGCGGATCGCGCCCGCCGACCCGGGAGGCGAGATTGCCGGCAACCTGGGGCTTTCGGTCAATGCGATTGCCGCCGAAGGCGCGGTCATCGCGCCGCCCGATCAACTCGTGCTTGCGCCGCGCCCGGTCGAGCTGACCGAAGAGGATCAGCCGGTGGTTTCCGTGGCTGCGGCCCCGTCGGTTGCCGTGACCGGTGGGCAGGTGGCATCGGGGGACCCCGTGGCCCTTGCCGCGCCGGGCGCGGATGCGGGGCGCGTGGTTCCGGTGGACCCGGTCGAAGTGCCCACAGAGACCGTGCTGGCCCCGGCCGCCGAAGCAAGCGACCTGCCCGCCGATCTGGCGCTGGACCCGCCGGCGGCGTTGCAGGAGGCACCGGTGACCGGGACCGAACAGCCTCTGGCGGACCCGGACAGCACAGGTGAACCGCTGGTGGTCGAGGCCCTGGCCGACCCCGTGGGCCCGGCACCCGAACCTGCACCGGCAGGGGCGCTGGTCAGGTCGATCCGCCCCGTGGCGCGCCCGACCGAGATGGTGGTGCTTGCGTCCCTGACCCCCGCCACCGCACAGGCGGCCCCTGCCGAGGTGGCTGCGGCCGATCCCGCGACGATCCGCACCGGAACGCGTCTGGTCCAGCTTGGCGCCTTTGACAACGCCGATGATGCCATTGCGGAATGGAGCCGCCTGACAGCGCAGTTCGGCGATCTGATCTCGGGCAAGACGCGGGTGATTCAGGATGCACAAAGCGGCGGGCGCAACTTCGTGCGGCTGCGGGCCATGGGCTTTGCCGACGAGGCCGACGCGCGCCGGTTCTGCTCGGCGCTTTTGTCGGAAAACGCGGCCTGCATCCCGGTCGCCCAACGGTGACGGGGGCGACGGTTCTGGGCTGTGCCGGTCCGGTTCTGGGACCGGACGAGGCCGCGTTCTTCCGCGCGGCCGATCCCTGGGGCTTCATCCTTTTTGCCCGCAACGTCGAGACGCCCGCGCAGGTCGCGCGCCTGACCGCCGACCTGCGCGCGGCGGTGGGGCGCGATGCGCCGGTCTTTACCGATCAGGAAGGTGGCCGCGTGCAGCGCCTGCGCGCGCCGCACTGGCGCGAATGGACCCCGCCGCTGGACACGGTCCGCAGGGCAGGACCTCTGGCGGCGCGGGCGATGTACCTGCGCTTTCGCCTGATCGCGGCGGAACTGCGGGCCGCAGGCATCGACGGCAATTGCGCGCCCACTGCCGACATTGCCACGGACGCAACCCACCCCTTTCTGCAAAATCGCTGCTATGGCAAGGACGTGGCGACGGTTGTCGAGGTTTCACGCGAAGTGGCGCGGGGGCTGCTGGACGGTGGCGTGCTGCCGGTGGTGAAGCATATGCCGGGCCATGGGCGTGCCACTCTGGATACGCACCTGAGCTTGCCCCGGGTAGACCTTCCTGCAGATGAACTGGACGAAACCGACTTTTTCGTGTTCCGCGCCCTGTCGGACCTGCCCATCGGCATGACGGCGCATATCGTCTTTGCGGCCCTGGACGACCGACCGGCAACGCAATCTCCCCTCATCTTGCGGATGATCCGCGAGGAGATCGGCTTTGGCGGCCTGCTGATGACCGATGATCTGTCGATGGAGGCGCTGTCGGGCACACTGGCCGACCGTGCGGCGGCGGCGCGGGCGGCAGGCTGCGATGTGGCGCTGTACTGCAAGGGCATCCCGGCCGAGGCCGAGACGGTGGTGGCCGCCGCCGGGCGTCTGGACGGCGCGGGGGCCGACCGTGCCGCCGCCGCACTAGCCCGCCGCAGGACCCCCGCCGAGGTTGACATTGCCGCGCTGGAGGCCGAACTTTCCGCCCTGAGTGGCGGGCAGGGGCATGGCTGAAACCTTCGACGACACCCCGATCCTGACGGTCGAGGCCCGGCTGGCCGCCGAGGCGCTGATCGTCGATGTGGACGGGTTCGAGGGGCCGCTGGACCTGCTGCTGATGCTGTCGCGCACGCAGAAGGTGGACCTGCGCCGCATTTCGGTTCTGCAACTGGCCGAGCAGTATCTGCTGTTCGTCAACCAGGCCAAGGATTTGCGTATCGAACTTGCGGCGGATTATCTGGTGATGGCGGCGTGGCTCGCCTATCTGAAATCGCGCCTGCTGCTGCCGCCCGACCCGACCGAGGACGGCCCCTCGGCCGAGGACATGGCCGCTCATCTGGCCTTTCAGCTTGAGCGGCTTCAGGCGATGCGCGAGGCGGCGGCGCAGCTCATGGCGCGCGACCAGAAGGGGCGGGACTTCTTTGCACGCGGCGCGCCCGAGACGGTGGTGCGCCTGCGGCAGGTCCGCCATACGGCAACGCTGCTGGACCTGATGCAGGCCTATGCGCGCATCCGCACGCGGGATGAATTCCGGCCCTTCGTGATGGACCGCCACCACGTCTTCACCATGGAACAGGCGCTGGACCGGATGCGCGGGCTGATCGGCTATGCGGGCGAGTGGACCGACCTTGCCAGCTATCTGCCGCCGGGATGGGACGGCCATCCGATGCGCCGCCGCTCGGCAACGGCGGCGCATTTCGCCGCCGTGCTGGAACTGGCCAAGCGGGGCCAGATCGAGTTGCGGCAGGGCGAGACCTTTGCGCCCATCGAAATCCGGCGGCGCGAGACATGACGCAGGCCCCCGCCGAGCGCAGCCTGTTCGCCGCCCCCGTGATGGCGGAACAGGAACGCATGGTCGAGGCGATCCTGTTCGCCGCCGCCGACCCCGTGACAGTTGCCGAACTGACCGACCGGATGCCGCATGGCTGCGACGTGCCCGAGGCGCTGGCCCATCTGCGCCGCCGGTACGAGGGGCGCGGCGTGCATCTGGTGCGGGTGGGTGAGGCCTGGGCCTTCCGCACCGCGCCGGACCTGGGCTTCCTGATGCAGAAGGAGGCGGTCGAGACGCGCAAGCTGAGCCGCGCCGCGATCGAGACGCTGGCCATCGTGGCTTACCATCAGCCCGTCACCCGCGCCGAGATCGAAGAGATTCGCGGCGTCGCCGTATCGCGCGGAACGATCGACCAGTTGTTGGAACTGGACTGGATCCGCTTCGGCCGCCGCCGCATGACGCCCGGCCGTCCGGTGACCTTTGTGGTGACCGAAGCCTTCCTGGACCACTTCGGTCTTGAGTCGGCGCGCGACCTGCCGGGGCTGAAGGAGTTGCGGCAGGCCGGGCTTCTGGACAATCGCCCGGGCCCCGGTGCCGCGCCGGACCCCGACGAAGACGATGCGGCAAGCGGGCAGAGCGAATTGTTTGAAGACTGAGGCACCGCCTCCACCCAAGGGACGCAGCCCCGGATCAAGTCCGGGGCTGCGGTGCGCCCGGGGCAGGCTTGGCGCAGCCTCAGCCCGTGCGGAAATGCTTGGACAGTTTCAGCCCCTGGCCCTGATAATTCGACGCAAGGCCTGCGCCGTACAGGATATCCGGCACCTCGGACATGCGTTCATAGACCAGCCGCCCCACGACCTGCCCGTGTTCCAGCACAAAGGGGGCCTCGTGGCAGCGTACTTCCAGCACGCCCCGCGATCCCGCCCCCCCGGCGGCGCTGTGGCCAAAGCCGGGGTCGAAGAAGCCCGCGTAATGCACCCGGAACTCGCCCGCCATCGCCAGATAGGGGGCCATCTCGGCGGCATGGTCGGGGGGGATCGTCACCGCCTCACGGCTGACAAGGATGTAGAAGGCACCGGGGTCAAGGATGATGCGGCCGCTGCGGGTGCGCAACTCCTCCCAGAACTCGGCGGGGTCATGGGCACCGATCCGGTCAAGGTCGATGACCGCCGCATGGGGCTTGGCGCGATAGCCGACAAGATCGCCCGAGGCGGGTCGCAGGTCGACCGAGAACCCCAGACCCTCGGAAATCACCGGTACACCCGACACCAGCGGGTCGCGCGCGTGCAGGGCGGCAAGTTCGCTGTCCGACAGGGTAGAGGGACCCGAGCGCAGCCGCACCTGGTTCAGCCGCATGCCCGCGCGCACCAGCACGGAAAAGCTGCGCGGGCAGATTTCGGCAAAAAGCGGCCCGGTGTAACCTTCGGGGATACGGTCGAACTCGACCCCGCTATCGGTGATTGTCCGGGTCAGCAGGTCCAGCCGCCCGGTGGAGCTTTTCGCATTGGCGACCGCCGTCACCCCGGCGGGCAGCGACAGCCGTTCCATCAGCGGCACGACATAGACGCAGCCCTTTTCCAGCACAGCACCGCGTGTCAGGTCCATCTGATGCATTCCGAATTCGGCAATCCGGTCGGCGACCCGGTGCCCCCGACCGGTCAGGAACGATGCGCGGACGCGGTAGGCCGTGCCACCAAGGCGCAGATCAAGGCTGGCGGGTTGCACCTGTTCGGGCGGGATGGGGACATCGGCGGCAATGCTGCCTTCACCGATCATCCGGCGCAGGGCTTGCGAGGGAAGTACACCATGCATCATCGCCGGACCCTGTGCCTGAAAACGGAACCGCCCGCGTCCCATCGGGTCGCGGGCGGTTTCGCTTTGGTCGGGCCGGTGAGATTCGAACTCACGACCTCCCGCCCCCCAGACGGACGCGCTAACCAGGCTGCGCTACGGCCCGAACTGGCGGATACATACCGGGTTTCAGGCCGGGGGCAAGCGGGAAAGCGCATCTTTCCGGTCAGCGCGGGGGCCGGTGGGCGGCATCGGCCACACGGTTGCGCAGCGCCAGCAGCCGGGTCCGGATATCGTCCAGCAAGGGGCGGTGTTCGGCCACGGTGTCGGGGGGAAGGGCCCGCAAAAGCTGCGGCAGCCAGACCGCGGGTTCGTCTGCCGCTGCCTCGGCCTTGCCGGGCCGGGACGCATCCGCCTGGGGGGCAGCGGCCCGGCCGTTGATCCGATCAACCACGGCTGCCCAGAGCGGCAGGGGGTCTGCCTGCACTTCGGTCGTCTGATCCGGACGCGGGACGGCGGGCCGACGCGGGGCGGCAGGCTTGCGTCCTGCGGCGGCTGGTACGGGGGCCTCGGGGACGGGCGCAGCTTCGGGCGGGTCGTCAACGCCCATCGCAGGGTGCGGCGGCACAAGGGCCGCACCCGCCAGTCCCGCCACATGCCGGATACCCTGTTCGCGCAGAACCTTCTGCACGCCCCGGATGGTCAGCCCGTCATCGTGCAGCAGCCGCTTTATGCCGCCCAGCAAGGCCACGTCGGACGGGCGGTAGTACCGTCGCCCACCCGCCCGCTTGACCGGCCTGATCTGCGGAAACCGGCTTTCCCAGAACCGCAGCACATGGGCGGGGGTGTCGAGCATCTCGGATACTTCGCTGATCGTCCGGAAGGCGTCGGCGGATTTTTCCATGGCCCCCGTCCGCCCGTCAGGGCTTGGTTCCCGCTGCCACGCGATCCTTCATCAAATGCGACGGGCGAAACGTCATGACACGGCGCGGGCTGATCGGCACCTCGTCGCCGGTCTTGGGGTTGCGACCCACGCGGGCCGACTTGTCGCGCACCGAAAACGTGCCGAAGGACGATATCTTGACCGTCTCGCCCGCAACCAGCGCGTCGGACATGTGCTGCAGCACCGACTCGACCAGTTGCGCCGATTCGTTGCGTGAAAGACCGACCTCGCGGAACACGGCCTCGCTCAGGTCCATGCGGGTCAGTGTCGTCTCGCTCATCCCAATACCCCCCAACGATTTGGACCAAGGATGGGCGCTTTGAAAACCCAAGTCAATATCAACAGCTTGGGGCGGGCCTTTCGAATGGGTTACCAGCGCAGAACGACCGATCCCCAGGCCAGACCGCCGCCGATCGCCTCGGTCACCAGCAGATCGCCGGTCTTGATCTGCCCGCGCGCGCGTCCGACCGACAGCGCAAGGGGAATCGATGCGGCCGAGGTATTGCCATGGTCCTGCACGGTGACCACCACGCGGTCCATCGGAACCTGCATCCGCTGCGCCGTCGCGGAGATGATCCGCAGATTGGCCTGATGCGGCACGATCCAGTCCACATCCTCGGCCGTCAGGCCCGCCTTGGCCAGCGCGGCATGGGCGGTTTCGGCCAGTTTCTCGACGGCGTGGCGGAACACCTCCTTGCCCTGCATCCGCAGGTGTCCGGTGGTATGGGTGGACACGCCGCCATCGACATAGAGAAGGTCGCGGAACCGTCCGTCCGAATGCAGGTCGCTGGCCAGGATGCCCCGGTCGCCCGTGGTGCCGCTGCCGGCCTGCGCCTCCAGCAGCAGCGCCCCGGCCCCGTCGCCGAACAGCACGCAGGTGCTGCGGTCGGTCCAGTCCATCAGCCGCGAAAAGGTTTCGGCCCCGATCACCAGCACCCGTTCGGCCTGCCCCGAGACGATCAGCGCATTGGCATTGGCAAGGGCATAGACAAAGCCCGCACAGACCGCCTGGACATCAAAGGCAAAGCCCCGCGTCATCCCGATGGCGTGCTGGACCATCGTGGCCGATGCCGGAAAGGTCAGGTCCGGGGTCGAGGTGGCAAGGATGATCGCATCGACCGTGTCCGCCGCGACCCCGGCATCGGCAAGGGCCGCGTGGGCGGCACGTGTGGCAAGGTCGGATGTGGTCTGCCCTTCTGCCGCGAAATGCCGCCGTTCGATGCCCGAACGTGCCCGAATCCATTCGTCGCTGGTCTCGACAATCGATTCGAATTCGGAATTCGGAACCACGCGGTCGGGCAGATAGTGCCCGACGCCCCGCACGACGGCGCGTATTGTCATTCTGCCTTACCGGTTATGTCCCTGTCCGCGCCGGTATCCTGCCCCGCCCGACCCGCCGATGCAACCCGCGCCGCAAGCCGTTCCTGAAACCCGGACTGGGCAAGCTGGAACGCCAGCTTGATCGCCGCCGAAACCCCGGTGGCATCCGCCGAGCCGTGCGATTTCACGACCGTTCCGTTCAGCCCCAGGAACACGCCCCCGATCACCCGGCGCGGGTCGATCCGCTTTTGCAGCCGCTTCAGCGAGGCCAGCGCCAGAAGCGAGGCGATGCGCGACAGGAAAGTGGCGTTGAACGCCTCGCGCAGGAAATCCGAGATCAGCTTGGCCGTGCCCTCGCCGGTCTTGAGCGCGATGTTGCCGGTGAAGCCGTCGGTCACGATCACATCGACGCGGTTGCCCGGAATGTCGCCGCCCTCGACAAATCCCACAAAGTCGAAATCGCCCTGCGGGGCTGCGGCGGCGATCTGGTCATGCGCCAGTTTCAGTTCGGCTCGGCCCTTGTGTTCCTCGGTGCCCACATTCAGCAACCCCACACGCGGGCGGGCCACATTCAACCCGTTGCGGGCATAGGATGCGCCCATCGTGGCGAATTGCAGCAGGTCTTCGGCATCGGCCTTGATGTCGGCGCCCACGTCCAGCATCAGGTTGAACCCGCCCGGATTGCGCGAGGGCCAGAGGCAGGCAATGGCCGGGCGGTTCACGCCGGGCAGCTTGCGCAGACGGATCATCGACAGCGCCATGAGCGCGCCGGTATTGCCGCAGGACACAGCTACCGTCGCCTCGCCCTTGCGGACGCTTTCGATGCAGGACCACATCGACGTGCCCTCGCCATGGCGCATCACCTGGCTCGGCTTGTCCTGCATCGTCACCACGCGCGGCGCATGGCGTATTTCACAGCGTCCTGCCAGACCGCGACGACGCTCGATCAGCCGTTTCAGCTCGGCCTCGTCCCCGTGAACGATGAAGTCCAGGTCGGGGTTCTTTTCGGCCGACGACAGCATTCCGGCAACAACAGCCGAAGGACCGCGATCGCCCCCCATCGCATCGATGGAAATGACAATGCGGGATCCGCCCGGTGCCGGAGGTTCAAGTCCGTTCGCCATGGCGCGATCCGCGCAAGACGGCGGCTTACGCCGCGTCCTCGTCCAGATCGACGCCGGTGCTCAGCGCCACGACTTCGCGTGCGGCATAGTGGCCGCAGGACGGGCAGACGTGGTGCGGACGCTTGAGTTCGCCGCAGTTCGGGCATTCTGCCGGATTGGCAGCAACAAGTGCGTCATGCGCCCGGCGCATGTTGCGCTTCGAACTGGTGACTCGGTTCTGAGGGACAGCCATGTCTCAACCTCGGGTAGCGGGGACTGGCCCCTGATTTTGCTTGAGGATTCGGCAAAAAGAAAGCCTTCGCGCGGAACCCGCCCGATCCTGTCAACGAGCGGCGGAAAATAGCGGGATTCGGCGGCGGCGCAAGCCTTTTCTCGTGCTTCCTGCCGCCGGCGCTTCAGTCATCGTCGCGGTCGCTGTCCGGGGCCGGTTGGTCTGCGGTGCTGCCGGGCGCGGGGGCGTCATTGCCGTTCGGCGCGCCCCCGGTTTTCATCGCCAGCCCGGCAAGGCCCGCAAAGGGGCGCAGGTCGGCGTCGCGCAACGGGGTTACGCCGTCTTCGGCATGCACCGTTTCACCCAGGCTCGCTCCCGCTGCCTTCGGATACAGCGGCAGCGCCAGGGTCAGCGCCTCGGTCGCCACTTCGCCAAGGTCGATGGCCTGGGGCAGGGGTTCGATCCCGTCATCCTCGGGCATCTCGACCTCGTCGCCTTCGGGCAGGGTGAAATCCTCCACATAGCGCCGCCGGACCTGCTCGGACAGGTGCGTCGTCACCGGGTCCAGCGTCACCACGCAGGCTTGCACGACGCGCGCCGTCAGCACACCTTCCAGCACCAGATCGCGGCGGCCTGCGGGTGTGATCGTCCCGCGAAACCGCATCTCGGGGATTGCCATGATGTCAAGATAGGCCGCCAGCGCCGCGCGCTGTGGCCCGTTCGGGCGCAGGTCGAACGGCGTGGCGGTGCGGGCGCCAAGCCCGGCAGTGCGCAGCGGATGGGTCAGGGGAAGGGGATCGGTCATCGCGGGCTCCGTTCCGGCAAGATCGCGCGGCCCTTTGGCCAAGCGTTCCTTTCTTGAACCGGAACGCGACCTTCTGTAAGCGGGATCAGGTGTCGGATACGGCGACAGGCCCGCCAAGGCAAGAGGCGGTCCGGCACCGGGCAGGAGGCAGGGCATGCAGGCGCAGGTGGCAATCCGGGGTCGGGGGACGGCCCGCGCGGTCTTCGGATCGTGCGTCCGGGTCCTGTGCGGCCTGCTGTTGCTGGCTGCGGCATCGGCCTGCACGCCGATCATCCGCGACCACGGTTTTGCGCCGACCGACGCCGAACTGGCAACGCTGGAAATCGGCAAGGATACCCGCGACGTGGTGACCCAGAAGGTCGGTCGCCCCTCGGCCGAGGGGCTGCTGGACGACAGCGGATGGTTCTATGTGCAAAGCCGGTGGCAGCAGGTCGGCCCCCGCGCCCCGGAGGAGGTGGACCGTCAGGTGGTGGTCGTCAGCTTCAACACCGGCGGCACGGTCAGCAACGTCGAACGCTTCACGCTTGAAGACGGCCAGGTCATCACCCTGTCGCGGCGCGTGACCGAATCGAACATCCAGGGCGTGACGGTCGTCGGCCAGCTTCTGGGCAACATCGGCCGGCTGCGCGCCGACCAACTGGTGCAATAACGCGGGACGCGCGGCCCGGATGTGATCCGGGCCAGCCTCGGCTTGCTTTCAGCCTTCCTTGCCGTCGAATTTCAGGGCGACCCCGTTGATGCAATACCGCTGGCCGGTCGGTGCCGGACCATCGGGAAAGACATGGCCCAGATGCGCGCCGCAGCGGTTGCAGTGCACTTCGGTGCGGCGCATGAACCAGCTCCGGTCGTCCTGTTCGCCGACCATGCCATTGTCCATCGGGGCCCAGAAGCTGGGCCAGCCGGTGCCGCTGTCGAACTTGGTCGCCTGGTCGAACAGCGGCGCATCGCAGCAGACGCACAGGAAGGTGCCATCTGCCTTGGGAAAGCTGTCATGGGTAAAGGCCCGTTCGGTCCCGTGCCCCCGCGTCACCTTGTAGGCAAGCTCGGACAACTGGGCACGCCATTCCGCCTCGGTTTTCTCGATCCGGTCCATGGATACTCCTGATAGGCTGTCGGGATTCGTGGTTGTGTCACAAGTTTCGTGATAGTCACCCCTTAGTATCTAGGGGATCGGCAACCGCCCGCAAGGCACGAGGAGACAGCGATGCTGGGACTTCGCAGGGGCCGCTATACCGCACGGGTCGCCGAAAGTGACGACGATCTGCGGCGGGCGCAGGAATTGCGGTTCCTGAGCTTTGTCGCGGGCAGCGGTGCCGCACCCGGTGCGGACCGTGCGGCGGGCCGTGACGCCGATGCCTTCGACACGCTGTGCACGCATGTACTGGTCGAGGAAACGCGCAGCGGCGCCCTGGTCTGCTGTTTCCGCCTTCTGCCGCTGCAAAGCGGGGGCGACATCGGGCGCAGCTATTCGGCCCAGTATTACAACCTTTCGGCGCTTGAGGCATTCGACGGCCCGATGGTCGAGATGGGGCGGTTCTGCATCCACCCCGACTGGAAGGACCCCGATATCCTGCGGGTCGCCTGGGGGGCGATGACGGGATTCGTGGACCGCGCCGGGGTCGAGATGCTGTTCGGCTGTTCGTCCTTTCACGGGACAAAGGCCGAGACCTATCTGGATGCCTTTGCCCTGCTCAAGGAGGCCCATCTTGCGCCCAAGCGCTGGCTGCCCCGCGTGAAGGCACCGAACGTGTTCCGCTTTGCCCAACGGCTGCGGCAGCGGCGGCCGGACATGCGGCAGGCGATGCTGGCCATGCCGCCCCTGCTGCGCACCTATCTGATGATGGGCGGCTGGGTCAGCGACCATGCCGTCGTGGACCGGGACCTGAACACCCTGCATGTGTTCACGGGCCTTGAAATCCGCGCGATCCCGCCTGCGCGGGCCAGGCTTTTGCGCGCCGCGTCGGGTTGACGCCCCCGCCACGGCACGCCGCCCCGCGCCGGTGCGACAGCCCCGCCGCGAAGAATCCCGGCCGACGCTGCCGTTTTCGCATTCTCCGGTCCGGGGCGATGCGCTAGCTTTCGGCGAAACGGGCTGAACGGGGGCGGCGATGGGCAAGACGGTCAACTGGGGCGTTCTGGGGGCGGCGGATTTCGCCCGCAACTTCATGGCACCCGCGATCCACGAGGCGCAGGGTGCGCGGCTGGCCGCGCTGGCGACCTCAAGCCCCGAAAAGGCCGAGGGGTTCCTGGCCTTCTGCCCCGATCTGGCGGTGCATCCGACCTATGAGGCGTTGCTGGCCGATCCCGGGATCGACGCGGTCTACATCCCGCTGCCGAACCACCTGCATGTGGAATGGACACGGCGTGCGCTGGAGGCGGGCAAGCATGTGCTGACCGAAAAGCCCATTGCCATGCGGGCCGACGAGATCGACGCGCTGATCGCGCTGCGCGACAGCACCGGGTTGCATGCCTCGGAAGCCTACATGATCGTGCATCATCCGCAATTCCAGCGCGCAAAGGCGCTGGTGCAGGACGGGGCCATCGGAACGGTCCGCCATGTCGATGCGGCCTTCACCTATGACAACCGCGACGCGCCCGACAACATCCGCAACCGCCCCGAAACCGGCGGCGGGTCGATCCCCGACATCGGCGTCTATACCTTTGGCTCGGCACGGTGGGTGACGGGGGCCGAGCCCGATCTGGACACCATCGAAGCCCGTATCCGGCGCGAGAACGGCGTGGATGTCTATGCCCAGGTGACCGGACGGTTCGGCACGCCCGAGGGCGGGTTCACCTATTCCTCGATCACTTCGATGCGGCTCTTTCCGCGGCAAGAGATCGTCTATCAGGGCGACACGGGTCTGATCCGGCTGACCGCGCCCTGGAATGCCAATGTCTTCGGCGAGGCGCGGGTAGAGCTTCACCGACCCGGCCTGTCGGTGACGGTGGACCGCTTTCCCGCCGCTCGGCACTACAAGCTGCAGGTCGAGGCCTTCGGGCGCACCGTCACCGAAGGGGCCGCCTGGCCCTGGTCGCTGGAGCAGGCCAAGGGCACGCAGGCGCTGATCGACCGGGTATTCGCAGTGGCCCGACCGATCTGAGCGGGCTCGGGGGCAGGGTGGAACGGCAAGTAAGGTACCCTGATACCGGTAAGACTGCAGAAACCTGATTTTTCCGGTTTCTCAGTGTAAGGCTTGATTGACACGGATTGTTTGCTAAGCTGCTCTCCGGGGGAGAAATGCGGAGAATCTGGACCGGTCGCGGGCCTTCCGGTCAGTGGCTCTGCATCGTCAAACCACCCCCGCTGAAAGCAGGACTTCATGCAACGACCGCCCTCACGCGCGGATGTCCTCGATCAGGAAGCCTTTCATCGGGCACGGGGTGTATTCCGTCTTCGCGATAATCCGCTTCCCGATACGGCCGTGCACGCGCTTGCCGCCGAAGTGGTGGCGCGTCTGGAACGGCGGGCGCCGGTGGTGGTCGATCCCGCCCCGCATGCCGAGGATATCGAAGCCCTTTGCGATGCCCTCGTGTCACCGCGCGAAGAGGCGGCGGCCGAGATGGTGCTTCAGGCCCGGCTCGACGGCATGTCGATCGACGTGGTCTATCTGGGATATCTGGCGGGTGCCGCCCGCGAACTGGGCCACAGATGGGATGAGGATCGCGTGACTTCTGCCCAGATGACCTTTGCGGCGGGCCGCATCTACGGGATCATGCGCGGCCTGCGGCGGGCCTTTGTGACCGACCATCTGCTGCACCCGGTGGACCAGCGCGCGCTGTTCGTTTCGGTTCCCGGCGAGAACCATACGCTTGGCGTGACCATGGCGGCAGACTACTTCCGTCGGCGCGGCTGGGTGATCGACCTGCGCACCGGGATGACGCATCACGACCTGATCGCGTCGGTTCCTGCCGAAAGCTACCCGGTGATCGGCCTGTCGGCCGGCAGCGCCCGGATGATCTTTCCGCTGGCACGGCTGATCGTGGCCTTGCGCATCAGCAATCCGGCGGCCTGGATCATGGTCAGCGGCAAGATCACCGATATCGTGCCCGACATCGTGGGCCTGGTCGATGCCGATGGCATGGCTGCCGATGCAGACGATGCGCAGGCGCAGATGCAGGCCCATGTCAAGATCGCCCGGCAGGTGTCTGTCGCCCGCAACTGACCGCCGCGCAGCGGGGCCTGTCACGGCCCCGTTGGCCCGGCCCTGCAGGGGGTCAGGCCTCCATCGCCTCAAGCTCGTCGATGAAGCCTGCGATCATGCCAAGGCCCTTGTCCCAGAACTTCGGGTCCGATGCATCAAGGCCAAAGGGGGCCAGCAGGTCCTTGTGGTGCTTTGACCCGCCGGCTTGCAGCATCTGCAGATATTTCTCCTGAAATCCGGGGGTTCCTTCGGCATAGACGGCATAAAGCGCATTCACCAGCCCGTCGCCGAAAGCATAGGCATAGACGTAGAACGGCGAGTGCACGAAATGCGGGATATAGGTCCAGAAGGTTTCGTACCCGTCCATGAATTCGAACGCATCGCCCAGGCTTTCGGCCTGCACGCTCATCCACAGTGCGTTGATGTCTTCGGGGGTCAGCTCGCCCTCGGCGCGGGCGGCGTGCAGCTTGCATTCGAAGTCGTAGAAGGCGATCTGCCGGACGACCGTGTTGATCATGTCCTCTACCTTGCCGGCCAGCAGGGTCTTGCGTTCGGCGGGGGTCGCGGCCCCGTCAAGCAGCTTGCGGAAGGTCAGCATCTCGCCGAAGACCGATGCCGTTTCGGCCAGCGTCAGCGGGGTCGATGACAGCAGTTCCCCCTGACCCGCCGCCAGCACCTGATGCACACCATGGCCCAGTTCATGCGCCAGCGTCATCACGTCGCGCGGTTTGCCCAGGTAGTTCAGCATCACATAGGGGTGCACCGTGGTCACGGTGGGATGGGCAAAGGCCCCGGGGGCCTTGCCGGGCTTCACGCCCGCGTCGATCCAGCCCCGGGTAAAGAAGGGGCTGGCGATCTCGGCCATGCGCGGGTCGAAGGCGGCATAGGCCTCCATCACGGTGCGGGTGGCCTCGTCCCAACCGACGAGTTTCGGCGTTTCGGTCGGAAGCGGCGCGTTCCGGTCCCAGACCTGCAGCTTGTCCAGCCCCATCCATTTCGCCTTCAGGCGGTAATAGCGGTGGCTAAGCTTGGGGTAGGCCGCGACCACGGCATTGCGCAGCGCCTCTACCACCTCGGGTTCCACATGGTTCGACAGGTGCCGCCCGGTCTGCGGGGTCGGCATCCTGCGCCAGCGGTCGTGGATTTCCTTTTCCTTGGCCAGCGTGTTGTGCACCCGGGCAAAGAGCTTGACGTTGCGCCCGAACACCTCGGCCAGCGCGCGCGCCGCCGCCTCGCGCCGGGTGCGGTCGGCGTCGGTCAGCAGGTTCAGGGTGGATTCCAGGCTCATCGCCTCGGCCTCGCCTGCGACGGTGAAGGTCAGCCCCGCCATGGTTTCGTCGAACAGCCGGTTCCAGGCGGCCGCGCCCACGGTGGACTGGTCGTGCAGGAACCGCTCCAGCTCGTCCGACAACTGGTGCGGGCGCATCGCGCGCATCCGGTCGAACACCGGCTTGTAGCGCGCCAGATCGGCGTTGTCCGCCAGCAGGGCCGCAAGGTGCCCTTCGTCCAGCCGGTTGAACTCCAGGCTGAAGAACACCAGCGGCGTGGTGAAGGTGGTGATCGCATCCTGCATGTCGGCCATGAACTTGGCGCGGTCGCTGTCCAGCGTGTTCTGGTAGTACCGCAGGCCCGCATAGGACATCAGCCGCCCGGCGGTCACGTCGATCGCCTCGTAC
>JAAFHX010000036.1 GCA_013297695.1 Rhodobacterales bacterium | reverse complement strand
GGATTTCGACCGCATCGTCGCCGCGCTGCGTGATCTTGAGGCTGACGAGACGCTGCTGGTCCAGTCGGGCAAGCCGGTCGGCATCTTCCGCACCCACAGCGACGCGCCCCGGGTGCTGATCGCCAACTCCAACCTCGTGCCGCACTGGGCCACCTGGGACCATTTCAACGAACTCGACCGCAAGGGGCTGGCGATGTACGGCCAGATGACCGCCGGGTCCTGGATCTACATCGGCACGCAGGGCATCGTGCAGGGCACCTACGAGACCTTTGCCGAGGCGGGCCGCCAGCATTACGGCGGAAACCTCACGGGGCGCTGGATTCTGACTGGGGGCCTGGGCGGCATGGGCGGCGCGCAGCCGCTGGCCGCCGTGATGGCGGGCGCCTGCTGCCTGGCCGTGGAATGCGACGAGACGCGGATCGATTTCCGCATCCGCACCCGATACCTGGACGCCAAGGCTCACACGCTGGACGAAGCCCTTGCGCTGATCGCCGACTGGACGTCGAAGGGCGAGGCCAAGTCGGTCGGCCTGCTGGGCAATGCCGCAGACGTCTTCCCCGAGCTTTTCGCGCGCATGAAGGCGGGTGGGCCGCGACCCGATATCGTCACCGACCAGACCAGCGCCCATGACCCACTGCACGGCTACCTGCCACAGGGCTGGAGCGTGGCCGACTGGCGCGCCCGGCAGGAAACCGACCCGAAGGCGGTGGAGGCGGCGGCACGGGCCAGCATGCGGACCCATGTCGCCGCGATGGTGGATTTCTGGAACGCGGGGGTGCCGACGCTGGATTACGGCAACAACATCCGTCAGGTGGCGCAGGACGAGGGGCTGGAGAACGCCTTTGCCTTCCCCGGATTCGTCCCCGCCTATATCCGCCCGCTGTTCTGCCGCGGCGTCGGGCCGTTCCGCTGGTGTGCCCTGTCGGGCGACCCGGCCGACATTCATGCGACCGACGCCGCGATGAAGCGGCTGTTCCCCGACAACGCGCATCTGCACCGCTGGCTCGACATGGCTGCCGAGCGCATCGCCTTTCAGGGCCTGCCCGCGCGGATATGCTGGATCGGCCTTGGCGACCGGCACCGGGCCGGGCTGATGTTCAACGAGATGGTCGCCTCGGGCGAGTTGAAGGCGCCCATCGTGATCGGGCGCGATCACCTCGATTCGGGGTCTGTCGCCAGCCCGAACCGGGAAACCGAAGCCATGCTGGACGGGTCGGATGCGGTCAGCGACTGGCCGCTGCTGAACGCGCTGCTGAACACCGCCAGCGGGGCGACCTGGGTCAGCCTGCATCATGGCGGCGGCGTGGGCATGGGGTTCAGCCAGCATTCGGGCATGGTGGTCGTGGCCGACGGCACCCCCGACGCCGCGCGGCGGCTGGCGAATGTGCTGTGGAACGACCCGGCAACCGGTGTGATGCGCCATGCCGATGCGGGTTATCCCATCGCCAGGGACTGCGCGACCGAACACGGGTTGCGCCTTCCGGGTATCCTCGGGCGCTGATCCGCCGCTGTTCAGGGCAGGGCGGGTGCCGTATCGGGGGCCGGTGGGGCAAGGCCCGCGCCAGGGCTGCCGCCGACGGTTTCGGGCACCGGCGCGGGGATCAGGGGTCCTGAGAGGCTGCGGGCCTGCGCTGCCTCGGGGGCCGCGAGCACGGGACCGGTGGCCAGCGTGCCACCCGCAACGGGTGCCTCGGGCAGGCCGGTATCCGGCGCAGGCGCGGTCAGGGTCGCCTGCAGAGCAGGCTGCGGCGGGGCGGCTTCAGAAGTCGGGCCGGGCAAGACCTGCGGCGGCACAGGCTCGGTCTCGGGCGGCGGGCGGGCGAATTCCGATCCTGCCGATACGGTCACGGCGACCGCCTCGGGCGACGGGCCCGAGCCGGGCAAGGGGGCCATCAGCGACGCAAGGGACAGGCCGAACAGCCCCAGGGTCCCGCCCCAGATCACGCCTGCCCCGAATCCCCGCACCCCTGCCCCCGTCGCATCTGCGCCTTGCCCGGACGCCTTGCCTGCTGCCACCGCCCGGCATCTTTGCCTTGACGCCCCTTGGCGGCTGGCGGCATGTATAGCGCGACCCCGTGGCCGGAACACCCCCCAACCCGCAAGGCACGCGCCCCATGCTGCTTCTGATCGACAACTACGACAGCTTTACCTACAACCTTGTGCATTATCTGGGCGAGTTGGGGGCCGATGTGGTCGTGCGGCGCAACGATGCGCTGGACGTGCAGGCGGCAATGGCGCTGCGCCCGTCGTCCATCGTGCTGTCGCCCGGGCCTTGCGATCCGGCGCAGGCGGGCATCTGTCTGGCGCTGACCGAAGCCGCCGCCGAGGCGCGGATTCCGCTGCTGGGGGTATGCCTTGGGCACCAGACCATCGGACAGGCTTTCGGCGGCCGCGTCGTGCGCTGCCACGAGATCGTGCATGGCAAGATGGGCGTGATGCACCATGCGGGACTGGGCGTGTTTGCCGGATTGCCCTCGCCCTTCCTTGCCACGCGCTATCACTCGCTGATCGTCGAACGCGCCACGCTGCCCGACTGTCTGGAGGTGACGGCCTGGCTGGAAGATGGCACGATCATGGGCCTGCGCCACCGCGACCGGCCCATCGAAGGCGTGCAGTTCCATCCCGAAAGTATCGCGTCGGAACATGGCCACGCGCTGCTGCGCAACTTCCTTGATCTGGCGAAGGTTCCGGCGTGAGCGCCCGACATGAGTGATCGCCTTCGGCCCCTGATCGGCCTCGCCGCCGACCGACCCCTGACCCGGGCCGAGGCGGAAACGGCCTTTGAATGCCTGTTCGCGGGCGAGGCGACGCCTGCGCAGATGGGCGGTTTCCTGATGGCACTGCGCACACGGGGCGAGACGGTGCAGGAATATGCCGCCGCCGCCAGCGTGATGCGGGCGCGCTGCAACCGGGTTCGCGCGCCCGAGGGCGCGATGGACATCGTCGGCACCGGGGGCGACGGCAAGGGCACGCTGAACATCTCGACCGCGACCGCCTTTGTGGTGGCGGGGGCGGGCGTGGTGGTGGCCAAGCACGGCAACCGCAACCTGTCGTCGAAATCGGGGGCGGCGGATGCGCTGACCGAACTGGGCCTGAACGTGATGGTCGGGGCCGAGGTGGTGGAGCGGGCCATCGCCGAGGTCGGGATCGGCTTCATGATGGCGCCGATGCACCATCCGGCGATCCGCCATGTGATGCCCGCGCGGGCGGAACTGGGAACCCGCACGATCTTCAACATCCTGGGGCCGCTCACCAACCCTGCCGGGGTGACGCGGCAGTTGACCGGGGCATTTTCGGCGGCACTGATCCGGCCCATGGCGGAGACGCTGCGCGAGCTGGGCAGCATCAAGGCCTGGCTGGTGCATGGCGGCGACGGGACGGACGAGCTGTCCATCGCCGCGCCCTCGCGCGTGGTGGCGCTGGAGGGCGGGGCGATCCGGGAATTCGATCTGCACCCCGAGGATGCGGGCCTGCCGCTGCACCCCTTCGAGGCCATTCTGGGCGGCAGCCCGGCGCAGAACGCCACGGCCCTGCGGGCACTGCTGGACGGCGCGCCGGGGGCCTACCGCGATGCGGTGCTGCTGAACGCCGCTGCCGCGCTGATCGTGGCCGACCGGGTGGCGACCTTGCCCGAGGGTGTGGCGCTGGCACGCGACAGCATCGACAGCGGCGCGGCCAGGGCCAAGGTTGCCGCCGTCGCGCGGATCACCACGGGCGGCTGACGCCCCTTTTCGGCCGCAGGGACGGGAATTTCGGATGAGCAGCATTCTGGACCGAATCAAGGCCTACAAGACCGACGAGGTTGCCGCCCGCAAGGCCGCGCGCCCGTCGCTGGCGGACGAGGCCCGCGCCGCCCCTGCCCCGCGCGGCTTTGCTGCCGCGCTGCGGATGGCGCAGGCGACCGGCTATGGCCTGATCGCCGAGATCAAGAAGGCCAGCCCGTCGCGCGGGCTGATCCGGGCCGACTTTGACCCGCCCGCGCTTGCCCGCGCCTATCAGACCGGGGGCGCGACCTGTCTGTCGGTGCTGACCGACACGCCCAGCTTTCAGGGCGATGACAGCTATCTGGTCGTGGCGCGGGCGGCGGTGCCGCTGCCCTGTCTGCGCAAGGATTTCCTGGTGGACCCCTGGCAGGTGGCGGAATCGCGGGCCTTGGGCGCGGATTGCATCCTGATCATCCTGGCGATGATCGGTGACGGGTTGGCGGCAGAGCTTGAGGCGGCGGCGACCGACCTGGGCATGGACGCGCTGATCGAGGTGCATGACGAGGCGGAACTTGACCGCGCGCTGCGGCTGGCCTCGCCGCTGATCGGGATCAACAACCGCAACCTGAAGACGTTCGAGCTGACACTCGACACCACGCGACGGCTGGCCCCGCGCGTGCCGCAAGGCCGGATGATCGTCTGCGAAAGCGGGCTTTTCACCCCCGCAGATCTGGCAGACATGGCACAGGTCGGCGCGCGGTCGTTCCTGATCGGGGAAAGCCTGATGCGGCAGGAAGATGTGGCGGGGGCGACGCGGGCGCTGCTGGCGGGGGCTGCGGCCCCCCGGCAGGTGGCTTGATGCTGACCCATTTCGACGATCAGGGGCGCGCCCATATGGTCGATGTCTCGGGCAAGCCGGTGACCGACCGGGTTGCGGTGGCGCGGGGCTGCGTCGTGATGCTGCCCGAAACGCTGGCGCTGATTGCCTCGGGGTCTGCGAAAAAGGGCGACGTGCTGGGCGTGGCACGGCTGGCGGGGATCATGGCGGCGAAGAAGACGGCTGACCTGATCCCGCTGTGCCACCCGCTGCCGCTGACGAAGGTGGCGCTGGACCTTGTGGCGGATGCCGATCTTCCGGGTGTCCGGATCGAGGCGACCGTGCGCACCTCGGGGCAGACCGGGGTCGAGATGGAGGCGCTTGCCGCCGTGTCGGTGGCGGCGCTGACGGTTTATGACATGGTCAAGGCGGTGGATCGGGGGATGCGGATCGAAGGGATCATGCTGATCCTGAAAGACGGTGGAAAATCCGGTCGCTACGAGGCGACATCGTGATTTCGGTCGAACAGGCGCTGGCGCGGGTTCTGGCGCTGGCCGGGCCGCCGGGCGTGGAAGAGGTGCCGTTGCGCCGGGCGGCGGGCCGGTTCCTTTGCGCGCCCGTGTCTGCCCTGCGCGACCAGCCGCCCTTTGCGGCCAGCGCCATGGATGGCTATGCCGTGGCCGGGCCGGTCCGGGCAGGCGAAAGCCTTGCCGTGATCGGCATGGCGGCGGCAGGGCATGGCTTTGCAGGCCGGGTGGCGGCGGGCGAGGCGGTGCGCATCTTCACCGGCGCGCCGGTCCCCGAAGGCACGACGCGGGTGGTGATCCAGGAGGATGTGATCGCCTCGGGCGCGCGGATCACGCTGAAGGACGGGCTTGACGCGGGAACGAACATCCGGGCGCGGGGGCAGGATTTCGCGATGGGCGACAGGCTTGGCCCGCGCCGGTTGCGCCCGGCCGATCTTGCCCTGCTGGCGGCGATGAACGTGGCGCGCGTTCCCGTGGCGCGCCGTCCGGTGGTGGCCCTGATCCCGACCGGGGATGAACTGGTGATGCCGGGAGAGACGCCGCAGCCGGACCAGATCATTGCGTCGAACGCATTCGCGCTGGCGGCGATGGCCGAAGCCGAGGGGGCCGAAACCCGCCTGCTGCCGATCGCGCCGGATACCGAGGCGGGCCTTGCGGCGGTCCTGGCGCTGGCCGACGGGGCCGATGTGGTGGTCACCATCGGCGGGGCGTCGGTGGGCGATCATGATCTTGTGGCGCAGGTCGCCCGCGCGGCGGGGGTGGACATGGCGTTCCACAAGATCGCGATGCGCCCGGGCAAGCCGCTGATGGCGGGGCGGTTCGGGGGGGCGGCGCTGCTGGGTCTGCCGGGCAATCCCGTTTCGGCCATCGTCTGCGGGCATCTCTTCCTGCTGCCGCTGATCCGGGCGATGCAGGGGCTGGCGGACCCCGCGCCGCAGCCGCGCCGCGCCGTGCTGACCTGTGCCGTGGCGGCCAACGGCCCGCGGGCGCATTACATGCGGGCGCGGCTGGAACCCCGGGCCGGCCTGCCGGGCATCACCCCCTTTGACCGGCAGGATTCGGCGCTGCTGGGCATCCTGGCGCAGGCGGATGCGCTGCTGATCCGGCCTGTGGGTGCGCCCGCCGGGGTGGCGGGAAGCGACGTGGAGTACCTGCCGCTGTAGCGCGGGCATCTTGCGAAAGGCTTGACACAAAGCGGGAACACGGGCAGAACAGGCGGCGAACATTGTTAACCTCTGTCCCGGAGCGCCTGCCGATGCTGACCCGCAAGCAACTGGAACTTCTGGATTTCATCAAGACACGGATGGATCGTGACGGTGTGCCGCCCTCGTTCGACGAGATGAAGGAGGCGCTGGACCTGCGGTCGAAATCCGGCATCCACCGGCTGATCACGGCGCTGGAGGAACGCGGCTTCATCCGCCGCCTTGCGCACCGCGCCCGCGCGATCGAGATCGTGAAGCTGCCCGAGGCGATGGAACGCCCCGGTTTTTCGCCCCGCGTGATCGTGAACGAAAGGCCGGAGCCTCCGCGTGCGGCGATGGCGGTGCAGGCCGTCGATGCGGTGGACCTGCCGGTCATGGGCCGGATCGCCGCCGGGGTGCCGATCGAGGCGATTTCCCATGCCTCGCACCATGTGGCCGTGCCGGGGTCGATGCTGTCGGGGCGCGGCCAGCACTATGCGCTGGAGGTCAAGGGCGATTCGATGATCGAGGCCGGGATCAACGACGGCGACATCGTGGTGATCCGCGAACAGGATACCGCCGAGAACGGCGATATCGTCGTGGCGCTGGTCGAGGATGCCGAGGCGACGCTGAAGCGGTTCCGCCGCAAGGGCGGGATGATCGCGCTGGAGGCCGCGAACCCGGCCTATGAGACGCGGCTGTATCCCGATCATCAGGTGCGGGTGCAGGGCCGTCTGGTCGGGCTGATCCGCAGCTACTGACGGCCAAGCGCGGCGAGCCGGTCGGTAAGCTCGGGTTTCGGTCCGGGTCCGGTCCAGAACCTGCGGGCGGCATCGGTGGCGACCAGCCGCAGACCATCGGCCGTGGGCCAGATCGCCAGCGTGCCGGTACCGCGCAGCATGTCGGCGTCGATCACGGTGCAGCCGGGCGGGGTCTGGGGCGCGCGGGCGGCAAGGATGACGACATCGGCCGAGGCGCAGGCGGCGGCAAGACGATCTGCGGCCCCCTTTCCCTTCAGTTGCACCGCCGACAGCGCGCCCAGCCGGAACCGCCGTTCGCCGGGCGGCCCGGCAAATCCCGGGCGGGCGGCGGCACCTTCCTGATCGATCAGGTCGCCGTCATCCTGCAGCCAGCTTGAGGCCACAAAGCGCGCGCCCTTGGGGGCCGACAGGGCGCGCCCCTGCGGCCCCATCATCCCGACAAGAATGCCGTCGCCGCTGACCAGCACCGGCGGGCGGACCGACAGACCCCAGAGCACCAGCCCCAGCACCAGCGGAGCAGCCCCGAGCGCGCGCGCCCTGCCCTGCCACAACAGCGCCCAGAGCGCGCCAAGCGTCATCAGCGGCAGCACCTGCCAGTCCGGCGCGGGAATCCCGGTCACCGATCCGTTCAGCCCGGCCACCCAGGCGGCAACCGCCAGAATCCACTGCGACCCGAAGCCCATCATCCACAGCCCCACCCCCTCCAGCCCTATTGGCCACAGAAGGGCGGCAATCACCGACCCCGGCATGATGAACATCCCCATCGCGGGCACCGTCATCAGGTTGGCCATCAGGCCGTAATCGGTAAAGCGGTTGAAATGCGCGGCCCCGAAAGGTGCCGTCACAAGGCCCGCGACCACCGAAGACAACACCAGCGTGAACAGCGGCATCGCCCATCGCGGCACCCTTTCGCGCAGGATGCCGCGATCCAGCGCCGCAAAGGCCGCGATCAGCGCGATGGTTGCGGCAAAGGACATCTGGAACCCCGGCGACAGCAGGCTTTCGGGCTGCAGCAGCAGCAGAAGCACGCCTGCGATGGCCACGGTCCGCAGGCTGAGCGCGCGGCGGTCTGCCAGCACCGCAACCAGCATCACCGCCACCATGACAAAGGCCCGTTCGGTCGCGACATTGCTGCCCGACAGCGCCAGATAGAACCCCGCCACCGCAAGCGCCACCACCGCCGCCACCTTCTTGGTATTCACCCGCAAGGCCAGCGGCGGCACCAGCGCCAGGCCATAGCGCAGCGCGGCAAAGACGAAGCCGGTGATGAAGGCCATGTTCATGCCCGAAATCGCGAGCAGATGCGACAGGTTGGAATTGCGCAGATCCTGCACGGTGGCCTGGCTGATCCCGGACCGGTCACCCGTCACGGCACCCGAGGCGAAGGCCCCGGCCTGCCCCGGAATGCGCGCCATGACCGCCGCCGACAGGTCGGCCCGAAGCCGGTTGATCCGCTGTGCGCCAGGCTCTGCCGGGGCGAGCGCGAGGGCGGGTGCCGTGGCATAGCCCACGGCCCCCAGACGGTCGAAAAAGGCGGCGCGGCGGAAATCGAAGCCACCCGGCTCGGACGGGCCGGGCGGGGCGGTCAGATGCCCGGTCAGGCCGACCGTCAGCCCCGGTTCCACCGCAAGGTCCGGAGTTCCCCCGTGCAGCGACACGCGCACCCGCGCGGGCGTCTCATCTGGGTCCATCCGTTCCAGCACGACGCGGTCCAGCGTCAGGCGCAGGTCATCGCCCTGCGAGCGGTCGATTTCGACGATCCGGCCTTCGATCGGCCCGTAATAGCGGAAATCCAGCACCGGGGCCGCCACCAGATGCGCCCGGACCCCGGCAGCCAGAAACCCCAGCAGGATGCAGGCCGCCGCCACGGCAGGGGGCGCGGAAAGTTCCGGGCCGAACAGGCGCACCAGAACAAGCGCGCCGATCAGCCCCACCACCGCGCCATAAAGCCCCAGTCCCGGCTCCCACGGCAGGGCGAACCAGGTGCCCACACCAAGCGCCAGAAGCACCGGCACCCAGAGAAACAGCCGCCCCCGCGCCTCTTGCAGCGCGACCAACGGGGCCAGCAGCGGGGCGAGCCACCCGTGCACCTTGCCCTTGCCCCCCCGATTGCCTAGACCTTGCCGCGTTCGGGTTCCACCCTGAGCCCAACATGGTTTCCGAAAGGTTAATCGGCATGGCCGACACTGCCCCTGCCCGCCCGGTCGTGACGCGGTTTGCGCCCTCGCCCACCGGATATCTGCACATCGGCGGTGGGCGCACGGCCCTGTTCAACTGGCTTTACGCACGCGGGCGCGGCGGGAAGTTCCTGTTGCGGATCGAGGATACCGACCGCGAAAGGTCCACCCCCGAGGCGACCGAGGCGATCTTTCGCGGGTTGCGCTGGCTGGGGCTGGACTGGGACGGCGAGACCACAAGCCAGTTCGAACAGCGCCACCGCCATGCCGAGGTCGCGCGCGAGATGCTGGCGCGCGGATCGGCCTACAAGTGCTTTTCCACGCAAGAGGACATCGAGGCCTTCCGCGAGGCGGCGCGGGCCGAAGGGCGGTCCACCCTGTTCCACAGCCCCTGGCGCGATGCCGACCCGGCGACCCACCCCGATGGCCCCTATGCCATCCGCATGCGCGCCCCGCGTGCGGGGGAAACCGTGGTGGAAGATGCCGTGCAGGGCACGGTGCGCTTTCGCAACGACCAGTTGGACGACATGGTGGTGCTGCGGTCCGACGGAACGCCGACCTACATGCTGGCCGTGGTGGTGGACGATCACGACATGGGCGTGACCCATGTGATCCGGGGCGACGACCATCTGAACAACGCCGCGCGCCAGCAGATGGTCTACGATGCGATGGGCTGGGAGGTGCCGGTCTGGGCGCATATCCCGCTGATCCACGGGCCCGACGGCAAGAAGCTGAGCAAGCGCCATGGCGCGGTCGGGGTCGAGGAATACCAGATCATCGGCTACCCCGCCGCCGGGATGCGCAACTACCTGACCCGCCTTGGCTGGGCGCATGGCGATGCCGAGTTCTTCACGACCGACCAGGCGCTGGCGTGGTTCGACCTGCCCGGAATCGGCCGCGCGCCGGCGCGACTCGACTTCAAGAAGCTGGAGAACCTGTGCGGCCAGCACATGGCGGCGATGGAAGATGCTGCACTGCTGCATGAACTTGAGGCATTTCTGGCCGCATCCGGGCAACCGGGATTGACCCCGCCGCAGCGCGACCTGATGCATTCGGCGCTGTATTGCCTGAAGGACAGGGCGAAGACCTTTCCGGAACTTGTTGACAAGGCACGCTTTATCCTGACGGCACGCCCGATTGTGGCCGATGAGGCGGCAGCCCGGCTTCTTGATCCGGTATCCCGTGGTATACTGAAAACGTTGACGCCGCAGTTGCAAAATGCTAGCTGGACGAAAGAAGCCTTGGAGGCTTTAATGACGGAAACAGCCATGGCCCAGGGGCTGTCTTTCGGCAAGCTGGCCGGTCCGCTGCGGGCGGCTCTTGCCGGACGAACTGTTACACCGGGCGTGTACGACATGATGCTGGTCATCGGTCGGCAAGAGACGATCGCGCGGCTCAAGGATGCGGCGGCCTGATCCGCCCGTGGTCCTTCCGCCCTGCTTGTGGCCAGAGGACCGTCGGGGCCGCACTGTCCCGGACGCTGAACAAAGGGGATGAGACATGGCAGATACCGCAAAGACCACAAAGACCGCGACACTGACCTTTGGCGACAAGGTGCTTTCGCTGCCGATGCAGTCGCCCGTGCTGGGGCCGGATGTGATCGACATCCGCAAGCTTTACACCGATGGCGATGTCTTCACCTATGACCCGGGCTTCACCTCGACCGCGTCCTGCGAAAGCGCGATCACCTATATCGACGGCGACAAGGGCGAACTGCTGTATCGCGGCTACCCGATCGACCAGTTGGCCGAGAAGTCGCATTACCTGGAGGTCTGCTATCTGCTGCTGTACGGCGAACTGCCGACCGCCGACCAGATCGCGGACTTCAAGCACCGCGTGACGCATCACACGATGGTGCATGAACAGATGCACTATTTCTTCCGCGGGTTCCGGCGCGACAGCCACCCGATGGCGACCATGGTCGGCGTCGTCGGCGCGATGAGCGCGTTCTACCACGACAGCCTGGACATCAACGACCCCTGGCAGCGTGAGGTGGCCGCGATCCGGATGATCGCCAAGCTGCCGACGATTGCCGCGATGGCCTACAAGTATTCGGTCGGCCAGCCCTTCGTCTACCCCAAGAACAGCCTCGATTATGCGGGCAACTTCCTGCACATGTGCTTTTCGGTTCCGGCCGAAGACTATGTGGTGAACCCGATCCTGTCCAAGGCGCTGGACCGGATCATGATGCTGCATGCCGACCATGAACAGAACGCCAGCACCTCGACCGTGCGGCTGGCGGGATCGTCGGGCGCGAACCCCTTCGCCTGCATCGCCGCCGGCATTGCCTGCCTCTGGGGGCCCGCGCATGGCGGGGCCAACCAGGCCGCGCTGGAGCAGTTGCGCCAGATCGGCTCGGTGGACCGCATTCCCGAGTTCATCAAGATGGCCAAGGACAAGTCGTCGGGCGTCAAGCTGATGGGCTTTGGCCACCGGGTCTACAAGAACTTCGACCCGCGCGCCAAGGTGATGAAGGAAAGCGCCGACGAGGTGCTGGACCTGATGGGCATCCACAACAACCCGACGTTGCAGGTGGCCAAGGAACTGGAGCGGATCGCGCTGCAGGACGACTACTTCATCTCGAAAAAGCTGTATCCGAACGTCGATTTCTATTCGGGCATCATCCTGGACGCGATGGGGTTCCCGACCGCGATGTTCACGCCGATCTTCGCGATCAGCCGTACGGTGGGCTGGATTTCGCAGTGGAAGGAAATGATCGCCGACCCGACGCAGAAAATCGGGCGTCCCCGGCAGTTGTACATCGGGCCCAAGGCGCGCGACTACCCCGAGATTTCGGCGCGCTGAGCTGAAACGGCTCGGGGGGCCGCCGTGCCCCCCGACATCTGGTGGCGTCGGCTCGCGGTCTGCCGATAGCCCTGCGGTGACGCGCGCGTGTCAGGCGACGAGAATGTCGGATGCCTCGAGGCCGGGCGCGCCGATCAGGCGGGCGAACTGGATCTGCGCGATGACCCCGACACCATCGGCGTCGTAGAACAGGTCACCGGACGCCTGATTGTAGATCAGCCGATCATCGGCGTCACCAGCGGCAGCGCCCAGGCGGAACTGCGACGCATCGATCAGCGCGTCTGCGGCGGGCGACAGGGCCGCAAAGATGGCGGTGTTGAACATCAGCCGGTCCTGCCCGGTTTCAAAGTCTGAGATGACATCATAGTTCCGGGTCCGGCTTGGTGCCTGATCGAACACGAAGACGTCTGCGCCCGACCCTCCGCCAAGAAGGTCATTGCCCGCGCCGCCGGTGATCGTATCGTCTCCGCCACCGCCGGTCACGGTGTCGTTGCCGATGCCGCCGTCGATGGCATCGTCGGCCAGGCTGCCGATCAGCGTGTCATTGCCCGCAAGACCGCTGATGGAGCGAATTCCGCTGACGGCCGAAAAGGTCGAGAAATCCAGAAGGTTGGCCAGCGAGGTTCCGTTGATCTTCTGACCGGCACCTTCGAACACCTCGGCATCGACCGTCAATCGGGCCAGTGTAACCGTCGAACTGTCGGCAGCAACTCGGATCGTGTCGGTTCCGCCGCCGCCAGAGATCAGATCGGACGATGCCTCGGCATTGCGAATGACGAAGACATCGTCGCCCTCGCCCCCGGACAACTGGTCCGTGCCGGACCCTCCGTCGATCTCATCGCCGACAAGGGTACCGGTGATCCGGTCATTTCCCGCAAGCCCGCGGATGATCACCGGGCCGGTGACCATGACGAACTCTGACAGGTCGATGACATTGGCGCTCGACCGGCCCTGGATCGCCGTTCCGCCCGTGACAAGGTGCTCGATCCCCGAGGGTGCAAGGCCGTCGATGGTCAGGATGCCGCCCGGCGGCTCGAACCGGAGGGTGTCGAAGCCGCTGCCGCCGAACATCCGGTCGGCCTGCGCAGAGGGACCGACGATCACGAACAGATCATCGCCGTCATCGCCGTACAGCGTGTTCAGGCCCGCACCGCCGTAGAGCGTGTCGTTGCCATCGCCGCCATGGATGAGATCGTTGCCGATGCCGCCGTAGATCACATCAGCCCCGCCCATGCCCGACAGGGTATCATTGCCCAGGTTGCCGATCAGCACCTCGGCACCGTCCTTGCCCACCAGGGCATCGTTGCCTGCCCCGCCGACGATCACCGGCAGCGCGACGGACTGCGCGGGCGCGAACTTGCGGATTTCGGCATCGGCCAGATTGGCCACGCCAAAGGGGTTGTCGGCCTGGCGCGCCACACTGTCGCGCAGCGGGGTGCCCCCAAAAGCGGACGCCGTGCCCAGAACCAGCCGCAGTTCGACCGAAATGGGCCGGTTCGCGGTCAGGGTGACCTCGTCCGTGCCGGTGATCTCGGCCCCGACCAGGGTGAAACCCGAGTTGCCGGACAGCGAGAACCCCAGGTTCGGCGGCGGCGGCGGGCCTGAGGCCGCCGTGGTGAAGATCGCATCATCGCGGACCAGATGCCCGTCAAGCCCCGAAAAGCGGACGATGATCCGCGCGCCCGAGACCGTGACATCGCTGATGCGGATGAAGTCATCCTCGTTGCCCCGGCCGGTCAGCACGTCATAAATGACATCTCCGGTTTCCTGCCCCAGCAGATTGTAGCCCAAGGCGTTCAGGTGGGTTCTGTCTGGTCCCGTGATGGTTCCGGTGCGCCATTGCACCGAGGACGGGTGTTCCGCCTGATAGGGAAACTCCAGCGCGCCGAGATAGCTTGCCGACGTGGTGGCGACGAATTTGAACTGTTCGTTCGCCGGATAGGGATAGCGGGTCTGCCCGATGATCGAGACCGTCTCAATCGGTTTTGCCAGAATGCTTTCCGCCACTGCATCGACCTTTGCGACCAGCATCTGCAATTGGGTCGAATAGGTGACGCCCGCGCGGTTTCCTGAATCCGACTGGCCTTGGATGAAACTGAAGACCAATTTGTCGGTGATGTTCAGGCCGGCCTGATCTGCCGATATCTTGATCTTCCGAAGACTTGATTCGATGGGATCAAAAAGATTTGGCTCGTAGAGCGTTGAGAGGGCCAGCCGGGCAGCGCCGTGGTCATTCAGATAGATGTCAAAACTTCCGCCCACCGCATTTCGCACATAATAGAAGGCACCGTCTGCCGTGGCGGCCAATCCGCCTGCGACATCGCCGTGGCGGTCAGAGGATGACAGATACAGCGGCAGCAACGGCCGGCCGGATTCGCCCGTGACCGCTCCGACAAGCGTCGGTGCCAGGGCCCCAGCCTGTGCGAAATGCGTCGCAACCGTATTCAGCATCGACACAATCGGAACTTCGGAATCCCGGGCAAACAGATCGACCAGGGTCGGATTGCCGGAGGAAGACGTGCCCAGGCCCAGCACCCGCCCCGGGAACAGCGGCGTGGTAGAGACCGGGTCCCTTCCGTCGGCCCCTTTGGAAAGGGACTGCCCGTGGGAAATGACAATCTGAAGGTCGTCTCTGCTGTACACTTGTTACCCTTTCCACTCTTGACACAATCGAAACTACCGAAGCCTAACAAACAAGTCAGGCCGCCCCGTTGCCTTGATCTTCATGCCGGACGCATCGCTGGTTCATGCCCAGGCGGAACGTCCGATCAGCATCACTTTGACATCGGGCGCGCTGTCTTCATTGCGTTCAATAGGGGTCGTCGGCAGCCATGAGTCAAGGCGTTTTCTGCGCTTGCAGAGGGCGGTAGATTTCTTTTTCACGCTTGGGAAGAGTGGAAACTGTCTTGTACTCTTAAAGTTGCATTGGATATTCATATTTGAGTGCGCCTTCCCTTTGATTGGAAACGCCCGGTCAAGATCGTTTCCCGTTTTGCAAGATTGCGCGCTGCCCGATCAGCCGGTCTTGCGGTCCGGTGCCGCAGGGGCCTGCCAGTCGGACCGGTGGCGCGACATGGGCGTGACGCGCTGCAGGGGCCGGGGTGCCATCTTGCGAATCGGCCTGGCAAGGCCAGCGCGCCGGACCGGAGCGACCCATGCAGCAACGCGGCGCGGCGGGTCTTCAGCCCTTGGCGGCGGTCAGGGCCTGCGGCAGCGCCTTGGCAAAGGCAGCAAGATCGGCAGGTGTGCCGCAGGAAACGCGGATGCAGCGGTCGAGCGGGGCAACGCCGGGCATGCGCAGGAAGATGTCGCGGGCAAGCAGTTCGGCCAGCAGCCGCCGGGCGAAATCGCCGTCGCGGCCGCAATCGATGGTGACGAAGTTGGTGGCCGAAGGCAGCGGGGTCAGGCCGTTGTCGCGGGCGACGGTGGCGATGGTGGCGCGGGCGGTGACGACCTGTGCGCGGACCTGCGCCAGCCAGTCCTGATCGGCCAGCGCCGCCAATGCCCCCGCCTGGGCGATCCGGCCAAGGCCGAAGTGGTTGCGGACCTTGTCGAAAGACCGGATCACGTCTTCGGCCCCCATCGCATAGCCGACCCGCAGGCCCGCCAGCCCATAGCCTTTCGAGAAGGTGCGCATCCGGATCACACGGGGATCATCCGGGGCGACACAGGGTGCAGTGCCCTCGGGTGCAAGGTCGATATAGGCCTCGTCAAGGACCAGCAGCGTGCCGTCGGGCAAGCTGTCGATCATCGCCTCGATCACGGCAGCGGGATGGTGGCTGCCCATCGGATTGTCAGGGTTGGACAGATAGACCAGTTTCGCAGCCGTGGACTGCGCGCGGTCCAGCAGCGCCTGCGGGTCCTCGTGGTGGCCCCGGTAGGGCACCTTGTGCAGCGCGCCGCCAAAGCCCGCGACATGGAAGTTGAAGGTCGGATAGGCACCGTCCGAGGTGACGACCGCATCGCCGGGGCCGATGGTCATGCGCACGATCAGACCCAGCAGGCCGTCGATCCCCTCGCCCGGCATGACCTGCGCGGGCGATATCCCATGATGCGCCGCAAGGGCTGTGCGCAGGTCTTGCAGGTCGGGGTCGCCATACATCCAGGTCCCGGCGGCGGCATCGGCCATCGCGGCCACAGCCTTCGGTGACGGGCCGAACAGGCTTTCGTTGGCCCCGAGCCGCGCGGCAAAGGCGCGGCCCCGGCGGCGTTCCAGCGTTTCCGGCCCGGTGAAGGGCACGGTCGCGGGCAGGCTTTCAACAAGGGGCGTGAAGCGGGGTCCGGTCATGGGCGCAGAAGACACCGAAACGGGCGGCGGGGGCAAGCCTCAGCGCTTCAGGAAGGCCCGGCGGGCTTCTTCGGCCATGGCCTGCCTGAGTTCCAGCCGCGCAAGTTCGGCCATCGCGGCCTTGCGCGCGTCAGGATCGGTGAGGGTGGCAAGATGCGCGCGCTGCGCTGCAGCCATCTTCTTGAAGGTGATTTCCTCGGGCAGCACGCCGGCCTCGGCCATGATCCGGAAGCCCACGGCATCGCCCGCTGAAACGAAGGCGTCGCCGGGGCGGTCGGGAAGCGGCTTGCCCTCGCCTTTCATCCCGCGCAGGTCACCCTTCGCTTCGGCAAGGCGCATGCGGCGTTCGGCGAGGCGTTCGACCCAGGACATGCCGAAGGCTTATCAGAAAGAAGGGGGGCTGTCTGCCCCCCTCGCCCCGGACCGGTGGTCCGAGGCTCACCCCCCGAGGATGTTTGGGCCAAGATGAACGGGGGTTCAGGCCATTTCGGCGAGGCGGGACAGGGCGGCGCGGAGTTTCAGCGCCTCGTCCTCGGCGGTTTCCAGCTTGGTGCGGGTTTCATCGACCACCTCTTCGCGGGCCGAGGCGATGAAGGCGGGGTTGCCGAGGCGCGACCGCAGGCCGGCCAAGTCCTTGTCCAGCTTTTCCAGCGTCTTCGACAGGCGGGCCTGTTCGGCGGCGATGTCGATGATCCCGTCCAGCGGCAGCGCGAAGGTGCCGCCTTCCACTGCGACGGTGATCGCCCCCTTGGGCACCTGCGCAACCTGCGTCAGCGCCTCGATCCGGGCAAGCCGGCGGATCAGGGCGGCGTTGCGGTCCCAGGCGGCGGTGGCGGCGGGGGTCAGGCCGGTATGGACCATGTCGAGCTTGAGCCCGACCGGCACATGCATCTGCGCACGGGCCGAGCGCACCTCGTCGATCAGGGTGGTGACCCAGGTCATTTCGGCATGTGCCTCGGCGTCGATCAGTTCCGCGCCATAGGTTGGCCAGTCGGCGTGGATCAGCATCGTTGCGCGCGTGCCGGTGGTCTGCCAGAGCTCCTCGGTCAGGAAGGGCATGATCGGGTGCAGCAGGATCATGCACTGATCCAGCACCCAGGCCATGGTGGCGCGGGTTTCCCCGGCCTGCGGCCCGTCGAACAGGGGTTTGGCGAATTCGACGTACCAGTCGCAGACCTTGCCCCAGACAAAGGCGTAAAGCGCGTTCGCCGCCTGGTCGAAGCGGTAGTCGGCCAAGGCGGCGTCGACCTCGGCGCGGGTGCGGGCGGCCTCGCCGATGATCCAGCGGTTGACGGTGGCCGTGGCGGGTGGGGGCGCGGCCCGGGTGGTGTGCCCCTCCCAGACGCCGTTCATCTCGGCAAAGCGGCAGGCGTTCCAGAGTTTCGTGCCGAAATTGCGATAGCCCGCGATGCGTTGGGTGGACAGTTTCAGGTCGCGCCCCATGGCGGCCATGGCGGTCAGCGTGAAGCGGACCGCGTCGCAGCCGTATTCGTCGATCAGGTCGAGCGGGTCGAGCACGTTGCCGAGCGATTTCGACATCTTCTTGCCCTTCTCGTCGCGGACGAGGGCGTGGACATAGACGGTGCGGAACGGGACTTCCTTGACCACGGCAAGCTGCATCATCATCATCCGGGCGACCCAGAAGAAGATGATGTCGAAGCCGGTGACGAGGGTGGAGGTGGGGAAATATCTCCGCAACTCGGGCGTGTCCTCGGGCCAGCCAAGCGTGCCAATGGGCCAGAGGCCGGAGGAGAACCAGGTGTCGAGGACGTCGGGGTCGCGCATAAGATTGACGCTTGTAACCTGGCCGCCACCCCGTTCATTCGCTGCACGAATACCAAATCCGGTGACGGAGAAGATACCGGTGCCGCTACCGACGCCGTACCGGTCTTCATCAAACCGAATTTCTACATCTTCTCCGTAATGTGCCTTTGCAAGACGAACTACATCATCAGTGTTTGCTGCACAGAAGCTCAGATGTCCCTCGCCTGTATCATTGCGAGTGTTTAGGAAACTGCCCTGTGGAAGATTTGGCCCATACCAGACCGGTATCTGGTGCCCCCACCAGAGCTGACGGCTGATGCACCAGGGCTCGATGTTCTCCAGCCAGTGGAAATAGACCTTTGCATCGCGTTCGGGCAGGATCACGGTGTCGCCGTTGCGCACGGCGTCGATGGCGGGTTGGACGATCCTGGCGGTATCGACGAACCACTGGTCGGTCAGCATCGGCTCGATGACCACCTTGGAGCGGTCGCCGAAGGGCTGCATGATCTTCTTGGCTTCGACCAGCGGGATTTCTGCGGGCGGGGGAGGCCCCGGCTCGGGGGCCGGGGCTGCGTCGGGGTTGTGCCCGGCGGTACCACCCTCGCTGCGCTGTCCCGGACTTGATCCGGGACCTCCTCCGGGACGTCCTGCGGGACCTCCTGCTTCCCCGGCGGCGGCGGGGTTCGGAACCATCACGGCCAGCCCCTCGGCGGTGATGTCGGCGACCACGCGCTTGCGGGCCTCGAACCGGTCCAGGCCGCGATAGGCTTCGGGGACGAGGTTGATCGCGTCCACCTCGGCCTCGGTGAAGGGTGCGCCCCGCGCGAAGGCTTGCGCCCGGGCGGCCTCGTCGGCGTAAGCCAAGCCGTCGGCCCGCATCGCCCCCTTGGTGTCCATCAGCCGGTAGCAGGGGATGCCCGCGCGTTTCGCCACCGCATAATCGTTGAAGTCATGCGCGCCGGTGATCTTGACGGCACCCGAACCGAAGGCGGGGTCGGGGTATTCGTCGGTGATGATCGGGATCAGGCGGCGATGGGCCTTTGGCCCGACCGGAATCTCGCAGAGCTTGCCGACGATGGGCGCGTAACGCGCGTCCGAAGGATGAACCGCGACGGCACCGTCGCCCAGCATCGTCTCGGGGCGCGTGGTGGCGATCGAGATGTAGTCGCGCGTCTCGCGCAGGGTGACATTCCCCTCGGCGTCGCGTTCGACGTAGTCGTAGGTTTCGCCCCCGGCCAGCGGGTACTTGAAGTGCCACATGTGGCCGGGCGTCTCGATGTTCTCGACCTCGAGATCGGAAATCGCCGTCTCGAAATGCGGGTCCCAGTTGACCAGCCGTTTGCCGCGATAGATCAGGCCCTGATTGTACAGATCGACAAAGACCTTCAGCACCGCGTCGTGAAAGTTCGGGTCCATGGTAAAGGCGGTGCGCGACCAGTCGCAGGACGCGCCAAGGCGTTTCAACTGGCCCAGAATGGTGGCCTCGGACCGCGCCTTCTGTTCCCAGACCTTTGCCGTGAACGCCTCGCGCCCCATTTCGCGCCGCCCCGCATTGCCGGTGCGGGCAAGCTCACGCTCCACCACCATCTGGGTGGCGATCCCGGCATGGTCGGTGCCGGGCTGCCAGAGCGTGTCGAACCCGCGCATCCGGTGCCAGCGGATCAGGATATCCTGCAGGGTATTGTTGAACGCATGGCCCATGTGCAGCGAGCCGGTCACGTTCGGCGGCGGGATCATGATGGAATAGGCTTCCGCCCCCGGACGCGCATTCGCCCCGGCGCGGAAGGCACCCGCAGCTTCCCACATGGCATAAAGCCGGGCCTCGGCCTCGGCGGCGTTGAAGGTCTTTTCCATCGGCATCGGCTGCAGCCCCGCATGTTTCGCGGGGCTGTCTAGCGCGGGCGGGGGGGAAGGAAAAGCGGTTTGCGGGCGGGCCGGTGGCCAGCCCGCGCGGCCGCTACAGGAAGGGCTGGCCGGCCAGCGCCTGAACGAAGGTGCCCATGACCAGAACCGTGAAGCCCACGGCGGCCAGAACCACCGCACGGCGCGCCAGGGCGGCGGGCAGCAGCAGCACTGCCAGCAGCCCCGCCAGCGGGATGGCGTGCAGCGCGTGGGTGGCCAGGAAATGCGCGACCCGCAGATCGCCCGCGCTGCGCGACCACCCCAGAAGCGGCAGCCCGCTGTCGCCCGCTGCGGGGATGCCGACGAAATGCCCCCCGTTGCCGGACATGACGCCCGCGACCGGAACCGTCAGCGCGAAGGTGAGGACCAGCCCGAGCGCCACTGCCAGATGAACCGCAGGTGGCAGGCCGCTGGTCCGGTTGCGCCAGATCGCCACGCCGAAGACCAGCGAGGCAGAGGTCAGCGTCACTGCGAATGCCCCCATCACGGGGTAGAGGATACTCCAGACGGGCGAGGTCTGGTTGAAATGGGACGCGGTGCCAAGCGCCGCCGCGCCGCTGATCCACAGCACCTCGCCCACGACGGTGAAGGCGACCACCTTGCAGTAGACCCTGAACCAGCGCGACGCGCGCGTTGCCGGGGGCAGCCAGTGCGCATAGAACGCCAGCGACAGGATGTAGATCGCCAGCGCGATCTGGAACTTGACCGGCTTCAGCCAGATGCTGTCGCCCTGGAACATCCGGTCATCAAGCTGCATCGCGGCCAGCGTGGGGGCAAGCGACAGGGTCAGCAGCAGCCCCAGGGCCGTCAGGACCGGCGCATCGCGCTGCATCCGGTCAAGCAGGCCCGCGCGGGGCAGCGGCAGGGCAAGGGCGGTCATGCGGCGTTCCTTTCGGCAAGCGGGGTGCGGGTACCAGCGGTGGCGCGCAGTGCGGTGAAGGCAAGGAAACCTGCCGGGCCGAACAGGAACGTCAGCACCAGGCAGGGCAGCACGAGCAGGTGGCTGATCTCTTCGTCGCGCGCGGTCCGGGCGATCCAGGCCCCGATCAGCAGGTCGAAGGCCAGGTAATGCACCCACCCCGCCAGCGCGATCTGCGGCATCGTGAACAGCGCCATCACGTTCGGCAGCGTGTCGAACCCGCCCGGGGCGCGCGACCAGAAGGCCAGCACCAGCGCGCTGTAGCCGACCGCAAGGACCAGCGGGATGCCAAGGCCCGCGATCCGGTCGGACCAGCGCGGCGACAGCGGCGACAGGGCGAGCGTCGCCCAGCCAAGGACCGCCAGCATGCTGGCGGTCGAGAACAGGGTATCAGGGGGCATGCGAACCTCATCTAGACAGTGGCCAGATCAAGCATAGCGTCGATCTTTCCATCGTCAAGTTCCAAATTTGACAGCGCAAAGATGCCCCGCTAGACAGGCTGCATGACCGATGGCCCCACCCTCGACGAAAAGCCGCGCTATCATCACGGCGACCTGCAGGCCGCGCTTCTGGTGGCGGCCGAGGCCGAACTGGCCGAGGCAGGGATCGAGGCGTTCTCGTTGCGCCGCGTGGCGCGGCGGGCGGGCGTCAGCCATGCCGCACCCGCGCATCACTTCGGCGATGTGCAGGGCCTGCTGACCGCGCTGGCCGCCGAAGGCTACCGGCGATTCCTGCAGGCGCAGGCGGCGCGCGAGGCAGAGGCAACAGGCGATGCCGCGTCGCAGATGGTGGCGGCGGGGCTGGGCTACATCGACTTTGCGCTTGCCCGGCCCGCGCTGTTCCGGCTGATGTTTTCGTCCGACCGGCCGGATTACGGGAATGCAGACCTGCTGGTCTGGGCCGACCGGGCCTATCAGCATCTGGAACAGGGCGTGGCGGCCACCGGCGGGCAAGGGATCGAGGATCTGGGCGCGGTCTGGGCCGTGGCGCACGGGCTGGCGGACCTGCTTGCGGCCGGGCGGCTGGACGCCTTGCGCGGTCTGCCCGGACCCGCGCGCGATGCAGCACTCGCCGGGATCATCCGCCGGGTGCTGCCATGAGCGGGATCAGACCACCTTGCTGATCGCATAGATCGCGCCGTCCGCCCCGCCCATGCCCTTGACATGCACATCCACCCGCATCAGCGCCACCGATGCGGGGTTGGACAGGTCCAGAAACAGATAGCTGGCCGAAAACCGGGTCTGGTCGGGCAGCGGCACCTTCCATTCGTTCAGCACCATCACCCCGCCGGTCGTACGAAAGTCGTTCCATGCCTTGTCGGCATTGGCCGACGGCTTGGCGATATGCGCCATGCCGACCCGCCCGCCCTTGGTGAAGAACGCGATGTGGCAGCCGCTGAACGGGCCGGTGCCCATCCAGCCGGACCCGCCCGTGGAATAGCCGTAGGTCGCACGGTCGGGGATGTAGGGCACCCAGATACCGCTGCCCCCGCCCGCCTCGGCGACGCTGACCGACGCGCCCACGGTCACCTCGGCCTTGCGCGAATTTTCCTGGCAGAAGTCGCTGTCGGGGGGAATGATCGGCGTGCCGATGCCAAGGCTAAAGGGTTTGCCGATTGTGCCTGCAAAAGTGGCAAGATTTGGGGTGACGGGCATGAAAAAACCTGTGGTCTTGTTTTGAAGGATGATCCCCGGCATCGGGAAGGCGGTCGAAACCGCCGACGCGTTCTGCCCGGAAACGGGATGCGGCACGCACCGCGTCGGCGTGGCGTCCGATCATGGCAAAATGACCGGACGCCGGGACCGGCGGGCGACCGAACGGCGGGGACGCGGCGTCGCCGGATCAGAGACGGGCTGCGCGCTCGGCCACGGTGCAGGCGGTCGGATCAAGCAGGCACTGCACCGGGGTCGGCGCGGCTTTCGGATTGCCCGAGGCAACACCATCGAAGGCGAAGCCTGCAACGGGGGCAAGCGCAAGGGCGGTCACGGTCAGGATCACTCTGGTCATCGGAAGGCCTTTTTTCCTGGCAGTCGCATCGGCGCGACAAGGGCAGAATGCCCCTTGGCACGGCGCGACGCTGTTTCCTTCGAAACAGCGACCGGACTTGCGCAGGCGGCGGGGCAGCGGAAGGCGTCAGACCGCACGGTCAATCCGGGTGGACAGGTGGATCAGGCTTTCGGAACTGCGCACGCCGGTCATCGCGCCGACCTGGTCCAGCACCTGATCCAGGATCGCGGTCGAAGGGGCCGCGATCTGCAGCAGCAGGTCGAACCGGCCCGACGTGGTCGACACCCGTTCCACCTCGGGGATGCCCTTCAGGCGGGTCAGGATGTTGGCCTGGGCGCGCGGCTCCACCGTCAGCAGCACCGAGGCGCGCAGCCGACCCTCGCGCGCGCCCTCGCCCAGACGGACCGTGTAGCCGACGATCACGCCCGAGGTTTCCAGCCGTTCCAGCCGGGCCTGGATGGTGGACCGCGCCACCTTGACCCGGCGCGCAAGCGTGGCGATGGACATGCGGGCATCCGCGCTGAGCAGGCTGAGGATCGCACGGTCAAGATCATCCATCTGCATTCGGATTGTTGCCCCCCCGTGGTGGACCGTGGCACGTGACAGTAGCGGCTTTGCCCCGCGTTGCAATGTGCGGCGCGCGGGCGCGTGTGGCGCGGCGGCGGGGTCAGACCCCGTCCCGGTGCGCCGAATCGGCCCCGCACGCGGCGCGCCGCAGACCGCTTTGACCGGGCGCGCCAGGCTGTCGGGGCACGCCTTGCCGGCGAATGTCGCCGCAGTCTGGCCGCGCGCGCCGCCACCCTGCCCAACAGGTCCCGCCAGAGCGGGCCAATTCTGTGGTGTCAGCGCCAGACCACGCATTCTGCCCACCTGCTACGTCATATTGACGAAGCTTTCCAGCAAATCTACTCTTTTGGTCGGTGAAAATGTCATACATACCCCGCATCCTCAGAATGCAGGGAAAGGGCGGCTCATACGCACCTGGCCTGGTTGGAATGAACGCGCAAAGCGTCTCCCGACCCGTCGAGCCGGGGCAAGAGTGCTTGCGTCTTGTTGGCAAGAAGAAGGAACACGCCGATGGGACTCTCGAAAACGATCTGGACGAACCCGTCCGAATTCATCCGTGCGAACGAGCCTGAAGCGCCCGTTCTGCTGTTTTCTCCGGCGGCCCTGCAGGCCAGCGCGCGCCGGTTCATCGACGGCTTTCCGGGTCTGGTGACCTATGCCGTCAAGTCGAACCCGCACGAGACGGTGGTCGAGAACCTCGCCGCTGCCGGTATCCGCGGCTATGATGTGGCTTCGCCGTTTGAAATGCGGATGATCTCCCGGCTGTGCCCGGATGCGGCCATGCACTACAACAACCCGGTGCGGACGCGGTCGGAAATCGCCGTTGCCGTGGACGTGGGCGTGGTGTCCTATTCGGTCGACTCGCGCACCGAACTGCTGAAGCTGATCGAGATGGTGCCTGCGAAGGACACCGAGATCACCGTGCGCTTCAAGCTGCCGGTGACCGGCGCAACCTACAACTTCGGAGCGAAGTTCGGCGCGACGGTGGAGCTTTCGACCGAGCTTCTGGCGATGGTCGCCGAGGCGGGGTTCATCCCGTCGCTGACCTTCCATCCGGGCACGCAATGCACCGATCCGGCAGCGTGGGAGCATTATATCCGCGCGGCGGGCGACATTGCGCGCGGCGCGGGCGTGAAGATCGCGCGGCTGAACGTGGGCGGCGGGTTCCCGTCGCACCGCGTGCA
>JAAFHX010000035.1 GCA_013297695.1 Rhodobacterales bacterium | reverse complement strand
GCCCCGACCAGACCGAGGCCGCGCTGACAGCCCTGCAGACCCGCGTTGCCGCCCTTCCGAATACCGAACTGCGGGTGGTGCGCGTGGGCGACGGGCCGGGCGACGAGGGGTCTCTGGTGATGACCGCGCTGGCGCAGGCCCTGGCCGAGGAACCGCGCGCGCGCGTCGCCGGGGCCGTGGTCATCAGCGACGGGCAGGTGCACGACCTTCCCGCCGCCCCGGCCATGCCCGCCCCCGTGCATCTGCTGCTGACCGGCCATTCCACCGACTGGGACCGCCGCCTGATCGTGCAGAACGCGCCGGCCTTTGCGATCCTGCACGAGGAATTCCGCCTGAAGCTGCGGATCGAGGATCAGGGCGCCGTGCCCGCAGGGCTGGGCGACACGGCAGATCTGACCATCACCATCGACGGCGAGAATCCGCAGACCTATTCGGTGCCGGTGGGCGAAGACCTGGACCTGCCGGTGATCCTGCCGCATGGCGGGATGAACGTGCTGCAGTTTCAGGTCGCCACCGCGACCGGCGAATTGACCGACCGCAACAACGCCGCCGTGGTGCAGATCAACGGCGTGCGCGACCGGCTGCGGGTACTGCTGGTGTCGGGCGAGCCGCATGCGGGCGAACGGGTCTGGCGCAACCTGCTGAAATCGGACGCCAGCGTCGATCTGGTGCATTTCACCATCCTGCGCCCGCCGGAAAAGCAGGACGGCGTGCCGGTGACCGAACTGTCGCTGATCGCCTTTCCGACGCGCGAGCTGTTCGTGGAAAAGATCGACGAATTCGACCTGATCATCTTTGACCGCTACAGCCAGCGCGGCATTCTGCCGACCTCGTATCTGGAAAATGTGGTGCAATATGTGCGAAACGGCGGCACCGTGCTGATGGCGGCGGGGCCGGAATTCGGGTCGGTGGACAGCCTGTACCGGTCGCCTCTGGCGGAAATCCTGCCGGTCGTGCCGACGTCGCGGGTGATCGAGGAAGGGTTCGTGCCGACCCTGACCGACCTTGGCCGCCGCCACCCGGTGACGGCGGGGCTGGAGGATTTCCACCCCGAAGGCAGTGCCCCGGCAACGGATGCGACCAAAGGTCCGCACTGGGGCCGCTGGTTCCGGCAGGTCGAGGTTCAGGCGACGCGCGGGCAGGTGGTGATGGAAGGCGCGGGCGGACGGCCGCTTCTGGTTCTTGACCGGGTGGGCGAGGGGCGCGTGGCCATGCTCGCCTCGGATCATGTCTGGCTCTGGGGGCGCGGGTATGAGGGCGGCGGGCCGCAACTGGAACTGCTGCGGCGGCTGGCGCACTGGATGCTGAAGGAGCCCGATCTCGAGGAAGAGGCGCTGACCGCCACCGCCAGCGGGCAGACCCTGACCATAACGCGCCGCACCGTGGGCGACCCGCCGGGCGATCTGACGATCACCGGGCCGGATGGCAGCGAAACCGTGGTGACCATGCCCGAAACCGCGCCGGGGCGGCAGGTGCTGGAATGGCAGGCCCCCGACATGGGCCTGTACCGTCTGACTCAGGGCGATCTGTCGGCCGTGATCGCCGTCGGGCCGCAGGCGCCGAAGGAATTCGAGCAGACCATCGCCACCGGCGAGGTTCTGGCCCCGGTCGTGGCGGCGCTGCGCGGCGGCACGCTGGCGCTGGAGGATGGCCAGCCCGACCTGCGCACCGTCTCCGAAGGCCGCGTCGCCGCCGGGCGCGGCTGGATCGGGATCACCCCGCGCCATGCTTACGTCACGCAGGACGTGCGGATTGCGCCCCTGCTGCCGGCATGGCTGCTGCTGCTGCTGGCGTCTGCCCTTGCGGTGGCCGCATGGCTGCGCGAGGGACGGCGCTGACCGCGTGTCAGCCCTGCATCACGATCTGGCGCGACAGCGACGCGAATTCGCGTCGCATCAGGACCGACACGCTGGCCGCCGTGGCCAGCATCAGCGCCACCGGTCCGCCCAGCCAGGCCAGCGCGGCCAGCGCGAAATAGACGCTGCGAAGCCCCCGGTTGAAGCTGCGGGCGGCGGTGATGTTGACTTCCGCCGCCATCGCCGCGCGGTGATAGGCCAGCGGGTCCTGCGGATCGTTCGGCACCGCCGCCATCAGGATCGCGCAATAGCCGAACAGCCGGTTCGCCCAGACGAACTTCAGCAGCGCATCCGCAAGAAACAGCAGCACCAGCAGCAACCGCAACTGGACGCCATCGGCCACCGGCAGGGCAGCAAGGTCCGATGCCGCATTCTGCAGCGGTGCGGGGTTGCCGACCAGCGCCGTTCCGGCCCCGATAGCGATCAGGCAGGCCGAGGCGAAGAATGCCGTGCCCTGCCGCAGGCTGTCGATGATCGTCGCGTCGAAGATTCGGGGCTGGCGGGTCACGAACTGGCGCATCCATTCGCGCCGCAAATCGGCCATCAGCACCGATACCGATGGCCGCCAGCGCGGCGGATGCTCGATGATCCAGTCGCTGAGCAGCCAGAGCGCACCGACCAGGGCCAGCGCAACCCCGTCAAGCAGGTTGAAATGGGATAGAAACTGCGTCCAGGTCATGGAAGCGGAGTATCAGGGCAAGTGATCGCTTGCCAGTGGGCGAAATTGGTTATATTTTCTTACCAAACCGGGAGGGATACGCAATGGACATGCCGATACCGAATGCTGCCATCCTGGCGCGCAAGGCGCGGATCGTGGCGCAACTGCGGCAAATCCTGCCGGCCGATGCCGTGGTGCATGAACCCGCCGAGACCCGGGCCTATGAATGCGACGGGCTGACCGCCTATCGCTGCCCGCCGCTGGCCGCCGTGCTGCCGCGCACGACCGCCGAAGTGGCCGCCGTTCTTCGGCTGTGCCATGCCGAGGGGATTCCGGTCGTGCCGCGCGGGTCGGGCACCTCGCTGGCCGGGGGGGCGATGCCGACTGCCGACAGCATCATCCTGGGCGTGGCACGGATGAACGGGGTACTGGAAACCAGCCTGGAGGACCGGATCATCCGCGTGCAGACCGGGCGCACCAACCTGAGCGTCACCGGGGCCATCGAGGCCGACGGGTTCTTCTATGCCCCCGACCCCTCCAGCCAGCTTGCCTGCGCCATTGCCGGCAACATCGCGATGAACTCGGGCGGGGCGCATTGCCTGAAATACGGGGTGACCACCAACAACCTGCTGGGCGTGACCATCGTGCTGATGGACGGTACGGTGATCGAGGTGGGCGGCGGGCATCTGGAGGCGGGGGGCCTTGACCTGCTGGGCGTGATCTGCGGGTCGGAAGGGCAGTTGGGCGTGGTGACCGAGGCGACCCTGCGCATCCTGCCAAAGCCCGAAGGGGCGCGGCCTGTGCTGATGGGCTTTGCCTCCAGCGAGGCGGCAGGGGCCTGTGTGGCCGACATCATCAAGGCAGGGGTGCTGCCCGTGGCCATCGAATTCATGGACCGCCCCTGCATCCGCGTCTGCGAGGATTTCGCCCATGCCGGTTACCCCGATTGCGAGGCGCTGCTGATCGTCGAGGTGGAAGGTGCCCCGGTCGAGATCGACGAGCAGCTTGGCCTGATCCTGCAGATCGCCCGGCGGCATGACCCGGTGGAGCTGCGCGAAAGCCGCAGCGAAGAGGAAAGCAAGCGCATCTGGCTGGGCCGCAAATCGGCCTTCGGCGCGATGGGCCGGGTCAACGACTACATGTGCCTGGATGGCACCATCCCGATTTCGCAACTGCCCTTTGTGCTGACCCGGATCGGCGAGATGAGCCGCGAGATCGGGCTGGACGTGGGCAACGTGTTCCACGCGGGCGACGGCAACATGCACCCGCTGATCCTGTTCGACGCCAACAAGCCGGGCGATCTTGAGCGCTGCGAAGACCTTGGGGCCCGCATCCTGCGGCTGTGCGTCGAGGTGGGCGGTTGTCTGACAGGCGAGCATGGCGTGGGAATCGAAAAGCGCGACCTGATGGGGGTGCAGTTCAGCGAGGCCGACATGGAGGCGCAGATGCGGGTCAAGGACGTGTTCGATCCGAAATGGCTTTTGAATCCCGCCAAGGTGTTCCCTCTGGCGACCAGTGCCCCGCGCCGTGCAGCGTGAAAAAGCCGGGGGCTGTCTGCCCCCCAAGACAGCGGTTCCTTGAACCGATGGCGGATCCGCTGTCTAACCCCCAGGATACTTCTCCAGGATGAAAGCGCATCGGGCATGAAACCGCAGAGTGAGGCCGAACTTGCCGAGATGCTGCGAGTCTGCACCGACCCGTTGCGCATTCGCGGCGGCGGCACGCGCGGCGTCGGGCGGTCGTTTGCAGGGAAGGTTCTGGACACTTCTGCCCTGAACGGGATCACGCTCTATGAACCCGGTGCGCTGACGCTGGTGGTGCAGGCAGGCACGCCGGTGGCCGAGATCACGGCGACGCTGGCAACCGAGGGCCAGCATCTGCCCTTTGAGGTGCCGGACCTGCGCGGCCTGTTGGGGACCGAGGGAGTTTCGACCATCGGCGGCGTGGTGGCGGCCAATGCCGGCGGGCCGCGCCGGGTGCAGGCGGGGGCGTGCCGCGATGCGATGATCGGGGTGCGCTTTGTCGATGGCGAGGGCACGGTCGTCAAGAACGGCGGGCGGGTGATGAAGAACGTCACCGGTTATGATCTGGTCAAGCTGCTGGCGGGCAGCCACGGTACCCTTGGCGTGCTGACCGAGGTGGCGTTCAAGCTGCTGCCTGCCCCCGGGGCGGTGGTGTCGCTGTGTCTTGCGGGGCTGGACGACGCCCGGGCGGTGGCGGCGATGGCGGCGGCGCTCGGGTCGCCCTTCGAGGTGTCGGGGGCGGCGCATTGGCCGGGTACAGGCACGTTCCTGCGGATCGAGGGCTTCGCACAGTCTGTGGCCTATCGCAGCGGCAGGCTGGCCCGGGTGCTTTCCGAATTCGGGCCGGTCGAGATCGAGGCGGACGATGCGGCGCGGGACCGGTGGGCCGCAATCCGCGATGTGGCGGTCTTTGCGGGACGCGCGGGCGATGTATGGTGCCTGTCCGTGCGTCCCTCGCTGGCGGCGGGCCTGGTGGCGCGGTCGGGGGCCGAGGCACGGCTGTACGACTGGGGAGGCGGGCGCGTCTGGCTGTTGATGCCGGAAGGCACCGACCTGCGGGCGCGGCTGGGGGTCCATGACGGCCATGCGACTCTGGTGCGCGCCAATGCGGCGACTCGCGCCGCGATTGCACCCTTTCCCCCCGAACCCGCGCCCCTTGCGGCGCTGACGGCGGCACTGCGCGCGCGCTTCGACCCGCGCGGCATCCTGAACCCCGGCCTGTTGGCCTGATCCCCTCGGCAAGGACCCCGGACGATGCAGACGACCTTCACCGCCGCCCAGCTCGCCGACCCCGCGATGGCCCGGTCGAACGAAATCCTGCGGGCCTGCGTGCATTGCGGGTTCTGCACCGCGACCTGCCCCACCTATCAGGTGCTGGGCGACGAACTCGACAGCCCGCGCGGGCGCATCTACCTGATGAAGGAGATGCTGGAGCAGGGCCGCCCGGCCGACGCCGAGACGGTGAAGCACATCGACCGCTGCCTGTCCTGCCTCGCCTGCATGACCACCTGCCCCTCGGGCGTGCATTACATGCATCTGGTGGACCATGCCCGCGCCTATATCGAACAGACCTACCGCCGCCCGTTGTCGGACCGGATGCTGCGGTGGGTACTGGCACGCGTGCTGCCCCATCCCATGCGGTTCCGGCTGGCGCTGCTGGGGGCGAAGATCGGGCGGCCCTTTGCGCGCCTGATGCCCGACGCGCGGCTGCGCGCGATGCTGGCGATGGCGCCCAAGGTGATTCCGCCGGTCAGCCGCAACGACGACCCGCAGGTTTTCGCAGCGCAGGGGCCGCGCCGGATGCGGGTCGCGCTGATGACCGGCTGCGCGCAGAAGGCGCTGAACACCGACATCAACGATGCCACGATCCGGCTGCTGACCCGGCTGGGCTGCGAGGTGGTGATCGCCCGTGGGCAGGGCTGCTGCGGGGCGCTGACCCATCACATGGGCAGGACAGACGACAGCCACCGCGCCGCCGCGCGCAGCATCGCGGCCTTCATGGCCGAACGGCGCGGCGGGGGGCTGGATGCCGTGGTCATCAACACCTCGGGCTGCGGAACCACGATCAAGGACTACGGCCACATGTTCCGGGGCGACCCGCTGGCCGCCGATGCGGCCGAGGTGGCTGGTCTGGCCGCCGACGTGTCCGAGGTGCTGGTGCGGCTTGGCCTGCCCGAAGGCGCACCAAAGGGGCTGCGGGTCGCCTACCACGCCGCCTGCTCGCTCCAGCACGGCCAGCAGATCAAGACCGCGCCCAAGGACCTGCTGAAACGGGCCGGGTTCGAGGTGGTGGAACCCGCCGACAGCCATCTGTGCTGCGGCTCCGCCGGCACCTACAACCTGATGCAGCCCGAAATCTCGGCGCAGTTGCGCGACCGCAAGGTGCAGACGCTCGAGGCGCGGCACCCGCAGGTCATCGCCGCCGGGAACATCGGCTGCATGATGCAGATCGGGTCGGCGACAGGCGTGCCGGTGGTGCATACGGTCGAACTGCTCGACTGGGCGACGGGCGGGCCGAAGCCGCCCGCGCTGGCCGCCGCCGGGGGCTGACCCGCCCCTCTTGAAACCCGCCGGGCGCTTTCCCAAATCAGCGGTGTCCGGGTGCCATGACGGGCCCGGAAGACACCGCCCGTCCCGCAAGGGAGGGTTCAACACATCGCTTGATGAGGATGACCATGCGCAGCTTTGACCTTGCCCCGCTTTACCGGGCCACCGTGGGTTTCGACCGTGTCGCCGATCTGATGGATCGCGTTCTGGCCAGTGACGTCGCCCAGCCCACCTACCCGCCCTACAACATCGAGAAGACCGCCGAGAATGCCTATCGCATCTCGGTCGCCGTTGCCGGCTTCACAGCCGAAGAACTGACCGTCGAGGTCAAGGACGGCACCCTGCATGTCGCCGCCCGCAAGCCCGAGGACGACGCGACCCGCACCTACCTGCATCGCGGCATCGCCACCCGCGCCTTCGAACGCCGCTTCGCGCTGGCCGACCATGTGCGCGTGACCGGGGCGACCCATGACCTTGGCATGCTGCACATCGATCTGGTGCGCGAGACGCCCGAGGCGCTCAAGCCCCGCCGGATCGAGATCGCGCGGCCGACCGATATCGACGCAACGGCCGTTTCTGCGCCGGCCGTCCAGTGATCGCGGGCCTCGCGGCCTGATCCTCCACCTTCGCAAGGCGCGCCCCGACCGGGCGCGCTTCCTTCTTCGTTCTGCCATTCATCTTGGCGCAAATATCCCACGGGGGTGCGGGGGTGTGAAACCCCCGCTTGCGCCGCCCGTGACGGAGGTGCCGCGGCGGTCAGCCCAGCCGGAAGTCAAAGTGCTTGCGCACTTTTTCCTCGATCTTCCAGGTGCCCTTGAAATCCTTTTCCACCACGAAGGCATCGCCCGCCACGACGGTTACGGGTTCGCCGCCATCCGGCGTGATGACGATCCGCCCCTCGATCAGGTGGACGAATTCGTAGGCGGTATAGCTTGCATGATAGCTGCCCGGCGTTGCCTCCCAATAGCCCGACATCATCGTGCCGTCCGAAGCGGTGTGCAGTACCCAGGTCTTCATGGTGGGCGCGCCATCGGTCACCACCCAGCCATCAAGGGTGGCATCCGAAGGGGTGACAGAGGTCAGCGGCGGCAGCTTGACGATGGTGGGCATCGGACGACTCCTTCTGGGCTTCGCCCGAAAGGCTAGACGATCCGGCGGGTCCGGGCAATCGGTGCCATCTGCCTTCCTGCCGCGCTCCTTGCCCGCGCCACACCCTTGCGCGGCGCGCCGCACGGGCAAGTCCGGGGGTCGGGCGCAGGTCAGGCGCGCGATACCAGAAGCTTGTCGATCCGCCGGTCGTCAAGGTCGATCACCTCGAACCGCCAGCCGTGCAGGATGAAGGTGTCGCCCAGGGCGGGCAGGCGGCGCAGATGGTCGATGACCAGACCGGCGACCGTCTCGTAATCGCCGTCGTCCGCGTCACGCGGCAGGTTCAGCCGGTCGCGGAACTCATCGGCAGGCATCCAGCCCGACACGAGGAAACTGCCGTCCGCCCGCACCAGAAGCGCGGGTTCCTCGGCCACATGTTCGCGGAACGTGCCGGTGATCGCCTCAAGGATATCGCCGGTGGTGATGATCCCCTCGAAGCTGCCGTATTCGTCATAGACCAGCGCCATGTGGTTGGGCGAACCGCGCAGGATCTCGATCACGTCCAGTGCATCGGCCATGTCCGACACCACCGGCACATCGCGCCGCAGGGTGGCCACGTCCAGCACCTCGCCGCGCGACAGGGCGGCAAAGGCATCGGTGACATACAGAACACCCAGCACCTCGCCGCTGGCGCGCTGGCGCACCGGAATCCTCGGGCGGCCGATCCGGATGATCGCCTGCAGCGTTTCGGCGGGCGAGGCTTCGACATCGATCACCTCGACCTCGCGCCGGGGGGTCATCAGCGCGCGCGCCGACCTGTCGGCCAGCCGCATGACACCGGACAGCATTTCCTGTTCTTCGGTCTCGATGACCCCGTCGAAATGGGCCTCGGCCAGCAGGGTGCGCACTTCTTCGTCGGTCACGCGGGCCTTGCCTTCGGCGGTTTGCCCCAGCAGCGCCAGCACGACCCGGCCGGAAATGTCCAGCAGCCAGACCAGCGGCGCGCCGATCCGCGCGAGCAGGGTCATGGTCGGGGCCACACGCGCGGCCACGACCTCGGGGTTCTTCAGGGCAATCTGCTTGGGAACCAGTTCGCCCACGATCAGCGACAGATAGGTCAGCACCACGACCACACCGCCGACCCCGATGAGGTACGACCACTGCGCCGACAGCCCCTGCTGCGACAGCCAGCCCGACAGCCGTGCCCCCAGGGTGGCCCCCGAAAAGGCACCTGACAGAACACCGACCAGCGTGATGCCGATCTGCGCCGTCGACAGGAACCGCCCCGGGTCCTGCCCCAGTTTCAGCGCCGCCGCCGCCCCCTTGTTGCCCTGTTCCGCCATCGGCTTCAGCCGCGCCGGGCGCGAGGACACGACCGCCAGTTCCGACATGGCCAGCGCCCCGTTCAGCAGGATCAGGACGAAAACGATGAGGATCTCGGCGATCACTGGTCAGTCCTGCGGGCAACGAAGGTCGCATCTGATCATGTAGCGCCCGGAGCCTCCGGGCGCAATGCACCGCTCTCGTTCAGGCGATGCGGGCGCGGCACCGTGGCAAGGAAGGCAGGGCGGCCTTCCAGCCGACTGACCATCGCCTCGATCCCGGGACGGCCGCGCCAGGCGATCTCGCCGCGCGACTCCGTCCACAGGATCAGGCAAGCCAGCGCAACATCCTGCACCGAGATGATGCCGGGGTGGAAGCCTTCGGGCCCGATCCGCTCCTCCAGCCAGTCGAGCGTGGTCCGCACGCGCCGCATGTTGCGCGCCGCCGGGTCGAAGCCGAGCCGGTCGACGCCCACCGGTCCGACCCCGGCCCAGAGCGCATAGTGATGCGCCACAAGCGCATCACCCATCGTCAGGATCACCGCCAGAAGTTGCGCATCCTGCCGCTCTGTTCCCGCCCAGCCCACGGCGGCGGCCACGACGCCGGGCCGTGCCTTCGACAGGATCACGTCAAGCACGATGCTGGTCGGAAAAAAGCTTTCGCCCCCGTCTGCCAGAACCGGCACATGACCAAGCGGGTTCAGCGCAAGATGATCCTCGGGCGGCGGAAACGCGGTGATCTCGTGCAGGTCGGCCCGCAGCCCGTGTTCCAGAATCAGCACCCGCGCCATGCGGGCGAACGGGCTGCCGTCGATATAGTGAAGGTCCATTTCCCCGCTCCCCCGACCCCGGGGCACAGCATGACACGGCGGCAGGCCGTCGTCATCCTAGCAGAGCCGGACAGGGTCGCTCCTAGACCGACAGGCAGATGTATTTCAGCTCCATATAGTCATCCATGCCGTGATGGCTGCCCTCGCGGCCAAGGCCGGATTGCTTGACCCCGCCGAAAGGCGCGACCTCGGTGGAAATCAGGCCGGTGTTCACCCCCACCATGCCATACTCCAGCGCCTCCTGCACGCGGGTGATGCGGCCGATGTCGCGGGCGTAGAAATAGCTGGCAAGGCCGAAGATGGTGTCGTTGGCGCGGTCGATGACCTCCTGTTCGGTCTCGAACCGGAACAGGGGCGCAAGGGGGCCGAAGGTTTCCTCCTGCGCCACCATCATGTCCTGCGTCACGCCGGTGACGATGGTCGGTTCAAAGAACGACCCGCCAAGCGTGTGGCGGTTGCCGCCCATGACCACCTGCCCGCCCTTGGCCAGCACGTCGGCGATATGTTCCTCGACCTTCACCACGGCGTCCATGTTGACCAACGGGCCGGTATCAACCCCATCCTTCAGCCCGTCGCCGATGTTCAGTTTCGCCACCGCCGTTGCGAGTTTCGCGGCAAAGGCGTCATACACGCCTGCCTGCACATAGATGCGGTTCGCGCAGACGCAGGTCTGGCCGTTGTTGCGGAATTTCGACACCATGGCACCGGCCACTGCGGCATCCAAATCGGCGTCGTCGAAGACGATGAAGGGCGCATTGCCGCCCAGTTCCATGCTGCATTTCATCACCTGATCGGCAGCCTGGCGCAGCAGGATGCGGCCGACCTCGGTCGATCCGGTGAAGGTCAGCTTGCGCACCGCCGGGTTCTCGCAGAATTCCTTGCCGATGTCGGACGCGCGTTTCGAGGTGATAACCGAGAACAGCCCGGCGGGAAGGCCCGCCCGTTCCGCCAGCAACGCCATCGCCAGCGCCGACAGCGGCGTCTCGGCGGCGGGCCGGGCGACGAAGGCGCAGCCTGCGGCCAGCGCGGGCGCGACCTTGCGCGCGATCATCGCGTTCGGGAAGTTCCACGGCGTGATCGACGCCACGACACCTACCGGCTGTTTGATGACCGTGATGCGCTTGTCGCGCTGATGGCCGGGGATCGTCTCGCCATAGGTGCGCTTGGCCTCCTCGCCGAACCATTCGACGTAGGATGCGCCATAGGCGACCTCACCCTTCGCTTCGGCAAAGGGCTTGCCCATTTCGGCGGTCAGGATGCGGGCCAGATCATCCTGGTTCGCCATCATCAGGTCGAACCAGCGGCGCAGGACCTGCGCGCGTTCCTTGCCCGTCCGCGCGGCCCAGTCCTTCTGTGCGATGCGCGCCGCCTCGATCGCGCGGGCGGTTTCCACGCGGGTCATGTTCGGCACGGTGCAGATCACGTCGCCGCGCGCGGGGTTGGTCACCGCGAAAGTTGCGGCATCGTCGGCATCGACCCATGCCCCGGCCACATAGGCCCGCGTGCACAGCAAGGACGGGTCTTTCAGCAGCGACGGCAGATCGGTGACGGAATCGAGCATGCGGGCCTCCCATTTCTCGGTTGCCCATGCAAAACATCGGATGACGGAAAATGTCCAGTTGCCGTGCGGAAGGCAGGGCAGCTTTTGATCAAATTGCAGGGGTGTGGCGATGCAGACGGACCTGGCCTATCAGAATGGCAGCTTCATTGCAGGGGCGGATGCCTATCCGCCGCGCTGGATGGCCGAAGCGGTGGCGTTCCGCGAGTCGCTTGGCACGCGGGCGCGCTGCGGGTTGGCCTATGGGCCGGGCACGCGACAGGCGCTTGACCTGTTCCTGCCGCAGGGGACGCCCGTCGGGCTGGTGGTGTTCGTGCACGGCGGCTACTGGCTGCGCTTTGGGCGTGAAAGCTGGTCTCATCTGGCGGCAGGGCCGCTGGAACGCGGCTGGGCGGTGGCCATGCCGTCCTACACGCTGGCCCCCGAGGCGCGGATTGCCGCAATGACGCGGGAAATCGGGCAGGCCGTCGCCCATGCGGCGGGGCTGGTCGCGGGGCCGGTGGTGGTCACCGGCCATTCCGCCGGGGGGCATCTGGCGGCGCGCATGGCCTGCGCGAATGCGCCGCTGCCGGGTGATCTGGCGGCACGGGTGATCCGGGCCGTCCCGATCTCGCCCCTGTCGGACCTGTTTCCGCTGAGGGAGACCACGATGAACGCCACCCTGCATCTGGATGCGGCCGAGGCAGCGGCGGAAAGCCCCGCCCTGCTGGCGCGACGGCCCGGATGCGCGGTCACCGTCTGGGTCGGCGGGCAGGAGCGGCCGGCCTTCCTGTGGCAGGCGCGCCTTTTGTCCGAGGCCTGGGACTGCCCGTGGCACGTCGCGCCGGGTCGGCACCACTTCGACGTGATCGATGCGCTGGCCGACCCGGTCAGCCCTCTGGTCGGAGCGCTGACCGCCGGGGAGTGACGACCGCTCAGCCCGCGCTGGCCCGGTCAAGCCGGGTGCGCAGGTCATCCGCCTGCTGGCGGGCATCGCGCAGCCCCTCCATCGTGGCGCGCAGTTCCGCCTCGGTCTGGGCAAGCTGGCTGCTCAGTTCGGCCTCGCGCTGTTCCAGAAACAGGATGGCCTGGTCGCGCATCTCTTCGGCCTCGTGCAGCGACTGGGCCAGCCGGTCCACCTCGCCCAGGTCGCTGCCCGCAATCCGGCTGAACCGGTGCAGCAGCCAGTAGGCGAACCAGCCAAGCGCGAAGGCGGCGAACAGGATGATCGCGGTCGCAAAGACGAATTCGGTCCGGTTCATGGGCGCATGTCCAGTTGGGGCGAAAGGTCAGGGGGCGGCGGGCCGTTCCCGGGGACGCCGGGTCGGGTCGGTCGGGGCGGCCGAGACGAAAGGTTCCGCAGGCCCCGCCGCATCGGCGGCGGCGACCGGGCCGGTGCCTGCGTCGGGCGCCGCACCGGGCGGGGTCGGCGCGTCGGGCGGGGGGGGCGCCTCGGACGCGGCATCGCCGTCGCCCGACCCGACAAGATCGTCCATCGGCTCAGGCTGCGGCTGGTCCGTCCCGGTATCCTGCACCCCGGCCGTATCGACCGGGCCGGCAGGGTCCGGGTCAGCGGGGGGCGTCATGTCGGCAGGCGGGGCCGTGACCGCGACCCGCCCGCCCTGCGGACGGCCAAAGCCGGGCAAAGTCGGGCGCACCGGCACGCCCCCGTCCGGTCGGCGCAGCGGCGCCTTCGCACCCGGGGCCTTCGGATCGGCATTCACCGGTATGGCGATATCGTCCTGTGACCCTGCCACACCTGCGGCGGCCTCTGCCGTCTGGTCTGCCGGGGTCGGCGCGTCGATCAGCGTGAATTCGATCCGCCGGTTCGCCTCGCGCCCGGCCTCGCTGTCGTTGTCCGCCAGCGGGCGGCTTTCGCCATACCCGACAGCCGTCAGAGACCCGACCGGCACGCGACGTCCCTGCAGCCCCAGCAACACCGCCTCGGCCCGCGCCTGGCTGAGCGCGAGATTCCCGCCCTCGCTGCCCTGGGCATCGGTATGGCCCGAGATTTCCATGGGAATGTCCAGACAGCGCTTCAGGATCTCGGCCAACTGATCCAGCGTGTGCCCGGCTTCGGCCTCGATTTCGGCCGACCCCGGTGCAAAGGCAATCTTGGTCACGGCCAGAACGCCGTTCAGGTCGGCCACACATTCCTGCGGGGTGGGCAGCGCGGCCAGCGGATCAAGCCGTTCGTCATAGCGCACATCCACCGCAAAGGCCTGGCCCTGGCCCAGTTGCCCCGAAAGGGTCTGCGCGATCCGGGCCTGCGCCTGGGTGGACCCCGCCACGCCGGAAACCTCGACCATTGCGGCCTGGACCAGCAGGTTCCCCTCGTGCAGTTCCGACAGGGCCTGAAGCCCGGCCAGCACCCGTACCGGCCAGCCGTCGGGCAGGTCGGGGTCAAGCCGGGTGGCGACGTGCACCGTATCCGCGCCGAACCTGGCGCTGGCGAAACTTGCCACCGCCTTGCGCTGCGCCTCGTCCGTCAGCCGCCCCCTGATTTCGACCAGACCTTCCGGCGACAGGGTGGCGGTCAGTTCGGGAGGACCTTCGGGGGCCGTTGAAGCAGTCTTTTCAGGCAGCCGCGCATCCAGGGAAAAGACATCCGGCAGGGCCGCGTCCAGTTCGCCCACCACCCGGTCAAAGGTGGCCTGCGGCACCTCTGCCCCGGCCAGCAGGGTCACATCGGCGTCCGAAAAGGTGATGGTGCCGCTGCCCATCTCTGCTAGCGCCGCAATGCCCTCTGCCGCCGCTTCGGACCATCGCGGCGTAGGCACGCCCAGCCCGATGACGCAATCAACCTTGCCCTGAACCCCAGCCGCCACGGCAGCGGTCACGATGGCATCCCGCGCCCGTTCGGTATCTGCGGAACAGGCATCGAACCGCGCGCCTGCGGCGTCCCTGACGAAGCGCAGGGTAAAGGGGGTCAGCACCGGGCGCGGTGCCGAAATGTCGATGCTGACCGCAAGCCCCTCGGGGCGGGCGCGGGCCAGATCGGATTCGAGCCGCCGCTTTTCATCCTCGGAAGAGGCGATTGCGGTGACCGACACCGCATCGGCGGCTATCGAGATCTTGGATCGCGGCAGCATCCGCAGCGCCGCAAGCCCGAAGGCCACGCCCGCGTCCCAGCCTTCGGGGACGGGAAAATCCGCCTCGGTCAGCATGTCGGCCACCTGCAGCCCGTCCGAAATGGCCGCGACATCGGCGGCCAGAGCGGCCTGGCCATAGGCCACCGGGACCAGACCGATCAGCGAGATGCCATCGTCATTGCGCAGAAGCTCGACCGAAAAGCGGGGGGCCTGAAGCGCCTGAGCGGGGGTCACGTCCATCCGGTCGCGGATGCGTCCGGCATCGACGATCCGGCCTGTCAGGTTCAACGCGCGAAACCGCTGCGCCTCGGACGGGGCGGTGCCGAACAGGTGGACCTGCAGGCCGTTCGTCGCGGCGGTGACCCAGGTCATGTCGGCCCCCCGCAATTCGGCGGTGACGGCGGCTTCGGTGCGCGCTTCGATCACCTGTACGCCGTACCAGGCTGCCAGTCCCGACAGGGCGGCGGCAAGGGCAAAGGCGGCAGGGGCAAGAAGGGCAGTCGGCAGGCGCATCCGGGGCGGGCCTTGCAGGGATTCTGAACCCCCGCTTCCTAGGCGGTCACAGGGGCAGGATCAATCAGGCCAGCGCGGCGGCGGCAAGAAACAGCGCAGCGATCAGACCGGCGTCGCGGTTCGACCGGAACAGGATCAGGCAGCGGGCGGGGTCGCGCGTGTCAAGCCTGAGCAACTGCCAAACCAGGTGCAGCCCGAACCCCGCCACACCGGCCAGCGCCAGCGCCAGTTGCACCGGGTTCCCCCCGGGCAGCAGCGCCGCCAGCACCGCCAGCGCCATGAACGCCACGGCCGCCGCAAGGAACCGCGCCAGCCAGCGCGGACTGTCGGTCCCGAACAGCCGCGCCGTGGATTTCACGCCGATCAGCGCGTCATCCTCGGTATCCTGATGGGCATAGATCGTGTCGTAGAACAGCGTCCAGGCAATGCCCGACAGATACAGCAGCAGCGGCGGCCAGCCGAGCCCCCCGGAATGTGCGGCCCACAGCAGCAGGGCCCCCCAGTTGAACGCCAGCCCCAGAAACACCTGCGGCCACCAGGTGAACCGCTTGGCAAAGGGATAGATCGCCACCAGCGCCAGCGAGGCGATGCCAAGGCCGATCGCGGTGGCGTTGTAGCTGAACAGTATGCCTGCGGCCAGAAGCGACTGGATCACCGCCCAGGCCAGCGCCTGCCGGGGCGTGACCTGACCCGACGGCAGCGGGCGCGACCGGGTGCGCGCCACGGCGGCATCGATGTGCCGGTCGGTCAGGTCGTTCCAGGTGCAGCCTGCCCCACGCATCAGGAAGGCCCCCACCGCACAGGACACGGCCAGCCACAGGTCGCCGCCCGCGAACCCGCCCGAGGCCGCCGCCGCAAGGGCGATGGCCCAGAGGCAGGGAATCAGCAACAGCCACGTTCCCACCGGCCGGTCGGCGCGTGACAGCCGCAGATAGGGCCGCCACGCCGCAGGGGCCCGCACATCGACCCAGTTTCCGGGCGGGGCATCTGCCACGGTGACATCTGGCACTTGGTTGCTGTCGGTCATAGGGTCGCCGTCATGCAGGATGCAAAGATCAGGCTTCATGTAGATCAGCCGCTCGGCCCCGCGCAACCGGTGGCCTTGTCGCGGGACCAGGGGCATTACCTGTTCACCGTGATGCGGCTTGGCCCCGGTGCCGGGGTGCTGCTGTTCAACGGGCGCGACGGCGAATGGCGCGCCGATGTGACCGAGGCCGGGCGGCGGGGGGGCGTTCTGGTCTGTGCCGCGCAGACGAAGGCGTTGCAGATGCCGCCCGACCTGTGGCTGATGTTCGCCCCGATCAAGAAGGGGCGCACAGACTTCATCGTGGAAAAGGCCGCCGAACTGGGGGCGGCGCGCATCCTGCCGGTGCAGACCGCCCATACCAATTCCGAACGCATAAGGCAGGACCGGCTGCAGGCCCATGCCGTCGAGGCGGCCGAGCAATGCGGCGGCACCTATGTGCCCGAGGTGGCCGACCTGCAGCCGTTGTCGCGCCTGCTGGACCATTGGCCCGCCGACCGCCGCATCCTGTGGTGCAACGAGCATCTGGCGGGCGTCGCGCAGGCGCTGCCGCAGGGCGGTGTGCCCGGCCCCTGGGCCATCCTGATCGGGCCGGAGGGCGGGTTCTCGCAGGGTGAACAGGACCGGCTTTCCGCGATGCCGCAGGTGGTACAGGCCAGCCTCGGCCCCCGCATCCTGCGCGCCGACACGGCGGCGGTTGCCGCGCTGACCCTGTGGCAATCGGCTCTGGGGGACTGGCGGTGACCCTGCGCCCCGCACGGCCTGTCGATCAGCCCGCAGTTACCGCCCTGCTGAGGCGGCACGAGCAGACTTCGATGTTCCTTCTGACCAACCTCGCCACAGGCGGGATCGGCGGGCCGGGGCCTTATGGCATGGACCTGTGGCTGACCGACGGGGCCGAGGGTGTCGTTGGGCTGACCCGCTCCGGCATGCTGTTGCCGCAATGGCCGCAGGCGGCAGACTGGACCGGGATGCGCGCCCTGCTTTCCGACCGCGACCTGACCGGGGCACTCGGACCGCCCGCGCAGGTGCGCCCACTGATCGCGGCGCTCGGCCTGCAGGATGCGCCATGCCTTCTCGACGCTGACGAGCAGGGGTTTGCGCTCGACCTCGGCGCGCTGCACCTGCCGCCCGGCCCCGACCTGTTGACACCGATGCAGGCCGCGCCGCCCGGGCTTGCGGCGGACTGGCGCACCGCCTACCGGATCGAGGTCATGGGCGACCCGCCGGACAGGGCGGCGCGCCTCGCCCGGGACGAGGCGGACCGCATGCAGCAGGCGGGCAATCACCGCCTGCTGTGGCAGGACGGGCAGCCGGTCGCCCTCTGCGGTTTCAATGCGGTGCTTCCCGATGTGGTGCAGGTGGGCGGTGTCTATGTGCCGCCGGGCCTGCGCAGGCGCGGCCTGGCCCGGCGCGCCGTGGCGCTGCATCTGGCCGAGGCGCGGGCGCAGGGCGTCGCACGGGCCGTTCTGTTCGCAGTGTCGGAAATGGCTGCGCGGGCCTATCGGGCGATCGGCTTCCAGGCGGCAGAGAGCATGGCGCTGGTGCTTTTCGACGGGCCGCAGCGGGTGGCGCCATGGGGCTGATCCGCGACGAGGCACGCGATACGCTGCTGCGCTACCGCGAGGTGATCGCGGCAGGCGCGACCGGAGCCGTGGGACTGTGGCTGATCTGGCTGGGCGGCCTGTTCCTGATCCCGGTCGGGGCGCTGATCCTGGGTCTTGGCGTCGCCTGGGCCATCTCGGCCCTGCGCCGCCTGCGCTTTTCGCAAGGCGTCGGCGCGCCGGGCGTGGTCGAGATCGACGAAGGGCAGGTCGGCTATCTTGGTCCCGGCCTTGGCGGGTATGTCGCGCTGCCCGATCTGGTCGAACTGCGGCTGATCCGGGTCTACAGCAAGCGGGTCTGGCGGCTGAAGCAGTCCGACGGGCAGGCCCTGCTGATCCCGGTCGAGGCATCGGGGGCGGAACGGCTGTTCGATGCCTTTGCCGTCCTGCCGGGTCTGGACAGCCAGGCACTGGTTGCCGCGCTGGAGGCCCCGTTGACCGAAGATCGCGTGATCTGGCGGCGGGACCGGGGGGCGGCAAGGCTGCGGCTGGTGAAGGGCTGAGGCGGGACGAGGGCCGGGCTTGTGCCTGCCTGCCCTTGACTCGGACCGCATCCCGCAGCACGTCTTGCACCCGAACAGACCACGGCAAGATCGGAGCGCCCCATGTCCATCCCTCAATCCGGCGGCGGGCTGATCGAGCATGAAAGCCAGCTTGCCGAATACATGGAAGGCGGGTCGAAACCCGCCGCCGACTGGCGCATCGGCACCGAACACGAAAAGTTCGGCTGGCTGACCGACAGCCGCCTGCCGGTGCCCTATGCGGGCGACCGGTCGATCTCGGCCCTGTTTTCGGGTCTGGAGCGGTTCGGCTGGACCCCGGTGCGCGAGGGCGAGAACGTCATCGGCATGACGCGGGGGCAGGCGAACATCAGCCTGGAACCTGGCGGCCAGTTCGAGCTTTCGGGCGCGGCGGTGGTGAACCTGCACGAAACCGATGCCGAAACGCGGCAGCATCTGGCCGAAGTGACCGAGGTGGCAACCCCCCTCGGCATCCGCTTCATGGGCATCGGGGCGGCACCGGAATGGCGGCATGACCAGATGCCGGTGATGCCCAAGGGCCGATATCGGCTGATGACCGATTACATGGGCCGCGTGGGCACGCATGGCACGCAGATGATGTACCGCACCTGCACGGTGCAGGTGAACCTCGACTATGCGTCCGAAGCCGACATGGTGAAAAAGCTGCGCGTGTCGCTGGCGTTGCAGCCGGTTGCGACGGCGCTGTTCGCGTCATCGCCGTTCTTCGACGGGCGGCCGAACGGGCACAAATCGTGGCGCAGCCGAATCTGGCGCGGGCTGGATGACAGCCGCACCGGGATGCTGCCCTTCGCCTTTCAATCGGGCATGGGGTTTCAGGCCTATGTCGACTGGGTGCTGGATGTGCCGATGTACTTCGTCTATCGCGACGGGCGCTATATCAACGCGCTCGGCCAGTCGTTCCGCGATTTCCTGAAGGGGCAACTGCCCGCGTTGCCGGGGGAAAAGCCCACGTTTTCCGACTGGGCAGACCATATGACCACGGTCTTCCCCGAGGCGCGGGTCAAGAGATACATCGAGATGCGCGGCGCGGATTGCGGCGATGTGGCCCATCTGTCCGCCCTGCCCGCCTTCTGGGTCGGCCTGATGTACGACCCCGGCGCGCTGGATGCTGCCTGGGACCTGGTGAAGGACTTTGACGCGGAAACCCGCGAGGGGCTGCGGGTGGCCGCAAGCGTCAGCGCCCTGCAGGGCGAGGCAGGCGGCGTGCGCCTGCGCGATCTGGCGCGCGATGCGGTGGCGCTGGCGCAGGCGGGGCTTGCCGCGCGGGGCCTGGGCGAAGAGGTCTATCTGGACGTGCTTGCCGAAAGCGTGGCGCGGGGCGAGGTGCAGGCCGACCGTCTGCTGGCGCAGTATCACGGGCCTTGGGGCGAACACCTGCACCCGATCTATGAGGCGGTCAGCTACTGACCCGCGTCAGCCTTCGGCCCCGATGGGGTCGGGGCCAAAGGCATTCGTCCCCGGATTGCCGCGTGATGCGAACCAGACCAGCAGCACGATGAACCCGATCAGCGGGATCAGGAACAGCAGCAGCCACCAGCCCGACCGTCCCGTGTCATGCAGCCGCCGGACGGCCACGGCAAGGCTGGGAAGGAATGTGGCCAGTGACCAGATCGACGGCAGGATGCCCGGGCTGGCATAGGCGAATGCCGCCGACCCCTCGCCCGTCGCACTGGTAAAGCTGTAGCCGAACACCGCGCCGTCGATCACCCCCAGGATCGCCGAGACGATGATCGAGAACAGGATGAACCACCAGTATTCCGCCCGCCGCGCCCGGCCCGGGAAGGTGGCATAGTTGCGAAAGACCGACGATACGGCGTCTTGCATGTTCATGGGCGGGGGTCCTTTTCGGGGTGGGTCATTCGGCGGGCGGGCGCACCGACAGGAACCGCTCGCCGTTCCAGACCAGTGCCTCGAAACAGGGGTCGGCGCCGATGCTGTTGCAAGCCGACCCATGCAGTGCCAGCAGCAGGATGGTGCGTCCGGCCCAGTTCAGGATTTCATGGCCCTGCACCAGAAAATCGCTTTGCACGTCGCCGACGATGACGTGGAGCATGCTGCCGCCCGATCCGCCGTACAGGCTTGCGGCGGTGGTGCAGGTAAAGCGGCCCTCGTCGACCAGCGTATCGGGCTGCCCGTCGCCGCTGACGTCCAGATGCAGGACAGCGCCTTCGGACCCGAAAACGCCCTTGTCCTGATCCGCGCACATCGCCGCGGCTTCGGCAAGCAGTGTGTCGGTGCCGGCCAGGGCAGGAACAGGCAGAAGGGCCAGCGCGAGGACGATCAGAAATCTGCGCATGATGCCTCCTGCACCGCAGCCGATCAGGACGTCTTCGCGCCGATCTTCGGTTCCGTTCCGGCCCGCAGCCGCGCGATGTTGGCACTGTGGCGCAGAACCACCAGCGCCGCCAGCAGGATTGCCAGCGCGACGATCGTCCCCTGTCCCAAAGCCAGCGCCCAGACCGGGGCCAGCACCGCCGCCACAAGCGCCGACAGCGAGGAATAGCGGGTCAGCGCCGCAGTCGCGGCCCAGGTCGCGCAGGCGGCAAGGCCCACCGGCCAGGCCAGCGCCAGCAGCGTGCCCAGAAAGGTCGCCACCCCCTTGCCGCCCCGGAACCCCAGCCAGACCGGGAACAGGTGGCCCAGAAAGGCGCACAGCCCCGCCACCTGCGCCGCATCCGGCCCCACGACGGCGCGCGCGATCAGCACCGCCACCCCGCCCTTGGCCGCATCCAGGATCAGCGTCGCCGCCGCCGCCCCCTTATTGCCGGTGCGCAGCACGTTGGTGGCCCCGATGTTCCCCGACCCGATGCTGCGCAGGTCGCCCAGCCCAAGCGCCCGGGTGATGACCACGCCGAACGGCACCGAGCCCAGCAGATAGGCCAGCACCGCCACGATGATCAGGGCAAGCGGGGACGAGGTGATGTCGGGCATCTCAGGCCATCTCCGGCTGGAACGACGCGGCGCGGAAGGCCTCAAGCCCGCCGACCCAGGTGGCCAGCACGCGCCCCTCCATCCGCTGCCCGTCGAAGGGCGTGTTCTTGGACTTGGACCGCAGGGTGAAACGGTCAAGCACGAAGGGCGCGTCGGGGTCGAACAGCACCAGATCGGCGGGTGCGCCTGGGGCAAGCCGCCCCTGCGGCAGGCCAAGGCGGCGCGCAGGATTCAGCGCCATGGCACGGAACAGGGTGGGCAGGTCCATTGCCCCGGCATGGTAAAGCCGCATCGCGGCCGGCAGGAAGGTTTCCAGCGCCACGGCCCCGGCAGCGGCCTCCTCGAAGGGCAGGCGCTTGGATTCCTCGTCCTGCGGCGTGTGCATCGAACAGATCACGTCGATCAGCCCGCCCGCCACCGCCTCGACCACGGCCAGCCGGTCTTCCTCGGCGCGCAGCGGCGGGGTCAGCTTGAAGAAGGTGCGGTAGTCGCCCACGTCCAGGTCGTTCAGCGTCAGATGGTGGATCGACACGCCGGCCGTCACATCCAGCCCGTTGGCCTTGGCGCGGGCCAGCGCGGGCAGGGTGCGCGCACAGGTGATCTGGTCGGCGTGGTACCGCGCGCCGGTCATCTCGACCAGCGCCATGTCGCGGTCGAACCCCATCCGTTCGGCCATCGGATGCACGCCGGGCAGCCCGCGCAGGCTGGCGAACTTGCCGGCGGTCACGGCGGCCCCCGCCGACAGGCCGGGGTCCTGCGGATGGCCGATCACCAGCGCGCCCAGGCTGCGGGCATAGGTCAGCGCACGGGCAAGGCTGCGCGTGTCGGTGCCGACATGGTCGCCGTCGCTGAAGGCAATCGCCCCGGCATCCATCAGAAAACCGATCTCGGTCATCTCGCGCCCGGCCCGGCCCTTGGTCAGGGCGGCGATGTGGCGGATGCGCACCGGGGCGGCTTCGGCCGCGCGGCGGGTCACGAATTCCAGCGCCTCGGGCGTGTCGATGGGCGGATTGGTGTCGGGGCGGCAGATGATGGTCGTCACGCCGCCCGCCGCCGCCGCAAGCCCTGCCGAGCGGAACGATTCGCGGTGCCGTTCGCCGGGCTCGCCGACCTTGACGCCCAGATCGACGATGCCGGGGGCAAGGCACCTGCCGCCACAGTCGATCACGGTAGCCCCCGCAGGCGCGGCCTGGTCCCGCGCCGCAATCCGCCCGTCGATCACGGTCAGGCTTCCGGGCGCATCGGTCAGCGCCTCGGGGTCGATCAGGCGGGCGTTTTCAAGGTGCAGGATCATGCCCGCGATCCTATGCCGGGTCGCGGGTGCGGGGCAATGCCGGGCGCGCGGCTCAGCCCTTCTTGGGGAACAGATAGGTCACGACCAGCCGCCCGCCCCAGCCTTCGGCCCCGCCTTCGGGGTTGTCGGCCCAGTAACGCGCACCGGCGGTGATCTGCACCGGCTTGCCGCCGATCTTGACGATCTGCCCGACCGTCATGTTGATCGGCACCGAGGCTTCCTCGGTCTTCCAGTTGTAGTTGGTTTCGGTGTTGATGGCGAACGACGTCGCCTTCTTGGTGGTGTAGCTGAGAAACGGCTGGAAGTAGGTGTTGGAATAGCTGCCGAACCGGTCGTCTCCTGTCACCGACCAGAGGTGGTTGGCCAGAACCCCGACCGTCCACTGGCCTTTCTGCACAAGTGCCACACCGGTGATGCCCGCGCCCCACTGGTTTGCGGCAATGCCGTCGGTCGCGGTCGGGATGCTCAACACAGGGCCCACGCCCCAGATCAGCCCGCCCTTGGTCGGCTTCTTGGGCGAGAAGAAGAAGCTTTGCGTCGTGTTGCCAAAGCCAAGCTGGCTGTCGCCATCGGGCAGGAACCCGTCCTGGCTGACCACCGGCAGGATGGTGCGCGAGATCAGGTTCCAGTTCTCGCCGATGGAAATCGGGATGACCGGCTGGATGTTCAGGGTGGTCTGGTTCGCGTCGCCGGAACCGTAGCCCGAATTGTAGTTCAACTGCAACGGCACCGAGATCAGGTTGGCAACCGGGTTCGACAGCTTCTTGGCCAGTTCGTCGGCAGATTGCGCCAGGGCACCGCCGACCGAAAGCGCAAGCGACAGGGCAGCGGCGGAAGGGACGAACCAAAGGGGCAATCGCATGGCAGGCTCCATCTTGATCGTGCGGGGTCAGACCGGATCAGGGCCATCGCCCAACGGGTCGCCGGGCGGAAAGACCGCTTTCCAGAAACATATCCTATCACGCGCATGAATGACGGCACCGCCAAATCGCACCCTCCGCGCCCGAAATGCCCGACTGTGTCCGATTTGCCCGGGGCCTGCCGCCATTCTGGCACAGCCCCGGGGCCTGTGCCTAACCGGCTACCAGCTTCACGACGGCCGCCAGCACCAGAATCACCAGAACCACGATGCCGAGTGTCGAGACGGCGCTGCGTCCTTTCGGGGCATTGCCCGGCGCGCCGCCGTTTGTCAGCGTCCCCCGGGCCGAGCCATCGGGCAGCGGGTCAAAGTGCACCTTCGGCACATCCTCGGCATAGCGACCGATCAGGGCAACACGGGGATCAGGCCGCAGCGTGACCGGCAGCGCCGGAAAGGCAGCCGTCGCCACCGTCAGCACAAGCCCCCGCAGCCCGTCCAGCCGCGCCCTGTCGGCCGCGATCTGGTCCTCGGCGGCGGCGTCGGCCTCGGTCAGGTAGGCGGCAAGGCCCAACCCGCCGAGGTCGCGGGTATCCACGAGTTCCACATGGGCCGGGTCGATGTCGGCCAGCCCGAACAGGGCCGCGACCGCCGCCCGGTCGGCATGGCGCAGCGACGGGTCCGCTGCCACCAGCGGATCGGCGGCTTCGGGGCGGTCGCGCAGACGATCCGCAGCCTCCGGGTCCATGTCCAGCGCGAACACGCGCAGCACATGCCGCTCGCCCCGCAGGATGGTCAGGTCATCGGTCATCATCCCCCCCCCTCTCTGGACCGGCCGCGGGAGCCCGCCCCCTAGACGACCGTCCCGGCAGCAGCCCGCCCGCGTTCCGCCTTCAGGTTGCGGGCCAGAAGTTCCATGCAGGCCATCCGCACCGCCACCCCCATCTCGACCTGATCCTGAATGACGCTGCGGTTGATGTCATCCGCCAATGTGCCGTCGATCTCCACCCCCCGGTTCATCGGGCCGGGGTGCATCACGATGGCGTCGGGTTTGGCGAAGGCCAGCTTTTCGGCATCAAGGCCGTAGCGGTGGTAATACTCGCGTTCCGACGGGACGTATCCGCCGTCCATCCGTTCGCGCTGAAGCCGCAGCATCATCACCACGTCGGCGCCTTCCAGACCCCTGGCCATGTCGTCGAACACCTCGCAGCCGAAGTCCTGCACGCCGGCGGGCATGAGGGTAGCGGGGGCGATCAGGCGGATGCGGTTTTCCATCTTGCCCAGCAGGATCAGGTTGCTGCGCGCCACGCGGGAATGCGCGATGTCGCCGCAGATCGCCACGGTCAGCCGCTGGATGCGGCCCTTGGCGCGGCGGATGGTCAGCGCATCCAGCAGCGCCTGCGTCGGATGCTCGTGCCGCCCGTCGCCCGCGTTCAGCACGGCGCAATTCACCTTGGATGCCAGCAGGTTCACCGCGCCCGAGGACGGGTGGCGCACCACCAGCAGGTCGGGCTGCATCGCGTTCAGCGTCAGCGCGGTGTCGATCAGCGTCTCGCCCTTCTTCACCGAGGAATGGGCGACCTGCATCGTCATCACGTCGGCCCCCAGCCGCTTTCCC